>NZ_JBHTBX010000013.1:0-82327 GCF_042665135.1 Hydrogenophaga bisanensis
AACCGCCCGCGTGCCGTCCACGGCTTCTACCCGCCGATCGTCGTCTACCAGGCCATGTTGGACAAGCTCAATCAACCCAATTCCTCAATTCAATAAATCGGTGTTGCACTTGGTGCTTGACTCCGCCTGGATATAAAGTATGGCCACGATTTGGCTTCGATGCTCCTGTTGATGCAACAGACGTGCTTGAAGACCTTCGTTTCTCTAGTTACACATGCGTTCAAGAAGTTATCGCAAACGACGAAGCGTTGTGGGAAGAGCACGGGTCTCAGCGCATGATGCAGTTTGACCTTTCTGCTGGTAGCGCATCCTGGAGAAAACTGTTACCCTACGTAGCCCAGAAGCTCCAGATTCTGAGCAGCAACCATGACCAAACCCTACACAATCCGTCACCAGAAGGACGGCCTTAGACAGGCCGACCGGCGGGTTTTTGTCTTTGGTACTTCTCGCAAGCCTGTGGCCACGGTGAGCAAGGAAGCATGGACAAAGCTTTGCAACGAGGCTCGTGACCCGAAGAAGTCTGGTCGCTCATTTGCTGAGATCAAAGACGTCGCAACGATCCTTTGATCTTCAGGCTTGTGCTGCAGCGAGCACAGTGCAAGCCCACGTCAGACTTTCATCACCGGAATCTTGGCAGCCCCAGCCCTTGCGGCGAGGTCCTCGCCAAACACGGCTCCCGAGAAGACGATCACGCCATCAGGCTGGTAGTGCTCGATCATCCGCCGGTTCCGTTCGACGGCACCAAGCTCCTGGTGCGTGACCCAGTCGGCAGCGCAGCACGCCACACGCAACCCCTTCTCGGCCGCCCATTGGGCTGCAAACAACTCAGGCCCAGGTGTGCCACCGTGCACCAGCGCTGCGATCGACTTGTGGCGATTCACCCGCTCCAGCAGACCCAGAACGACATGCCGGCCTTTGATGGTGCGCGGGCCCACCACCGCGATCGTCAAGCCTTCGCTTATGGTCGAGTTCCGCTTCCAATGAACTACTCCACCCAAGCTTGCGCTTGGATGGAGTTTCTGGGCGCGGTTTGCGCGCCCGGGTCAGCTCCTGACCCGTTGTTGTCCCACCAGGCGCCTTCATAGGCATACCGCAGCATGGTGCGCGCGGCGTTCTCGTCGCGCTCATGGTCTGCGCCGCAGGCGCAGCGCCAGCGGCGCTCATCCAGCCGTTTGGGGCTGGCCGCTCCACAGCAGTGACAGCGCTGGGTCGGCTTGACCGCGCGGGTGGGGATTTCGATGAACTTCGAACCAGCCTCTTCCGCTTTGTACCGAAGTTTTTGGAGGAAGCCGCCGGGGGCGGCGTCCAACAGGGAACGGTTCAGGCCCGCCTTGGCCGCCGCTCCGTTGGGCAGAAACTGCGGCTCATCGGCCGCGGCGCCTTCGTTGGGGCGCGCCTTGGGCGCGCGCACCAGGTTGGCCAGGGCCAGCTCCTCGGTCACGATGAGGCCGAAGCGCGCGACCAGGCGCGCGCTGAGCTGGTGATAGAAGTCGTGGCGCTGCCGCGCCACCTGGCTGTGAAGCCGCCGGCGCCGGGCGTAGGCCCGCAGCAGCGCGCAGGTGGGCTTGGCGTTCCTGGGAGCTTTGGCCTCCAGCGCGCTGATGACGCGCTGGGTCTCCTGAATGGCCTGGAGCTTGCGCTTGAGCCAGCGCGGGTTTTCCACCGTCTGGACCTCTCCGGCCATCGGGTCCCCGACCACCTGCGTGAGCAGCGTGGCCAGGCCGAAGTCGAACGCCATGCTCTGTTGCCCGCCAGGGCGGGCAACGGCCGTCTCGGCCACCTCAAAGGTCACGCTCAGGTACCACTTGTGGCCCTGGCGCAGGACTTCTGCGGTCTTGGGCACGCCCTCGAAGCGGGCGCGCCCCCGCAGCGAGACGGTGCCGATGGCGCTCAGGCGAACGGCGCCAAAACCTTCGGCCTTGCGCAACAGTGTCCAGCCGTCGCCGTGGGCCTTGTAGCCCCAGCCGGGGTAGCGCTCGATGCTCTTGAAGCGCGGATAGCCCGGCGTCTGGCCGGCGGCCAGGCGCCGAAAGAACGCGTCGAACGCGCGCACCAGGCGCTCGCCGGTGACCTGGACCGACTGGGCCGTGGTGCGCTGGGCCATCCAGCCTTGCTTGTTGCGCACGGCCTTGGTCGCCTCGTTCACGCTGGTGCGGTTGAAGGCGGGCAGGCCCGCCTTGTGGCGCAGCCGCGCAGTCTCCAGCAGCGTGTTGTACAGCTTGCAGTGCGCCGCCAGGGTGCGTCCCAACGCCGCCTCCTGGGCGGCGTTGGGGTACAAACGGAAGGTGGCCTTGCGGCGGACGGCGGTCACTTGGTTGTCGAAACGGATGCGTCTAACCGATAGCGAGCTTCTTTATGCCACAACAAGTGTTCAAGACCCTCTACCACTGTACTTATTCGCTCCAGTACCACTTGGTTGTTGTGACAAAGTATCGGAGAAAGTGCCTGGCGGGCGCAATGCTCGCCGAGCTGCGGGAGATATGCGAGCGCCAGCTACAGCTCAAGGAAGAGCAGTACATCCAGCAGCAAAGCGCTCCTCACTAGGACAAGCGTTGCGCCCCTTCACCTCCCACCAAATGCCGCCTGCGGCGTCACTTGGAAGGAGCACTGGGGCGCGTTTGGGTAGAGTTCCTGCTCACCTGACATATGTATATTTATACAGCCTCAGACACACCAGAGAGCAGCATGGTTGCTTTTTCATACTGGCAGCGCAACAGCCCATCCAAGTGACCTCGCGACTGCCACGAGACAGTTGGACGCTTCCGCACGGGCGAATCCTCGCTCAATAGGCTCTGTTTTCGTTGTTGATTTCGCGTGCGCGCGTGGGACGCTAGTCGCATCAACTCGACTATTTCGTTGCCATGCAATTGGATCAGCAAGAGCCCCCAAGACCCCAGCGCGAGCTACAGGACTGGGTCCATCACCTTCACGACTACCGCCAGCTCAAGGAATCCACCGACTGGGACGGAATGACGCCGCGTGGTCATCCCCTCGAAAAATGGGTCCAGAAGCAGCGCACCCTGTACAACCAGGGCAAGCTCATGGCTTGGAAAAAGAGGATGCTGGAGGACGCCGGCTTTGATTTCGTGGCACCCAGGACAGCCAAGGTTCCGACCGACGTCGACTATGCCCACCAGCTTGTGGCCTTCTACAAAGAGCATGGCCACTACGCGCCCACCCAGACGGTTGGCGGTGCGGGCCTGACGAAATGGTGGACCGAGTTCCGCCAGACCAAGGGCGCGCGGGGTCTGGCCTCCGGCGACGCAGCGAGCGCCCGCGAAGCCCACAAGGTCCTCAAGAAGCAGATCCCGGGCTTTACCTTCGACGCCCCCACCAAGGCAGAGATCAACCGAGCTTCTGGTCGATCGTTCAACGGCTTCCTGCCCGCCCAGAGAACCCCACCGGTGGATCTGATGATCCATGCCAGGATGCACGAGACACCGCGCGCTCTCTGGAACAGCTACAACTCGCTCACCGGTCAGACTGGCGAACTGGGCGCTCTGCGGACCCTGCTGCGGCGGGCAGAGCTCTTTGGCCAAGTGCTGCGCGTCGACGTTGACTGCAATGATGGCGTCAAGCAAGGCTGGCTCACCGGCCTGGACGTCCAGATGCTCGATGCCATGCACGCAGTCACCTGCATGGTCTCTCCCAGGCCCCAGGCGATCGCCGCTATTGCCCTGACGCTGACCGACTGTCATCGAAGTGAGCTTGTCTATCTGGCGTCGGGCAGCCGCTGCGGCGCACTCTTCACCGACACGGAAGGTCGACAGATCGTGATCAGCTACGACGCGGTGCTGGCGGATCAGTCCTCCTGCCTGGCCATCACGAGCACGTCCTTCAAACGGGTGGGTTCATGCGCCTACCAGCTCACCCCCCAGCCTTGGGTACTGCAGGACCTGCTGGAAGGCCGTGCACGCCGACTGACTCACCTGACTACGGCCAACAAGCGCTTCTACGACAACCTGAATGTGCTCGTCGACTGGACCGATCAAGCCAAGGGCGCCGGCACGCCACACGTCGTCTGGAACAGCGAGCGCAACAGCCTGTTCAAGTTCCTGGAACACATGGTCCGCAAGATGGAGCAAGGCCTGATGAACTTCTCGCACACCGAGCAGCTTCGACAGGTCAATGCCACCTGGGGGCGCGATCGCAGGGCCTTGAGCGACATGTTCGGACCTGTCCTTCACCCTCTCGACCATGAGCCGCTGTGATACTGCAGCGATGAAGACCATGCCCGCCCCATCCAGGATCTCCCCTCCCCCGGCCCGGTCAGCCATGCTCAGCGCATGCCGGACTTACCGGTACAGCCTTTGGCGCAGCTGGGCAGAGTCACCGTCCAAGCATGCCCCATATGTCTTGTTCATCGGTCTCAATCCGAGCACGGCTGACGAGAACGCCGATGACCCGACCGTGCGCCGGTGCGTGGGTTTCGCAAGGTCATGGGGATACAGCGCCGTTTGCATGGCCAACCTCTTCGCTTTCCGGGCCACGGATCCGGGCGCTATGAAGCGGGCCGAGGACCCCGTCGGCCCACGAAACAACCGATACCTTCGCGATCTGGCTGCGAATGCCGACCTGGTGGTGGCCGCCTGGGGAACTCATGGTTCCTTCATGGGCAGAGACCAGCAGGTCCGCGCCATGCTCCCGAAGCTGCACTGCTTGCGGCTGACACAGCGTGGTCATCCGGCGCATCCGCTCTATCTCCCCCAATCGCTGACGCCCGTTCCGTGGGAGTCAGGATCGCCCTGACGCATCGCACCTGAGCCCAATCTATTCCATCCTCATGCACACCGAACAACAGCAGTACACCCAGTACCCCTTCAAGGCTGCATACGATGACTTGTCCGAGGCCGGTGTATGGCTCAAGTCACTCTGTGCTGACCACAAGTCTCCGGAACGCATCCAGGTCACCGCTCAAGTGCAGATCGACCAAGCCTTGTTCCACATCAACCGGGCTATCGAGACTCTTGGCGACGTTGGCATGACCTGCAACCTGGTCGGCCACGATGAGCTTGAGTCCGTTGGCCGTGCCCCGGTGGTCGACATCGCCATCAGGGACGATCAGGCGCTCGACGCCGCACAGGCTCTCGAAGCAGCCGCGCGGACGCTTCGCAGGGCATGGCTCGACAGCGCGGATGATCGACTACCCGCGGATACGGTGGCCCGCCTTATGCTTGTGCTACCCACCCAGTTCGGTGATCGCCTGATTGCCGAGGGCGTGATGCCACCGGCGGGCAGCCCTCACATGGTCCATTGAGTCGGCATTCAGACTTGCGCCGCAGGACATCTGTGAGAGCCTGGTGATCATCCTGTCGGAGAACACACATGCAAGGCACAGCGACCACCACCCTGTTTGAAGAGCCCCATCGCCCTGGCAAGGTCTACCCCGCCGGCGCCCGCTACTCGGAGGCCACCTATTACGACGTGGCCACCGATCGGTTCGTCCACGGGTTCCAGGTGTTCACCCAGCACGCGCCCGATGGATCGCCCACCGGGCGCCAGACGTTTCTGGACAACCAGGGCAACCTGTGCAGTCTGGCGCTGGCCGAGGCAAAGCGCAAGGAAGCGACTCAGGCGGCAGCCGAGGACCTCCTGAATGGGCTGCAGGATCTGGTGGACATCATCGAGGCTGCGGGCCTGATGAACCTCACCCGTGCTGTCGTGCTCGGACCCACCGTGTGGTACGTCAAAGCCAGCGATCGCCTGGCCAATGCCAAGGCGCTCATCCAACGAGCCGCTGGCCAACCATCGACCTGATGGATCTCGCCGAGAATCTGCACTGAACCATTTTTTCGACAATCAGAGGGATCACACATGCGACTGTTTCTGGCCATCTTTTTGCCCTGGCTTCAGTTCTTCACGATCGGCAGGCCGTTTGCCGGCATCGCCTGCCTGCTGTTGCAGATCACCATCATCGGGTGGTTGCCTGCCGCCATCTGGTCGGTGTACGCTCTGAGCCAGTACAAGACCGACAAGAAGATCGAGAAAGCTCTGCGCCAAGCAGGCACCAGCAACGGCAACTGAAGAACACCTGAACCTCCCTTCCGGGCTCTCTCCTCCCTTGTGCCCGGGATTTGCGCCTCGACAAGTCGAGGCTTTTTTTTAGCTCGACCACTCAACGACCGGGTCAAGCTCACTTCGAGCACAGCATGATCACAATCGACTCCCGCGAAACTCGCAGCTCGATCCCAGGGTTGCTGAACAATCTGGGCATACCCACCGAGATCGCTGAAATGGCGGCTGGCGACTACCGGCTTGGACCGTTCCTGGTCGAGCGCAAGACGGCCAACGACCTCGTGGCATCCATCATGGACGGGCGGCTGTTCGAGCAGGCCGAGGCGATCTGCCTGAGCGCTGAACGGCCCATGCTCCTGATCGAGGGCGACCTCAAAGCGGTTGCCTCAGCCATCGACTACGAGTCGCTCCTGGGCGCGGTCTCTGCGCTGAGCATCTTCTGGGAGATCCAGGTGATGCACCTGCCCTCTTCGGACAGCAGCGCGCGACTGCTGGCCAGGATGCACAAGCACCTCACCGAGGGCCTGGGCTATGAAGTCGCCACGCGGGTTGCCAAGCCCCGGGTGGCACCCGATGGGGCCATGTCCCAGTACCTCGTGTCTGGTCTGCCTGGTGTCGGTCCAGAGTTGGCCAGGCGACTGGTGATGCACTTCGGATCTGCTGGCGCGGTCTTTGCGGCTTCTGAGAAGGATCTGTGCAGCGTCAAAGGGATTGGCACCGGCACAGCCCGAAAGATCGTGGAAAGTTTGCAGCTGCGACCCAGTAACTTTCGGACAACGAAGGCCGCGCCAAGCGTTGAATTGCGATGATCAGCTATCCCCAAACCCAGTCAGAGCTAATCAAGTTGGCCCGGGGCGACATGTCGCAGGTCGAGTTCGCGCGTCTTCTTGGCTGTGATCGGTCTTGCTTGTCTCGCTATGAAAGAGAAGTGCTGGGCGCCCCACCGCATGTGATCAGCAAGTGCCTTCAAATAGTTGCCGCATCGCTGGCAGGACAGCGACTGCAATGGCAGCCCTTTGGTAAGGCGATTTCGCATCTGCGTCAAGCAATGGCCGAGCTGGAGCAGTTACAGGCGGCTTCGTCGCGGGGAGTTAAATGATGATGAAGCCGCTGTATTGACCCATACCTTAACGCCCCTACTCTTTCGTGGATTCTCAGCCCAGGCGCTGGACGAAGCGCCAACCACCGGTCGACCCGGTCGAGTCCAACAGCATCGAAAGCGAGGCTTTTGTCAGCAGTTGCGCTCTTTTAATGTCATCGAACCGGATATTCCCCACCAAATCAGGGCATCTCCACCAATCTCATCGCTCATCTTGTAGTGCCCCCACGTTCGCGAGGCTTCTCCACCCGGTGGACCGGCAACTGTGCTGTCTGCATTGTTGGAGCACCCCAGCATTCGAAAGGCTTCTCCACCCAAGCTTGACCTCGCCCCTCATGTCATCGAGTTGGAGCGCCCCCACGTTCGCGGGGCTTCTCCACCTGGATTTGTGATGTTTGCAGAGGATGCTGACCTTGGAGCGCCCCCACGTTCGCTGGGCTTATCCACCGCTCTTGGCCAACAGTTGCACCACAGCGCTCTTGGAGCGCCCCCACGTTCGCGGGGCTTCTCCACCGACACCAGGGGCGAGGTCAAGATTGGCTTTCTTGGAGCGCCCCCACGTTCGCGGGGCTTCTCCATCTTCGCCGCAAAGGCATATCGAGCAAGGTGTTGGAGCACCCCAGCATTCGAAAGGCTTCTCGCCACCCATTCGAGTCCAACAGCATCGAAAAACGAGGCTTTTGTCAGCAGTTGCGCTCTTTTAATGTCATCGAACCGGATATTCCCCACCAAATCAGGGCATCTCCACCAATCTCATCGCTCATCTTGTAGCGCCCCCACGTTCGCGGGGCTTCTCCACCGAAACATATCGCTTCTCCAATCTCCTGCTTGTTGGAGTACCCCAGCGTTTGAGAGGCTTCTCCACCAGGGAAGCACACGTCTCGTCAACTCCGGATGTTGGAGCACCCCAGCGTTTGAGAGGCTTCTCCACCCGCATCGCCACAGACATTGATCAAAACCTCGTTGGAGCACCCCAGCGTTTGAGAGGCTTCTCCACGCCAGTCTGTTGCAACTTCGGGCAACCGAAGGTTGGAGCACCCCAGCGTTTGAGAGGCTTCTCCACCCTTGCAGGCCAAATTTGGGCCGCTCATGACTTGGAGTACCCCAGCGTTTGAGAGGCTTCTCCACCGTTTTTTGCCCGGTCAGGGCAGCGTCTGATGTTGGAGCACTCCAGCGTTTGAGAGGCTTCTCCACCTGCGCACAGTCTATCAGGATCTTTCCGTAGTGTTGGAGCGCCCCTGCGTTCGCGAGGCTTCTCCACCCACGCGTACCAGCAAATGCTGCGACGCTTCGTTGGAGCGCCCCCACGTTCGCGAGGCTTCTCCACCGCAGCCGTTTTCCATCCGGCAGTGGGTTCAGTTGGAGCGCCCCTACCTTCGTGAGGCTTCTCCACCATTCCCCATAAACAGTCACCTACGGCTGTGGTTGGAGCGCCCCTGCGTTCGCGAGGCTTCTCCACCGTGAAGCCACCCAACACAGGTAGCGACTCCGTTGGAGTACCCCAGCGTTTGAGAGGATTCTCCACCAAGAGAGAGGAGGGCAACCATCCCCCTGCGTTGGAGTACCCCAGCGTTTGAGAGGCTTCTCCACCCTCATGGTGCATCTCCCTCTCTCGAAAGATGTTGGAGCACCCCAGCGTTTGAGAGGCTTCTCCACCTCACACATCGCAACAGAACTACCTTGCATAGTTGGAGCACCCCAGCGTTTGAGAGGCTTCTCCACCCGCTCCTCGCGTTGTATCACCCGCAGGTCTGTTGGAGCACCCCAGCGTTTGAGAGGCTTCTCCACCATCCAGAGAATCAGCGATTCCCCAGCTATGGTTGGAGCACCCCAGCGTTTGAGAGGCTTCTCCACCTGGTGAATATGGGGTGAGATGGGCATCTCCGTTGGAGTACCCCAGCGTTTGAGAGGCTTCTCCACCAGAACTCGCAAAAGGACCACAGTCAGTTGGGTTGGAGTACCCCAGCGTTTGAGAGGCTTCTCCACCGATGCTGCTGAACTGAAGTGCCCGACGACTGTTGGAGCACCCCAGCGTTTGAGAGGCTTCTCCACCTGATCCGTGATAAGTGATTATCACACAACGACAATCTTCAGTCCACTGGCACAAAAACCGGTTCAAACCCAGTTCGCTGCCAGTAGGGACTTTGTAGTTTTCCCATGACCATAACATGCGAGTCCGACAGGTGTTCGCTTCCCACTGGCAACGGCCTGCGCATCCACTTTGAGCGCGCCTGCTCATCCACAGTGACCGTCGCAGCACGAACGGCACCGAAGTCCTTGTGATGCAGTTTGCCAATGTGCGTGATCCACGGGACCAGTCCCTCGAAGACCGCCATGTCATCGACCATTGCCCATGCACGAATGGCCTTGACCCAGCGGATGCTCACGAACATCGACCCCGCTTTCGTCGTCCCCCTGGCGCTGTCAAAAGCAGGTCGCTTCTTCAGAACGCCATCGCCCCATGCTACGGCATAGGGCTCCAGCTTCTGGCGCTTGATGTAGTGCAGCGGCTCTGCTTCGCTGGCCCACTCAACGTCAAGCTCACTGGCCATGGGGCACCAGCTTTGCCCAACACGATGGATCTGCAGCCCGTGCTGATGCTGTTCAGACCACTCCTGCAGACTGCCGTTGAATTTGGCACGCTCAACGGCCGCCCAGGAGAGGAGCGCATCGAGCGTCTTGACGCCTGCGTACACCACCATCGGCGTGCGCAAGTCGAAGTCGACTCGAACGGGTGTGCTCATGCCGCCTCCTGCTCTTCCTCGTACAGCTTCTTGAGGTAGTCAGTCACGGCATCCGAGTAGGCCTGCAGTGTCTTGGGCGCGACCTCATGCAAGTAGTCCTTGCCTGCCATGACGGCCTGAACCAGTGCGCTGGATTGATCGTCTGAGATACCTGCCACCTCGTAGCCCTCATCGCGGGAGAGGAACAAGGGCGAGCCATTGTCCAGAGGACGATTGGTGCGTGGATCGACCTCGATGATCCTGCTGGCGTTGCAGATGAACTGGCCAAGTCCGCGGCTTACCTTGCCGCCGATCTGACCTTCCTGCAGCATGCGCTGGAAGGCCAAGACCATCAGCCCCAATTGCGCTGGCGTTGCCGCGTTGACCCGCACCCGCAGCGCGAAGGACATGCCCGTATTCACCGTCTCGATGGAGCTGAGCGTGCGCAGATCCCGCTTCTTGTCCGCCTCGACGAACTCTCCCGCTGCCTTTGCCGCGCGTTGCGCTGCTTTGGATGCCTTGGTCGATTCAGCCTCGGCTGCCTTGGCTTGCGCAAAGCTCACAAGATCATCCATCGCGATCACTTCGGTCAGGTAGGGAGACCTCATCTCGCGGACGGTGTCCTTGCGCACGATGGCCAGGGCACTGGTCATCTGACGGGTCCACTTGAGGTCGGGCAAAGCCTCAGTGGGCAGCAGCTCTGGTGACATCAACATGCCGCGCGTGAGCTGCACCAGGGGCCATCCAGTGGAGATCACCGCATTGGAGGACAGCATGAAGGAAGTGCCGCCAAAGTTGGAGAGAAACGCGTCCTTTCGGGCCAGCATCACGATCTGCGCCGTCGCGTCTGAGGCGTTGATGTCGTTTGTGGCACTGCCCGTGGTCATCATGTTGAACACGTCGGTTGTGATCTGAAGGCCTCGTTCCTTGAAACTCTCGAAGACCAAGCCTGCGGCCAGATTTCGCAACTTGCCGGTGATGGAGGAAGCGGGAATCACAGGCAGGTCCACGCCTGTCTGCCCCGCCGCCCTATCGCCATCGTCCGATTCGGAGACGCCGACATCGACCATCACCCTGTGGGTCCGGGTCAGCGTGCACTGAAGGCCTGGCGACGAAGGTCCACCGTCGTAGCGGACGATGCGGGGACGCCCGCCGTCAAAAACATAGCGTCCCTTCTCTGCTGCTGCGATGTTCATCGGCGAGGTCAGGGTGATGTCGGCAGCAAGGATGAAGCGGCCTGGAAATTGCTTGCTCATGTTGGGTACTCCTTGAGGTTGTTCGGTTCGATCAGTCGGTGTGTGTCGCGACGCGCAAAAGCGCCTCAGGCCTCTTGCTCAGTGGCAGTTTTGCTGAAAAGCTCCTGTCCGCAGCGCAGGGGTGGCGCCTCAGGCTCCACGGGCTTGGCTTTGAGGATGGACGCCAGCGCCACGAGCTCACCGGGCTTGAGCTCGTGCAAATCCTGCACAGCGCGCTCGCACTCGGGGTATTTGGCGGCCAGCTCCAGCGCCGTCTCCGAAAGCCGGCCGTGTCCGCCGGGTGTTGCCTTGTAGGCGTCTCGGGCCAAGCGCACAAAAGGACTGAAGGGGATCTTTTTGTAGCCGGCCGCCTGTGCTGTGTCTCGCAAGACCTGGGCAGCCGCCACCGCCCTGGCTATCGCGGCGGTGCGCACGGGCGCCGTCACCCCGTCAAAGTTGGCCATGATCAGCCGCTTGTCCAGTGTCACCGGCGTCTGCCAGAGGTAGTGGAAAGCCCCGGTCGTGCTGGAGTTGATGATCACCACAAACGGCGGCTGCGGCGGCGTGAGCCACAGCCACGACCGGTTGGCGTCCGTGCCGATCGAGTAACACCCCTTGGGGGTGATGACCACCCGCTGAAAGGCACGCAGTGTCGTCTGCTCGATCACCCGCTCACACCAGCCGCAGATGTGATCGGTCTCCTCCATCCACTCGAAGTTGGTGAAGGTCTTGCTGACCTTGCGCGGCACGGCCGGCGTTCCGTGAATGATCGGGCGCCCGCACATCGCGCAATGGGTGTCGGCGCCACTGTGGGGAGCGCCGACGGGCTCAAGGCCACCGGCCAGGCAGGCGATCTCGGAGGGGTAGAAAGGGCTGATATGGCTCACGAGGGATCCGCCTCCGTGTTTTCACCGGCCAGGGCCAGGCGGCGGATGTCGGTGCGCCGCGAACGCTGCAGCAAGCCGCACCCCTCGATGCGTCCGCGGCCCGCCCACCACAGTCCCTGGATGTCGGCCTTGGCGGTAAAGTCCACATCCCGCAGCATCACTCGCAGACCCTGGGTACCCGTCGACCGCACAGCCGTGTGCCCATCGCCGACCGCCACGCACTCGATGCCCAGGCGCAGTTTGAACTGGGAGCGCAGTGTCCAGTTGGTCCTGGGGTCCTCGGAGCCCACCATGGATTCGAGCCACTCACCGATGTCACCCCCGAGCTCATCGCCCTGATCCATCAGGAAACAGGCCTGTTCCCAGAGCGCATTACCCAGCAGATGCGCCAGCCGAAACTTCGCGTTCTCTGACCACTGCCCGTTGTTGGTACTGGCGCTGCGCCACCAGTACGAATCGACACGGGTTTTGCCCACCACCAAGCGTCGCATGTAGTACCGCAGCGGCATCCTGGAGTAGCTCAGTGCGTGCTCTCCCGACCTGTCGACAACCTGCACCGGGCACTGCAGCTCACGAATGAGCGCCGCCTGCAGCAAGTAGCCCCGCTGGGTCAGCACCTCGCAGGCGTCCTGACCGATGGCAGACAAGCGCAGGCTGTCTCGGTTCAGGCCAAAAGAGACGCTTGGAAAGCGATCACTCAGCACCGTCTGATCGTCGGCATAGCCGAATATCCAGGACGGCAGGCCCACGTCGTACTTGGTGTTGAGCGCGGCAACCATCTTGCGAAAGGCTGTCTCGTTGGGCTGGCCCCGAGGGAAAAGTGACCGAAGCCTCTCCCCCAGTGCGATGTCGAGCTGCATGTGCATGGAAGTACCTCCTTGTGGTCAGGGTCTGGTTTCTAGTTTATATTCATTCCATCATCACTCATGGGAATTTTTTCATTCCATGTCGGAAAAAGTCTACTGTTACGTCCCTGCGGTGTGCATCGACGACGAGTCCCAGTTGACAGCGCACGTCCGTTCGAAGCTGCGGCTGGCCCTCAATCAGGGACTCAAGCCGATACCGATCCCTGCGAACACCCGCGACGTGGCCATCAACATCGACAGCGAACTGCTCAAGGAGGTGCGCTTTCTGGCCAAGAACAGTGGCGGGCTGGCCACCGGCAGGGTGATCGGCGGCCTGCTCTACGCCCTGCACTGGTCCAAGCGCATGGCCGATGACGTGCTGGACGCCAGCGAGCAGACGGCAGCCCCGCTCTCGCCCAATGCCAAGGGACTCAAGCCGGGCCAGAGACGCGTCATTGAGGAAGCCGCGCCCCTGCTGCTCAACGGCAAAGTGGTTTTCTCCGAGTGCGGCACCGGCACCGGCAAGGCGCGCATGATTTCTCACCTTGCCTCATTTGTGCTGGACGCCAGAGATCAGCACCGGCTGCCTCGGCGGCCGTATTGCGAACGAGACTGGGCAGCGCATTCCACCCTGCCCGAGGGCATCAAGAAGCACCTGGAGCGCGTCCAGGAGGCCCATGAGCAGCGCCTGCAGGCCTTGGTCGATGCGTACAGTCCAAGCTCGACTACCACCAGCTTCTTCGAGAAGACGGCCGCTGTGGTCGCCTGCGCCCCCACCATCGAGAACGTCGCCCATCTCGTGCGCGAGTGGCTGGCTGTGCGACGGCATCTGGACCCCCAGGGAGTGCGCCGGGTCGGCGTGCGACTCGGTCGGGCTCAGTTCATCGATCCAGCGCTGCTGGAGCTTCAACTGGAGGAGTCCGATCCCGAAATGAAGGGCTTCCCGCGTGTGCGCAAGTGGTTGTACTCAGGGATGCCGGCGGGCGCCACCCGAGCGAGCAAGGCGTTTCTGCAGCTGCAGCCAGGCCTGGCGGGGTTGATGATCGATCTGGCAGAGCTTGCCAGGCAAGACAGCGCCGCGGGCAACCTGGAGCTTGATGTGGCTGCGTGCGCGCTCACCAGCGAGGTCGCCGATGCCGACGAGTCGGCAGAGCACTACACACTGCACAAGGGCAATGCCGGCAGTGGACTGGACCTGATCTTCACCACGCTGGCGGCGGTCGCGATGGACAACATGATGCTGGGCTTTGAAAAGTCAGGCGGACTGCTGCCACCCAACATCGGCGCACTGATCATCGACGAGGCGCATGAGTTCGAACCGACGCAAGCAAACCTGGCCGCCCACACACTGTCGCTGAGCAACCTGCGTGCGGCTCTCAAGCGCCTGGAGGGTCACCGCTCACACAGGCAGATCGAGCACGCATCAGCACGCCTGCAGGTCCTGCGCAGCGCCCTGGAGCAGATGCCGGACCAGCAGATCCTCCCCCCAAGGCAAGGCGAGCCGACTGCCGCCCAGTGGAACGTGGCTCTTGGCGAAATGGCCACGCTGATCGAAGCGCTCGAGCCGATCTGCAAGAAGCCACGAAGGACAAAGCGCCAGCCCTCAGCCGTGGAGCTGGGTCCTGCCCAGCGAAAGGCGATGGATCTGGTTGAGCGATACCTGGCGGTCCTCAAGGACGTCACGTCTGTCAAGGACTGGGCATCGCGCGGGGTCCTCTCGCTCAGCCCCATTCGCCACTACGTCAACCTCACGTTCGGTCCTTCAACCGTGGCCCGCCATCTGGCCGCTCGATGGCATGTGACGCCCTGCGCCATGCACCTGTCGGGCAGCCTGTACCACATCAGCAGCACTGGGCCCAACGCTCGCTTTGCCGCAGCCTCGGTCTCAGCGCTGGACCGCATGGCCCAGACCGGCAGCTTCATGCCAAGCTGGCTGACCAGCTCCCCTACCCTGTTCCTGCCCGGCGCCGAGCGGCTGCACACGTTGATGCCACCGCCTCGGGACAGTGCCACGCCCACCGCCATGCGCTACTGGCTGGAGAACGTGGGCGCGGCCATCGCGCTGGCTGCCAAGGATGCCGCCGGCGGGACTCTGGTGCTAATGACGGGATACGAGCGCCTGAATCTGCTGGCACAGGTCATTCGAGATCTCCATCCGGAGCTGGCGGGCGATCGCCTGGTGGTCCAAAGTCCTGGCACCGGGGTCAGTTCATGCGCCGACGAGTTCACGCGCAAGTCCAGGGAAGGACTGAGGCCCATCTGGCTGGCCACGGGAGGCGCCTGGACAGGACTTGACCTGACCGATGCAGACAAGCCAGCCGACAAGGACTTGTTGCTGACCGACCTGGTGATCCCCGGCACGCCGTTTGGCCTGGACCAGAACACCACACAGATGGACCGGTTGCGCCGCATGGGGTTTGTTGCCGAGATCATGGTTGCCCAGCGAAAACTGCGCCAGGGCTTGGGTCGACTGATCCGCCGCGAAGGTGTGCAAAATCGGCGCATCTGGATGCTCGATGCCCGAATCCTCAATCCCACAACAGCTCATCGATTTGGCGATTTGCGCCTGGTTTTGCAGCAGTACCTCAAGACTGAGCGGTTTTGATCAAACCGCGAATGGTTTCCTCATGACTCTCAACAACAAAACACTAGCCATCCTGGTCATTTCCCTTGCTTCATCATCTGCCTTCGCGCAGAAGGTCTACAAGTGCGGCAACACGTACAGCCAGCAGCCATGCGGCGCAAACACACAAGAGATTGAAATCAAGGCACCGCCACCAGACCCCAACACCATTGAAGGCATGCTGGAGGGCTACAAGCGCCTAGAGGAAAAATTAGACGCCGCAAGCAAGAAGGCAGAGGCAGAAAGAAAAAAGAACGAAGAGATCACCAAGAAGCGTGAGGCTGCTCGCGCCCTACAGGAGCAAGAGCGCGCCAAGCAGGCCAAAGAGGAGGAAGACAACCTTAAGGCTGAACTCGAAACATTGCGTGGACGCCCGATGCCTTCAGCCGCAACGATCAGGAATAACTTTGACCGCTGCAAATCGTTTATCAAGCGACGTCTGAAGGATCCAATGTCGGCAGTCTTCGATCAACAATATCGACATCAGGAGCCCATGATCATCACCAAACCGAATTCTGATAAAAAGGTGTTGGCTCACCCCTATCGCATTTCTGTGAATGCGAAGAATAGCTTCGGGGGATATGTTGGATTCAAGAGTTACAGCTGCTTCTTCGATGTCAACGAGGATGACTTCCTCTTTATTTTGGATTGATGCAATACACCAGTCGGCCATACCGGTTGATAGTGGGGGGGCATCGATCTAAGGTTGGCCTTGGTCAACAGGAGATTTAGACAACCGTTGTTATCATCCGTAGTGCCGCTCTAAAAATAAACTGTTGAAGAAAGAGATTCATGCCAACGTTGAACTGGATAGGCAAAGACGCTGTTGTTAAACACCACAAAGAAGTGCCGTTTCGCCTGCTTGAGCCAGTTTCTGAACTGTCCTGTGGCCCAGTTGACACTGGCAATCTCATCGTTCAGGGCGACAACCTGCACGCGCTCAAGGCCCTGCTCCCTCGCTATGCTGGCCAAGTGAAGTGCATCTACATCGACCCGCCCTACAACACCGGCAACGAGGGATGGGTGTACAACGACAACGTCAACAGCCCGGAGATCCGCAGGTGGCTGGGCGAGGTAGTTGGGAAGGAAGGTGAGACGCTGGACAGGCACGACCGCTGGCTCTCGATGATGTACCCACGCCTCGTGCTGCTCAAGCAATTCCTACGCGAAGACGGAGCAATTTTCGTCTCCATCGACGACAACGAGGTGGCGACGCTACGGTTGTTGATGGATGAGATATTTGGGGCGAAGAATTTTGTGGCCACTGTGCTTTGGCAGAAGGTCTATTCACCAAAAAACTCTGCACGTCATCTCTCAGAGGACCACGACTACATCGTCATCTACGCAGCCAAGGCGAACATTTGGAAACCAAACTTGCTTGGTCGCACTGACGAGCAAAATGCAGCTTACAAAAATCCAGATAACGATCCAAGAGGAATCTGGAAAACCAGCGACCTCTCGGCACGTAACTACTATGGTGATGGCACATATTCGGTAACAAGCCCTTCCGGTCGCGTTATTGAAGCCCCTCCCAAAGGGCGCTACTGGACTGTTTCGAAGGCACGATTCCAAGAGCTGGATCAAGACAATCGCATATGGTGGGGAATAAGGGGGGATTCCATTCCCCAACTCAAGCGATTTTTGTCTGATGTGAAGGATGGCGTGGTGCCGCAAACAATGTGGTTCTACAAAGACGTGGGACATACCCAGGAAGCGAAGAAAGAACTACTCGAACTGGTGGACTTTGACACCTCGGATGACGTCTTCATCACTCCAAAGCCAACCCGTTTGATTCAGCGCATCTTGCAGATCGCGACCGACAAGGATTCAATCGTCCTCGACAGTTTTGCTGGATCAGGTACGACCGGGCATGCGGTTCTCAAGCAAAACGCGGAGGATGGCGGCACACGCCGGTTCATCCAAGTCGAAATGCTGCCTGACGTAGCAAGCGCAATCACAGCAGAACGCGCCAAGCGAGCCATTACGGGCTATACCAACGCCAAGGGCCAAGCCGTCAACGGAACTGGCAGTGGATTCCAGTTCTGCCGCCTGTCCGCCGAACCTTTGTTCACCGCGGACGGCCAAATCCGCGCCGATGTGAAATTCGCGCAACTGGCCGAGTTCGTCTGGTTTGCAGAAACAGGTACCGGCTTCACCGGTACGGCCGACTCTCCCCTGCTGGGTGTACACGAAGGCCGCGCCATCTACCTGCTCTACAACGGCATCCTCAAGGACAAGTCGGTGGGCGGCGGTAACGTGCTGACAGGCCCGGTGTTCGAGGTACTGCCAAAGTTCGCCGGCCCAAAAGTCATTTACGCCGCCGCCAATCGCTTGGGTTCACGTGCCACACGCGAGAGGATCACCTTCAAGCAAACCCCTTACGCGCTGGAGGTGTAATCCATGTCTACATTCGCCCCAAAAAAGTACCAGCAGGAAGTCCTGGACAGCGTGGAGGCCTACTTCAAGGCCTGTCACGAGCTACCTTCGCCGTCGATCGCATTCACCGCCATCACTGAGCGCCTGTGGGGCCGTGGGAGCCCTTACAACGGGCTGTCGGGGTTCCCTGCTGACATGCCCTACTTCTGCCTTCGAGTTCCCACCGGGGGAGGCAAAACATGGCTGGCGGCAAAGAGCGTTCACCTGGTCAATACGCATCTACTGCGATGCGAACACAGTGTGATCCTCTGGCTGGTTCCCAGCAAGCCAATCCGTGAGCAAACCATCAAGGCTCTGAAGGATCGAAGCCACCCGTATCACACTGCGCTGCGCGAAGTGGGACCGATCACTGTTCTTGACCTGGACGAGGCCAAGAGTGTGACCCGTGCCACACTGGATACCTCAACCACCGTGATAGTGGCCACGCGACAGGCGTTCCAAGTCGAGGAAGAGGAATGCCGCAAGGTGTACCAGTCCAGCGGCGCACTGATGCATCACTTCGACAACCTGTCGCCGACGCAGCGCGAGGATTTGCTCACCGATGGCCAGGACAGCGAGCGAACCACTCCTTACTCACTGGCCAACGTACTGCGTCTACGCCGCCCATTTGTGGTGGTAGATGAAGCACACAACAGTCGCACCGAGCTGGCATTCGACATGCTGGCACGCTTCCGGCCCAGCGGGGTAATGGAGTTGACCGCCACGCCAGACCTGGAACGGACGCCCACGAACGTGCTTCACAGCGTGTCCGCCGCCGAGTTGAAGGCCGAGGAAATGATCAAGCTGCCGGTGGTACTGGAGACAGAACCCAACTGGCAACAGTGCCTGGCGGATGCCATTGGCCGCCGCGATGCCCTGCACAGACTGGCCGATGAAGAGCGCCGTGCCGGCTCAGCATATCTTCGCCCACTGGTGTTGATCCAGTCCGAGCCGCGGCGCAGTGGCATCGAGACACTGGACTTCGAGAAGGTCAAGAACGAGCTGATCACCAACCACGGCATCCCCGCCAATGAGATCGTGGTCGCCACGGGCGAAGAAAGAGGCCTGGAACAGATCGATGCCGACTACAAACTGGGCATTGCAGACCCCACCTGTCCAGTGAAGTTCGTCATCACCCAAAAAGCGCTTGCAGAGGGATGGGACTGCCCGTTCGCCTATATCCTGGTGAGCATGGCCTCTCTTTCATCGGCCACTGCGGTAGAGCAGCTGCTGGGACGCGTGCTTCGACAGCCTGGGGCCAGCCATCGCAATGCCAAGGCACTGAACCAATCCTATGCCTTCGTGGTCTCGCAAAACTTTGCAGAGACAGCTGGCGCTTTGCGGGATCGCCTGGTAGCTGGCGCTGGATTCGAGCGGCGAGAAGTCACTGACTTCGTCAGAGCCTCCACCGCCGAGCAGGCTCGATTGGATCTCGATGGATATGCTGGACGTGTGATCGTCAGGCCCGTGGCCATCACCCTGACAGAAAAGCCTGATCTCAAAGCCGTTCCGAAGGTGGTGCGCGACAAGGTGACCTGGGACAGCAAGCTCAACACTCTGACCATCAGCACGCCACTGACTGAAGAGGATGCCAACGCTCTCAAGGCCTCTGTCACCTCTGAAACAGCCGCTGCTGCAATCATTGAGGCAGCTCAAGTCAGCCGCACCACGGCCGTGGAGTTCTTCCTCACACCGGCTGAAGCTGGCGATCGTCTGCTCGTTCCCCAACTGGCCTTGCGCACGCAAGGTACTTTGGCGCTATTCGATGACCCAGAGATACTGGAATACCCATGGGATCTCTCGCCTGTCGATGCAACTCCCTCAGCTGATGACCTGAATACTCTGAACGCAGCGCTGAAAGTAACCCAGGGCGGCGAGGTCGATATCGATGAGCGCGGACACATGGTCTCGCGCTTCCTGCCGGAGCTGCAGCGTGACTTGGGTCTTGTCTATCAGCCCGAGAACTGGGATGAGGTTCGCATCGCCACTTGGCTTTGCCGCAACCTACCTGAGCCATCGCTGACCCATGCAAGCAAGCAGGCCTTTGTCGCTGCCTGGCTCACAAACCTCCTGCGCCAGGATGACTTCACATTGGCCCGCGCCAATCTGCAGAAATTCCTGATCCGCAACCTGCTGGAAGCAAGTATCCGTGAGCTTCGCAAGAAAGCCGTTGCCGCCGCTTTCCAACGCACTCTGTTCGGTGACGATGCAGCGTCTCGGGTCGCTGTCACGGATCAGTACGCGTTCGAGTTCCATGCCCAGGCCTACGCCCCAAGCCGTGACTATGACGGACGTTTTGGCCACTTCGACTTCAGGAAGCACTACTACGGCCGGATAGGCGACTTTGACAGCAAGGAAGAGTTCGAGTGCGCTTGTCAGCTGGACACCTGGGCACAACAGGGCCGCATTCAGTTCTGGGTACGCAACCTCGTGCGCCGTGAAGGCAGTTCGTTCTTCCTTCAAAAGGCAGACGGGCGGTTCTATCCGGATTTCATCTGCCAGCTACCCTCTTCTAACGAACAGCCAGGGCCTGTTCTGGCTGTCGAGTACAAGGGTGGAGATCGCTGGATTTCCGCAGAGGATGACCGTCTGATCGGCAATCTTTGGGCAAGTCTGTCTGGAGATCGCTGCCGCTTTGTCATGGTCAAAGACAAGCAGTGGGCTTGGATTGATTCGCAGCTTGGATGACCAAGGAACACCGGATCGACTGGTCAAGAATGGTCGGATCGGTCATCCGGAATCCGAGCCAGATATTTCTCAGTTGCTCCGACTGGGTGAACTGCGCTGGTATGACGGCTGCCCGGACAAGCGGCCTGGCGAGGTCATCATCCATCGGGAAGCACCCCTTCTGTATGACTTCGCTCAGGCCGTCAAAGTCGCACGCTCGCTGCGTCGCTGGCGGGCATCCTCGTGGACAGCATCGGATGGCTCTGTCGGCGCATGGGCAGCCTCTGTCGTGCACATGGAGATCGACCTGCTACGCACATGGTCGGCCTCAAAACAATCTACTTTTTCCTGATTTGAATAGGAGCTTCGTTTGTCCAACCACCAGCCTGATCTTGTTGCACTGGGCCGCCTGTTGCTCATCCTGAACGAGTTCAGAAAAGCCTATCCGGAGATGCCCGTTCAGATGGCAGCAACCCTTGTGACCGTGGCTCACTACCCAGGCCTCAGTGTCACCGAACTGGCAAACCTTTCTGGGAACACACTTGCCTCTTGCTCAAGACACCTGGAGACCTTGGGTCCCTACAACGAGGTGAAAAAAGTCGGTCTCGGCCTGATCGAGAAGGGCTACTCCCCCTCAGATCGTCGCAAGCAGATTCACAACCTCTCGCCCGCAGGAGCCAGCCTGGTTCGCTCAGTGGTCGACGTGATCAACCGCTAGACCTGAGGGTTCAGGGCCCGGTTGACGCTCCATATGCGCCACACCTGTGCTCCACAGCCGTGATCCCAGAAGGAACGTGGCGTGTTGATAGCAGACCGGATCGCGGTATCTGAAAGCCCTCGACCGCAACAATAGAACAAACACAAAGGGGATTGAAAGTGACACTGGAAGTTGACGGAGCGCCCAGTCCAAGGCACGCCCGAGTGCTGCCGAGTTTTGCGGTGGCCTTTGTGGTGAGGCCACTTGACTGCAGTTTGGGATCGGTCGAAGCTCGAGAGTTGCTTGCGTGGCGGAGGCCGGGCTTGCCGAACTGCAAAACCGCAAGCCACTTGCGAGCCCAGTTTGTCAGACGCAAGCGGGAGACCTTTGATGCGATATGGGACGCAAGTGTCAACGTAAGCATCGTAGAAGAGTGGCGCAGAGCCCTCACTGACGAGGAGCGCCTACGACTGCTGCCCTTGGTCAGAGACGAAGAAGGGGTGCAGGCCTTCCCACAACTGACGCTACGGACCGTCAAAAGCCACTTGCGCATGCCCGTTGCGGACGTACTCGGGGTGCTGGCCAAACTGGAAGCGCTCTACTGGGTCCCTGCGCCTCAACGAGGCTCGTCCTCCAGCGGCGCCCAGATGCACACCCTGATTCCAGTAGACCCAGCCCTCCGGGAGCGAATGGAGGCTTGTCTTTCCTCTGCCTGGGTCAAGGCGCTGCATCCCCACGATCTGAGGTTCCCGAGACTGGATGACCAGACACTGTCCGAATGGCTTGGTGGCCATCTTGAACGCAAGGAGATGCCCGCAGCAGCACATGATGTGTGTCAGCGGCTTCTGGCCGCCGACAGTGCGTCGTGGGCCCAAGAGCTGGCCGACATCACAAGTTGGGCCATGGAGCACGCCTCTCCTCGACCAGGGAAAGAGGAGACAAAGAAGCGCTGGACGGAGATCTTCTTGGCCCGACATGGCGGCTTGAGTGGGCTCGAACTTCAAAAGGTGGGTGAACAATTCGGCCTAACTCGCGAGAGAGTTCGCCAGATCTGCGACGGCGTTCTCGTCGGGCTACGGTCTCATCCAGTCCAGATGCCAGCCCTGGAGCGTCTCTTGAATGCGGCCTCGCGTGTCATGCCGCTTTCCATGGAGGATGCCAATGTGCAGCTTGCCCCGTTCCTGGGAGAGGGATACGGTCTTCGCGCGGCAATGAATTTTGCCGACCTCATGGATCTGAAGAGCCCGGTTCGGGAGACGGCGCTACGAGCGCGAACTCACGATGGATACAAACCGGTCACCCTGGTCGAAGCGTACGATGCGCCGGCCTCATGGGCCAAAGACGCGTTGGCTCACGCCCGACGCGACTGCACGTTCGTTGGATGCACCAACTACCTGCGCATCGCTGGGCTACTTGCCCTGGAGCAAGGCATCGCCCCTGACTTGGAGACCCTTCAGACAGTCTTTGGAAATGCACCTGGCTTTCGTGTGCTGGATACTGATTCCGGGTGGTTCACCCTGGCAGACAGCGAGAGCAGCGCGACCGCCAGTCGTATGCGAAAGATCATGGCAGTTGCCGACGGAAGCGTCGACTTGGACACCGTCGCCTCAGCACTCATGACAGACGACAGATGGCTTCATCGCGAAGACGGGCGCACATTGGCTTTGCCACCTCTGCACGTGTTGGCCGAGCTTTTCTCGGGGTGGGACTGGCTCAAAGCCAACGGCCATAACAAGTACACCGCCAGAACGACGATCGATCCCAACGAGGTACTTTCGAGGACCGAGGTAGGTGCAGTCGAGGTGATCGAAAAGCATGGGGGTGCTGCCACTCGAGCTGAGCTTGCAGGACACTTGATCGGTAACCTGGGTGTCACCAACGTAGCGGTAAGCCAAATCGCTGCAATGTCAGCGGCGGTGTGCAAGCTCGACCACTCCATCTATGGCGTTCGAGGTCGACCATTGCCAGCAGAAGCGCTTATGGAGGCACGGAAACGCCGCACAGCTGAGCAGTATGCCCGGTCACCATACGCCGAGCTGGTGATGCAAGAGATCGATTTGTCTGCCCCGATTCGAACAACCGTGACGCAGTCGGCATCCACCGTGTCACCCACCCTGCGTGTCGTGTATCTGCCGAGCTACCTCTCAGGGAAGATAACGGGCGTGTTCGAGCACAAAGATGGTGTGTTGCCCCAGATCACTATCGGCTCCGCGAACCAGATCCGGCAGCTTGCAAAGGCTGCTCTGTCATTAGGCATAGGGCCAGGTGAGCGATTCGACATCATCTTCGATGTGCCCGGCAAAACTTATTCGATCCCAGATTCCGAAGACAAATCGGAGACAATATCAGCTTAATGATCTAACTCTTGGTGTAACCGTGGTAGTGCGCCTTCAAACAAAACACAACACGGTCGCGTCATAAGTTCAGATCAGCAACGATCGTGGAGGACGAAAATGCTGTGGATATCAAAAAAGAATCAACACATAGCGAGTAGAGCAAGACTCAAATCATTCCCCGCAGCAAGAACGGAGAACGAAACGCCACCGACAAAGAAGAAGTGGCGTTTAATTGCTTCAAGCTTTTCTAATATCATTGCAAGGGCAACCGGAACTCTAGCGGGGGCATCCATCACCCTGGTAACTTCATTTCTTGGGGCGGCAGCAGCTGCATATCTGACAATAAATTATCTGGAGTCCTTCAAGGCGCAGGAGGCTCTAAGGACATTTGCAGTTACCCAACTATATCAGCCACTGAGACAAAAAAGCCTCAAATGCCATGAGCTTCGAATTGAAGCCACTTCAAACGCCAGGATAGTCTCCAACACGAGCGAGCTTGTGTTGTTGCACTTAAAGGATATCAGAAATCGGAAAGAGAAACTCTCGCTTGACAATACCAAGTTTATACTGCCAATTGTCAAGGAGATTTTCGAACACTACACGAAAGCATCCGTACAGTTATCAAAGCTGCAAGACGAAATCGCACTATGCGAGCGAGAGGTCGCATTTGCCAGCCACGAACTGGCTACCGTTTTAGGCCTTAACGACCAATTCTCCACACTCAATCAGCAGTTCATCAAATCGACGCCAAAACATCCAACAGGCCAACATTATTCCGCAGTTATCGACTATCTCGGCAACCCCAAACTCATTAACTCCTTGATTCAAGCATTCGAGGACGCCGAAAATGGGCACCCAGAAAGAGCTGATTCGGCTCTCAGTCGCATCCAATCCGATCTGGAGAAGACAGCCAAAAGCGCAGCAGACGATCTCACCCATAAACGCAGACTCTTGAACGCCGGCTTTGAAAACGACACCAAGACAATCAGCCTCTTTTTGAATGAATTACGAAAGAGATTTGAATTAGCGCCAGAAATATCGCCAGCGCAGGTTCTTGAAGACTTGAAAAATGGCACTGAGTCGAATTCCGAAGCGCAACCCCTCAATAAAGTCGAACCCACGAAACCTGGCGCCTAGATATCTTTCTCCCACCCAACTGTGAAAACCTTCAACATCTATACGCACTCTTCCCTGCCCGCCGAGGCCGTCAAAGTCGGCTTCTCCTGGCCAGCCTTCTTCTTCGGTGTCATCTGGATGGCAGTCAAGAACCTCTGGAGCCATGCCGCCGGCTATGTGGCCGTCTACGTGGCCCTTTACTTCTTCGAGCACCTGATCAAGGAGACTGGTCGAGGCATGGTCGCTGTCGTGCTCTTGCTGCTGATCGCTGCCGGCTACTTCGCGTTGTGGCTCGTGCCAGCCTTCAAGGGCAACGCCTGGCGGGAAGCCAATCTGGTCAACCGCAACTTCACGTTCAAGGAAGCCATCCAGGCCGACTCGCCTGAGGCTGCCCTGGCAGCAATTTCAGACAACCGATGAACGAGCGTATGACACCCGCATCGGATGGTGGTCGGCAGGAGCCCGTTCTCACCGTCGACGTTCCTCCAGTCAAGACTCCCCATCACAGCAGTGTTCAGGCAGGCCACATGGAACCCAGATTTAGCAGATCCAGCAATCCGGAGGTCAACTACCTCCTCTGGTTCGTCGTCATCGCCCTGGCCGTTGCTGTGGGCAATATCCTGTCCACGATGGCCATAGGCGCCTTCGCCGACTACCAAGCACGCCAAGCCCTGGCAGAGGTGAACAAGACCATGCGTGAGCAGGCGCAAGCCGCCCAGAAGGAGACACAGCGCGCAAGGCAGGTTCAAGCCGAGCAGGAGGCTACTCGGCGTCAGCAATTGCGCCAACAGCGGGCGGCTGATCCCACGGGCACGAAGCTTGGCCGGACTTGCACTGAGTGGCAGGAGGCCGACGCGGCACTCAACAGCTACACAACCGGAGCAGAGGTGGCACGCCACTGCGGCCGATATGAGCAGTACCTCAATACAGGGGTGATCTCTCCCGTCCGGTGAGCACCACAGGGCCCCGAGCAAGCAGACGTTATCCAGGCTATGGAGCGTACGGCTTCCGGTGAGGCTGCCTGAGGCCCTGCGAATCGCCCGACGCACCCAGGCGAGAAGTGAAACGCAGAAGTTGCATTCCTGGGCAAATACATACGATGAAAACGGCCATTGACGCGGGAGCGGTTCATGCATCCCGCAACAACCTTTTCATGGAGACATCATGCCCTTTCTGTTGCTTGCCCTTGTCGCCCTGTTCGCGGTCTCGATCCTCTCTGACGGCCTCGGCCGCGAGGCAGATGTGAAGCTGGCCATCCATCAGTCTGAATCGAATTCCAAGCTCGTCCAGGAGCAAGGTGACATCCTCACGCGCCTGGAAGCCAAGAAGGACGCGAAGGTCTCCGAGTTCGTGCGGGACTGGCGCAGGGCCTACCCGACACCCAGCGCCGAGAAACTGCAGGAGCTGCAGCTCATCGAGCAAAAGATCAACAACGACATCGCTGTCGCCGCAGATTTCACGCTTGCTGCCAAGCAGATGAACGCAGACAAACTCAATGACGTGATCTCATCGCCAATCGGGGCAAAATTCGAGGCGCGACCCGGGCTGTAGAGTCCACGGCGAGGTGTTGCAAGAGGAGGTTCGATGCCAGTTGCCCAGTCCGCTGTTTCGTTGCTCTGGTGGCTACCGTACATTGCCTTGCCGGCTGCTGCTGGCTGCATCGTCGCTGCGAGTTGGTATGCCTATCGCGGGTTGTGGCTTCGGTGGCATCGTGAAGTGCCCATTGCAGATCCCATCGTTGCAAAGCTGGTGACTGGCATCAAGCCTCCTCCTGATCTCGGCTATGCGGCAGCCTGGCTCGTCGCGGGCGTCGTCATTGCTGGCCTGACCATCACGCTGGCGCAGTGAGCATTCCTTCGTCGACGGCTTTCATACGAACGCGCGAGAGAGCATGGACCTTGTATTGCCATTGAAGGCGGAGTACTTCAACGCCATCAAGGCCGGCACAAAGTCGGAGGAGTTCAGACTGAAAACGCCGTTCTGGCGCAAGCGCCTGGAGGGCAAGACTTTTGCTCGCGTGGTCCTCACGCTTGGCTACCCGAGCAGCAGTGACTCCGAAAAACGCCTGGTGCTCCCATGGCGCGGTATGCGGGAAACAACGATCACTCACCCGCATTTTGGTCCGGAGCCTGTCGAGGTCTACGCCATCAACGTGCAGGTATCCAGCGTGTTTTCAAGTTGCACCTGACGATTCATCGCGTACGCTGATTTCAGTGGATGTCCCGGATCCGATCTCCAGTGATCAAGGACGGCCAACGTCAATGACAAGTGGAGCCCCCCACGCCACAAGCACCCGATACAGCATGACCACACCCGCCAGTCCCTATGAAGTCGCCCGGCAAGCTCACGCATTCATCGCCAAGTGCCTGGGAGGCTCCACACAGGCCGAGCTCGAAAGCGCGGCACGCCATCTGAGGCAAGCCAGAGATGAACTGCAGGTCGATCAAAGCGATCCCCAGGTGCGGACCATCATCGCCTCGATCGAGCACGCCCAGCGGGCAGTCACGCAGGCCCAACTGATGCTGGCCGACCGTGCGAGCAAACGTGGCTAATCGCGAGGGAGCGGCATCCGCGCCCATGAACGACAAGGGAGAACTCAACGTGAAGACACCATCTATCGATCAGATCCTGAACGCCGTCGCGTTCCTTGAAGGAGATCATCCGGAAGTCGCTGACCTGCTTCGCCAGTTGGCCGGCGAGCACACCGAGATCCTCACTGGCAGCGAAGCACCCGGCGCTGCCATCAACACCCATCCCAAGGGGGTGTTGGTCACTGAGCATGCCCACTGGGCGAGCACATCTGGCCACGTCTGCTTGCATGCGGCCGACGGAGATCATTCGGCGGCCGGCGACGATGAGGGCACCTGGGCAGCTCACACCGGTAGCCTGCAATGACACATGCGCTGTCCTGGGCGGTGGGCACCCTGATCGGGATTGTGTTGGGATTGGCTCATGCGCTGGCGACACTCCTGTGGCGTGCAGTCGGGCGGCTGGCCAACTACCCGGCCGCCCTGGTCTCAACCCGCACCTCTGCTGCCCTGACGGCAGGCCCTCAGGTGCAGCGTCACCCGCCCTCTGCTGCCGCAAGTCGGACCCAGCGGCTGGCCCTGGGAACACTCTGGGGCGCCAAAAAACTCCTGCTTGAGGTCGAGAGGGGTCGACTGATGGACCGTTCGGCCGTCGAAGAGCGCCTGCTTCGCGTTGCCCCCTCTCCCCTGTCTTTGCCGCGGTGGATCCTGGGCGGGCAACTCTTCGTTGAAGCCCTGTACCCCCGGCTGCACGCGGCGCTGGCTGCCATGGTCAACGCAGCACGGGATCGCGCGCTAGAAGCCGAAATCGTCCGAGTGGTCTCCGAGATCGATGCAGAGATCAGTCAGGGAAGCCACGCCGAGGCTCTGGCTGCAGCACAGCTGGACCTTCTGCGCCAGGCCGCCGGCTCCCGCCACAGCACCTGGCGACCGGCCGACGATGGGATCACATGCATCGTGCTGCCGCCAGACGCGCACGGCACGCCCAGCCAGGAGCTGGACGACCTGTTGCTGACCGATGCCGGCCTCTACGTCGTCGAGGTCAAGGGCTGGAAGCACATCGAGCCTGATGGCGGTCACCGCACCACGGATGGTTCATTGCTGCCGCCGGCGCACAGGCAGTCCGCGGGCAAGGTCAAGCGACTGCAAGCGCTGCTGGGCCCTTCTGTGCCGGTGCACAGCGTCGTCGTGCTGCCCAACCTCTGCCCGGCAGCCGTGCCGCTGGAGCTCGATACCCGCTACCTGACAGGAGCGGCCGACCTCGGCCTGATGCTGCGCCAACACATCCAGGCCCGCGCGAGGAAGGATGGCGCCCCCATCGATTTCGCAGAGGTGCGGCATGCACTACTGGCCAAGATGGATCGGCGGCCCGATGCCAAGATCCACCACATGCTCTGGCTGGCTGAGAACTTCCCCGGTGATGGCACAAATCGCGTGCGGGACCTCTACAGCCGACTCCAGGAGCTTCGATCGCAGCAGGGCTTGATTCAGCCCCCGGCGGTGGCCGTTCGCCCCACTGGCGTCGTTCTGGCCAGTGCTGTGCCGTTCGCTGTGGCCATCGCAGCATCACGCTGGATCACTTAGGTCCCACTGCACTGCGACCGTAATAGGGACTCACCGAAGTGACTCAGTACATGAATCGATATTCCGCGCCATCCGTTGAACGGCAGGTTCCAAATCCATGAAACGTCGTGAAGTCCTGGGTGATCTCGCATTGCAATGAAGCTCCGCTAGGGCTCACCGCCATTGCGACACCCTGGCCTTTGGTGTTCTGCGAAACGCCAAATGCAAGACCCGTTCCTGTGATGGGCATAGCTCCAGGAACGAGAACACTCGACATTGAAGTGGAGACACCTACGGAGCCTCCTGCCGCGATGCTGAATCGCCCACGGTAGGTTTCTCCGCCAGGGACAGCAACCTCTATGGAACCAGCTGTCCAACCGCCACCCGTATCCGGGACCATTTTTGCCTTGAATGGTTGGGCAGTCAAAGCCGACGCAGTGCTGTTGATTGGATAGAAATATGGTTCGCGCAGCGTGACGCAAGATGCCAGAAGAACCGACATTGCTACAGCAAGGAATAGATTTAAGGACAGTCTCATCGGGCAGATGTTACGTGATGTTCTCCCAATAGCCACTTGCGAAGTGGTCGGCTGTGGGCCTGGGCTTGGAAAGCTCCTATCGGGGCGTAGGACCAAGCAATCAGCCTGATCACGATGGTTTAGGGAAGCCCCACATGGCAAGTTGAACAGCCTGGTTTCCCAACTATCCTGGGAGCCATGAGCGCGAAACAGCCTTCTCTCAGCACGCCGTCGGGTCAGACCGTAGCATCCATCTGAGCTGAACCCGAGCCCCCTATCGATCGAACTCCGTAGAACATGCCCAAACCAATCTATCTCTCTGACGTCCTTGCAGACCGCCAACGCATTCGAGATGACGAAGTTGTACGGTGGGCAGAGCAGGACGCACAGAAAGCCGCTTCGGAAGCCAAGTTTCGGATCCCAAACAACCTTCACCCTGGCATAGGCGTAATCACCAGCGCCGATGGTGTCCGCTTCTATGCTCACCTGGGCTGCGATCGGGTCTACACCGAAGGAACTGTCGACGAGCTCACGAAGGCTCTGAACGAGTCATCGCCTAAGTCCTGAGCGATACTGTCTTTTCGACAATTCGAACCCAACAGGATAGGCAATGACAGGAAGTTTTCGTCAGCTGATGAGCAGGATGCTCGCTGTGGCACTCATTTCAGTGCTGGCTGGGTGTGCTGGCCCTCAGTTTGGACAGTCGCCCTCGCCCATCGCGAAGGCTGAACGCGCGATCTCGGAGAGAAACTGGGTGGTCGCATACAGGCATCTCGAAGATGTGTTCGCCTCCCCCAACGAAGCTGTGCGCACAAAGGCACTTCAGCTCTATGCTGACACCCCACAGTTACGATCTGCAGCGGCTCAAACCTTCACTGCCGAGGCCCTGAAGACCTCATTCGAAAAGCAGGGCTACGCGACGGGTGTGGCCATCGAGAAGTACCGCCTGAGCATGTATCGCCTCGTTGCCACAGATGCGGAGTACCGGGTGGCGAGCTCCAACTTCGAGAACCTTTCCTCTGGATATCAGGCAGGCCTGCTCGCTGAAGAGGAGCGGCGCAAAGCAGCGGAGGCTCTTGCCAAACAGAAGGAAGCCGATGCGCTGGCCAAGCAGCTCGAAGAGCTGAAGGAGCTGGACCGCCAGCTCGAAGCTTCCAGGCGCAATGCAGTGTTTCATTGCAAAGATCGACTTCAATGCGAGAAGGCATTCGCGCTGACCCAGATCTTCATCGCAACGAATTCGGACATGCGCATCCAGCTGGCCAACGATACTCTGATCGAGACCTACAACCCCAATAAAGATGGTGCCATGGGCGCGACCGCCATGAAGGTTCCAGGTGCTGGAACCTCAGCTGTGGTTATGCTTGACGTGGTCTGTAAGCAAGGTCGCGGCGTGGAGCCGGTGAAGGCCTGCAAACGCTCAGCCATCGTGATGAACAATGACTTTGGCGAGTTCATCAAGAAGCGGCTGGTGGACTAAGGTCGAGAACGATCACCAGTCAGCAGGGCATCCTTGAGCTGGTGGTCGGCAGGCGAAGGGCCTACCCAGATCCGCAAGATCATCCGGAAGAACTCTTCATCACCGACGGGGACTCCCTGAGGCTGGTCCAGGATGAAGAACTGTGTGCCCTTGCCCGGCAGGTACTCCATGGCGAAGTGATCGCCTGGCATGAGCTTGGACTTGCCCGAGAAGATTTCGATCAAGCGGCTGGTGGAGGCCAGATGCCGCTGGACCTGCTCCTTTGGCGAGTTGGCAGACAGTCCCTTGAGGAATGCCATCCCCAGATCTGTTCCGGGAAGCTCCCGAAGCGCCACAAACGAGAGGCGCTTGGGACCTGGCATGGCCAGCAACTGCTCAGCCGTGGCCGCCGGCCGCGGCGTGTACAGCGCCATCTCGTAGACCTTGAATACCACCCGATAGCGAATGCCCTGGCCATTGAGCTGAAGATCCGCACCAGCGGTCTGCACCTTGGCCGGAAACGCTGCCCAGGACAGGGATGCGAGCGTGGCCATGGCCAGCCCCAGGGCAAGATGTCGCATCGACTGTGCGGTCATCGAAGCCAACCACTCAGACGAGCCTGCAGTTCTTTTGAAAGCTAGGCATCCAGCTCTTCAGGTTGTCCATGATGTTGCCTGCGGGGATGTTGTTACCCCGGTGCCAGGAATATGCGTCGACGCTGCAGACCTCGCCCGCTTTGGTCATCGCGCTTGCTACACCGGTCAACACCCTTGTTTCAGTGCCCGCATCATGCAGGTAGTACACGCGGATCTTGATGTAGACGTGATCATTCGATTTCTTCACGAACGAGGGCTTGATATTCAAGCTGCTGAGACCGTCAGCAATCACTTGCTTGACGACCGCCTCGTTGACCACTGCGTCAGGAGAGCTGTTGGGCATGGCTTTCCACTGGACCTCCACGTCAAACGATGCGCCCTTCGCTGGCGCCTGTGCGTGCACACCGAATGAAAGGGCTGCCGTCATGGCTGCTGCTGCGAACTTGGCTGCGTAGTTGAGATGCTTCATGTGGATACCTTCTCTGCTGGGATGAAATGACCTGGTCTTCCAGGGTTGGTGGGTGAATCCAGATTCCTCGGCCGAGGCTTAGCTGGTGAGGCGTGAGTGACTTCAGTGCGCCGTGTTCTTCATACGATGGCCAAGTGCTCGGTACCTTGGGCAAGGTCATGACTCCTTGCACGCTGGCTGTTGAGCTTGATCTGAAGCCGAAGGTCGTTGACGGAATCGGCATTGCGCAGGGCATCCTCGAAGGTGATCAACTCAGCTTCAAAAGCCTTGAAGAGCGCCTGGTCAAATGTCTGCATGCCGATGTTGGTGCTCTTCTTCATGATCTCCTTGATCTCGGCGACCTCACCCTTGAAGATGAGATCGGCGATCAGGGGAGAGTTGAGCATCACCTCCACGGTAGCAAATCGCCCCTTGCCGTCCTGACGCGGGATCAGGCGCTGAGAGACGAGGCCGCGAAGGTTCAGCGACAGGTCCATCAGCAGTTGGGCCCGGCGGTCCTCGGGGAAGAAGTTGATGATCCGGTCCAGGGCCTGGTTGGCGCTGTTGGCGTGCAGTGTGGCCAGACACAGGTGACCGGTTTCCGCGAACTGGATCGCGTGTTCCATGGTTTCGCGGTCCCTGATTTCGCCCATCAGGATCACATCGGGCGCCTGCCGCAGTGTGTTCTTCAAGGCCGCTTCCCAGCTTTCGGTGTCGATGCCAACTTCGCGCTGGGTGATCACGCAGTTCTTGTGTGGGTGCACGAATTCGACCGGATCCTCGATCGTGATGATGTGGCCGTGAGTGTTCTGGTTGCGCCAGTCGACCATGGCCGCCAGCGTCGTCGACTTGCCCGAGCCGGTGGCGCCCACCAGGATGCAAAGTCCGCGCTTGCTCATCACCACGTCCTTGAGGACCGCTGGAAGGCGAAGTGCATCGATACTGGGCAAGGTCGCCGGGATGGTCCGCAGCACCATGCCAATCTTGCCTTGCTGGACAAAGGCACTGACCCGAAAGCGTCCGATCGCCGGCGGCGAGATGGCGAAGTTGCACTCTTTGGTGCGCTCGAACTCGGCCGCCTGCTTGTCGTTCATGATGGCCCGCGCCAGCGCCAGTGTGTGAGCATCACGCAGCGAGTCCGAGGAGACTCGATGCACCTTGCCATCGACCTTGATGGCGGGAGGAAAGCCAGCGGTCAGAAACAGGTCGCTTCCCCCGCGCGAGAGCATGAGCCTGAGCAGCTCGTACATGAACTTGGTGGCCTGGTCTCGATCCATGGCCAGATTGTTCAGTCCCGTTCGGCTCACTACGGTGTCGAAAGTGGCCCTTGCCAGACACGCTCTTGAATCAGCAGAGCCTTCTATAAGCCGAATGGCTCTACCGCGGGTGTCAGATTCGGACTTGCACAAGCTGTTACAGATGGCATGCTCAAGGGGTCAACCCAGCTCGCCAGATGACCACCAACCCACCTCTATTGGTTCGCCCGGAACCGGCCTATGCGGGCATCGGCTCACGCTCCACGCCCGCACCTGTGGCTGCCTTCATGGAGCAGATGGCCTGGCGTCTGGCACGCGGTGGCTACAAATTGCGCTCTGGTGCTTCAGCGGGTGCGGAGACGGCGTTCTCCAGGGGGTGCACCAACGCTGGAGGCTCCCGAGAGATCTGGCTACCGCACAAGGGATTCAACGGCTACGACGAGTCCGGGTTGGTACCCGGTGACCATCACCATGCGATGGCCGCCAAGGTACACCCGCTCTGGAAGTACCTCAGCCCCGAGCTCAAACAGATGGTTGCCGGTCGCGTGGCACTCATCTTGGGTGACCAAATGCGCAGACCGGTCGAGTTCGTCATCTGCTGGACCCAGGATGGCTTCGATGGCAGCGCGGGCGCCGGCGTTGCCACGGGTCACTCGCATTTCTCGATCATGCTCGCGGCCAGTCACTCGATCCCGGTCTTCAACCTGAGCCACACCACGTCCTACCAGCGGCTTCTGGCCTATCTGAGGAGGCGTCATCAGGATCAGTACATCCATCGTGTGGCCACTTCAAGCACCATCTGAAGCGTCGCTCGCAATACAGAAAAACGCAATGGCTCAACCAGCTGGAGACGGCGCATGAAGCGCGATACCGCAATTCGCCACGCGATGAGTATCGGCGAGCACCTGCGAGGACTGGGGGGCATCATCAGCACACCGGGCTGCTTCCACGAGGCCCTCAAGATCGACCGTCTTTGGGTGTTTGGCAGTACCGCCAAGGGTGCTGCGAACCCATCGGACCTTGATCTGCTCATTCAGTTTCGGACGATCAGGACGCGAGAGTTGGAGATGGATCGAAAACCAGGCCGGACCCTGAAAAGGATTTTCGGTGGAGGCTACCGATTCAAGTGGGACTGGAACCGAAGAGACTACAGTGTCATGGAAGCCTACGAGGATGGTCTTCGATCGATCATTGCTGGCAGACGAATGATTCGCTTCCATGACCACAAGGTGGATGGATCTTTGGCCTGGCCTCGGGTCATGCTCTATCCGCTCGACGAGTCTTCACTCCTCGTTGACCCGACTATGGGCATGAAGATCAGCAACCATGGAGCGTTCACGTTTGGACAAACCTGGCTATCCCCAAAGGGGGTCCCGATGGTCGTCGTCGGCTACCAAGTCGACCATGGCGTGTGCAACCGAGGTCATCCGGTGGCTATCCTGCAGCAGATGCGCCCGAATAAGCCCTTGCGGCATCTCCTCCCGTGTGTGTCCGTGGAGGGTTGGCGACTTCTGTCGGCAGAAGAAGATAGGCAGTTGCGCTTGAGTGCGTCGGCCCTGGCTCGATCCAGAGGCCTAACCCGGCTTTGATGTACAACCGCTCACATGATCCGACCGACCCTTTGTTTCATCCTCGCCGTCGCCGCCTCGGCCAGTTCGGCACAGCCCCGAGACAGAAACCTCAGTTCGCTTTTCTCGGACGAGGAGCCAGCAGAAGCGCCACAGGATTCGGCCAGGCCCCGCAACTCTGACGAGGCTGATTCGCGCAAGAGCCCGCCTGCAGCGAAGCCCAAAAGCGTGGTCCCCCCTCAAGTGCCACCGCGCCCCCGCTGGTACTGGGTCAACGTTCAGGTGGCTGATCGCCCTGGGTGCATCCCTTTGAACGAAGAGCCCTTGAGCTCGCTGGCGAGCCACTTCGGTACCGCCAGCATGCGGGTGGTTCAGGATGCCAAGCATGCCGAGGGACGCATCATGAGCGTTGAGGTGCAGACACGCACAGGGCCAGAAGCCTATGTGTACGCGACCTCGGAATCCATCTGCAACCGCATTCGCACGGCCGCATTGGCTGCGACCAAAGACATCAAGGCCAGTCAGAGCAAGAGCGCTCAGTTCTTCCAGCTCGAGCCTGCCGATCTGGCCAAGGTACGATTGAAGGATCCAGCTGTCTTCTGCGCTGGGGACATGTGCACCACCAAGCACGACGATTTCATTCGCTTCCAGGGAGAGCGAATCTGCCTGGCCGACATCAGCTTCAGCTCGAACCCGGCCACACCGAGTGCAGGATGCACGGTGACAGCCGTCCAAGCGCAGCGGGTGATGGCGACACTACGCAACTCGATCGGGGCGCCAGCGATGGCCGAGAAGTCCATCCCCCCCACAAGGAGCACCCATTACGTCTGGAACGACGGCCCTCTGAAGGTCGAGTTCATGCACATATGGGGATCGAGTATCCAAGGCATCCCCTTGAACAACTGGTCGATCTCTGTCTCGCGCAGATAGCATCCAGACATCCACCGACCACATCTCACGCCCGAATGACCTCCAAGTCGCTTCAGCACAAGATCGAGCAAACCCGTCTGAATGCGCCCCTGGAGGTGCCCAAGGCCCGGCTGTGCAGCCGAGTCATTCTGGCCATGATGACTTGTCAGCCCGTGGATGTTCCCGTTCAGGAACTCAAGACTGCGCTGGGCAGCAGCTGGTCATCCTTGCGAGCCATACAGTTCATGTCTGGCCGCCGGGGACAGATGGCCGCCCAAGCCGCGCCCGTGGCTGAGCGCAACGATCTGTGGCTGGCGCACCTGGTGGCCAAGGCGTTGGCCGATAACCAGGCCATCACAGCGATCAACATCGCAGCCCTTGAGCAACTTGCCAAGGAGCTTGCGATGGGTGGCGCCCAGACACCGTAGAGCCGGTGCGCCCCATGATGCCCGGCCGCAGCCCCACGGAGAAGCTGCGGGCCGGATGTCGACTTACTTGCCGGCCTTTTCAGCGCGGCGCTTGGCAGCCTTGGGATCGACGGCGTCCTTGAACTTGGCGCCAGCGACGAACTTGGGCAGGGTGGCCGCCGGGATCTTGATCTTGTCGCCCGTGGCCGGGTTCTTGCCTGCACGGGCCGCGCGCTTGACGGACTTGAAGGTCCCGAAACCCACCAGCTGAACCGAATCGCCCTTCTTCACGGCGGTCTGGATGGTCTCGATCAGCGTATCGAGCACGGCGTTGGCAGCCGCCTTGGACAGTTCGTTCTTGGTGGCCAGGATCTCGACGAGTTCTGCGCGGTTCATGGTTCAGGATCTCCAGTGTGAATGACAAGCCGCGGGTTATACCACCCGCCATGCTGTGAAAATGCGCGGCTGGGCGCCCGTTGGCCACCGTCCGTCTGGCCTGTGATTTACCATCTGCGCCATGAGCACCCTATCCTCTGCCCTGAAGACCGAGATTTCGCGGGTCACCCGCAAGATCCTTCGCGACGAGTTGTTGGCCCTGAAAAGGTCATCACACGCCTACCGGTCAGAGATCGCCGCGCTCAAACGCGACGTCAAGGAGCTGCGTGCCCAGCTCAGGGCTCAAGGCAAGGTGGTCAAGAAGGTCGCCCCGCCGGAGCAGGCGCCCGCCGAACCGAGGAGCCGCCGCACGCGGGCGTTCAGCCCTGAGCGATTCGCTGCGCAGCGCGCCAAGTTGGGTGTGTCTCAGGCAGACATGGCCAAACTGCTGGAGTGCTCCGCGCTTTCTGTCGCTCGATGGGAAGCCGGCAAGGCAGTACCAAGAGCAGCGCAGGCCGAACGCATCGCAGGCCTTCGCGGTCTGGGCAAGAGAGAAGCGGCCCAGCGCCTGGCCGCCGTGAGCTGAGCCGCGCGGACCTGGCACTCGTGCAGACGTCGGCCTCGTTGACCAGTGTTGAAGTCACCAGATCACATCCCGCGCTGTCAAAGGAGAGTGAGTCCATGAATTCCAAGCTCAACAACCTTCCTCCCGCCATGGATGCCCCGCGCATCAGCGAAGGCTCCGACAGCGAGACGGCGATGAACGGTCTGCTGCAGGAAGTGCTCGCGCGGCGCAAGGAGCGCATGGCAATGGAGGAGCCCGGCAAGCAGGCCCTCATGCGCCTCTTTGAGGTTGCCCAGCGCGACACCGGCCAGTCCCGTCGCGTCGCCGCGTTCCTGCTGGGTTGCTACAACGGCACCCGGTTCCCATTCGATCTCACCGACTTTCGCGGCCTGGACTACGAGCTGTTCGATGACTGCATGACGGTGCTTCGGATGGACAGCCAGCCACTCCAGGAGGTCCACCGGTACTTCGAGAACGGTGGCAAGCGCTTCGAGGAAATGGCCCAGCGCCATGGCATCCGTGACGTCTCGAAGATGGAGATGGACCTCAAAGAACTCAGGGAGCGCTACCTGTCCTGAGCGGCCGAAATCCACTTATTCCAAAAAGTCGGCTATCTCGCGCGTCTATATCCAAAAAACTTGCGGACAAATTTGTCCGGTCCTATTTTGTAATACATAGGAATTCAAACAGTGGATAACTCGCTTGCGTGCGCAGCAGAAATCGCGTCGAGCCCACCCAAGGAACGCCGAGTTCACCACCTGCCCCCCCTTAAAACAGGCGGGGGTCTGCTCGAACAGCGGGGGATGCAACTTGAAATCACCCTACTGCCTGGTACCTTGGATGCATGACATCCCTTGCATCCCTCCTGGCCATTCCACCTTTGTCCAAGGTCCAACTGCAGTCCCGCTCGGCGCTGCGTGATGCAAGGTTCGACTCGCCCGGGGTGATCGACCTTCCGTTCTGGTTCTTCCAATGTGTCGTCGGCGAGCAGTTGGAGATCCGTTCCCCCGGCGGCTTCATGACCCGGGTCGCGCCTGAGGACATCTGCGACATCGTCAAAGCCGAACCGATCGTGGTTCAGGCCATGCCGCGTCATGTGCTTGTTGAGCGTCTGAGGATTCCATTGCGCGAGCGCCAACAGAGCCCAGGACCAGAGTGCTACCGGCCGGCACACGTTCTGTGGGTGATGAAGGACAGGTGGGCTCGCGTGGACGCAGCCTTCGTCCGCTTCCTGGACGAATCGCTGAACGAAGGCACTGGCCCGCAACAGGCGTCCCTGGATGACACCACCCGTGTCATGCTCAATGCGGTCGCCCGCCGAGATCGGATGCCCGTGGTCAGTCGGCACGGCCAGGCGTCCTGGAGCGCAGTGTCAAGAGAGCTGCCCGAGCACCGCGCAGCACGCAAGGCCTCACAGATCTTCTTCGCGGCAGCGCTTTCGCGATAGGGCCGGTCCGTGGCTCGTTGGTGCCTGAGCTGGCCTGGACGACCTCCCAGCGCCAGCTCCTCCCCGGGGTGATTGACATCGTATGCCTCACACAGACAATTCCGGACACCCTTGATGGCAGTCCCAGTGTGGTGTCACTTAGAGCCGGGCGGACTTGATGTGAACAGCTTCCCCCGCGTACTGCTCAAGGCGGTCTGCTTGCAGCAGGACGTAGCTGGCGAGCTGAGCCGCAAAGTCCGATTCTTCTTCCAGATAAGGGCCGGTCTGCGCAAGCCCTTGAGCATGTTTTCGAGCGCTCGATGCCATCTTCTTTGCTTCGCGCTGCATGAGCTTGCGGTCGATATTGCAGCGCACAGCAAAGTCGGCGAGAGCAAAACCTTTCACTTCTTCAATATTGAAGACGTCCCCATATGCCATGGCCAGCTCGTGCGAGATGGCTGGATATTGAACGACGCTGACCAGGTCATACCAGGGTGCGCTTTTAAGGCCCTGGTTGTCCATGAAAAATGAGTAGTTCTTCCCATGGGCATCACAGTTGCCAATCAGCAATTGAAACAGTGCCCAGCGCATCATCAGCAGCTTGTCGCTTGCCTTGTTGTTGATGTGTTTGAGCTGGTTGAAGAGGGTTGGGAAGCTCGTACCGTCTCGGTACTGTGCTGCAACTCCAGAGCCACCGATGTTGCGCTCATACTTGTAGCTGACCGGCACGTCCGCAGCCTGGCAAAGGTCAATGACATGGCGCCTAGCAACACTGGGCACACCTGCAGGCGTCTTGATAGGCGTGCGGTCGAAGCGTGTAACTGCCAAGACTGGGCGAGGGGTTCGCAGTAGGAATACGTCAGCCACCGGCATACCCATCGCTTTTGCCAATGACATGCAGAAGTGCTCGTTAACCACCATGTGCGGAAATCTTGAGTCAACGGGTTGCGGCTTCAGTATGTGGGTCGACGCGAGAGGGTAGTCAGGCAGGTACATTGCCCCCCCGTCTTCAATTCTTCCGTCGACATAGACAAGCAGCTTGTCCTGGTAGCCGGCAACAGAGAGGCGAACCTTCCCATCCCAGACAACGAACTCTTCCTTGTCGCGGTCTCTGATACGCGCATCCAGTTCTTGAATGCTCACTTGACGACGCTCAGCGTGTGCGGGCTCAAGCCTGCCGTCTACGTGCTCTGGCAGGAAGCGAAAGGCGCCGGTGGTCTCTGCGCCAAGCTCATGGATGAGCCCATAAATGTTGGACCTGCCAACGCCATTTGCCGAGGCTGCGATATCGAGTGCCCGGCCCTCGGGCAACAGGTTTTCGATGAAGCGACGGATTGATTGCGAGTCGTGTTTTTCTGCATCCAGCGACAGGGCAGGTGAAAACCCAAAGGCCTTAGGCCGTATTTTCCAGGTTGGGGCGTAGACAAGACCCCATGAGTTCTCCATCGTGTCGTGAGTCAGGGTGGCTACCAGTTCTGACTGGTGCCAGATACACAGGTGATGAACAGTCATGACTCTGAGCTGGTGGTGTCACTTGAGCCAAGGACTTTTCCCGTGGGCAGGTGGTGTAAAAGTTCATGTCCCTTGGGAAGGACTAGCAATGTCAGGCCAAGGCCATCAAGGACGCTCATGAGCTTGTCAAGGCGGACGCTGCCCGCCCCATTCTCAAGCCTGGACATCAGGTCTACCGAAACGCCAGTGAGCGCCGCAGCATCATCGATGCGCAAGCCTTGCTTCTTGCGATGCGCCCGCACCTGCAGTCCAATAACATCGGCACCTCGTAGCTCCTGGACCAGCGGGACTGCCTCGAGAGCGATTCGCCTGTGTGCTGAGCCCAACATGGTGCCGCTGGATGGCGTGGCGTCAGTTCCAAGCAGGAGGTGACTTTTGCGTGTGCGAGTAGCCATATTTCGGACTTTCAGAAACTGATTACAGCTTCGATCCCATGGGAAAGAAGTTTCTGATAAACCGAAATCTTGTACTGCCGCCAAGGATTTGTCAAAACATTTCCTGATATTCCGAAACTGTTTGACCTTCCCCCAGTTTCCCGGACGGTTTGCTTAGCCCATCACCCATGTGGTAGGTAGTCCGGGCCGACTTCCATCCAGCCACCGTACACCCAGTTAAGGTTCCCATCCCTGCTTATCTGGACACCAGCGATCACCATGGCCTTGGTATGGAGACCTTCACCCGCTCCACTGCATCGTTCCAGGGAATTCTGAGGAAGCCCAAGAAGCATCGTAAGTCGTTGATTCTGGTTGAGTTTTTGACACCTCGATGTTCCAGTGGGCTCCACGGAAATCCACCTGAAGCCACGACGTTTATGTCCATTTTTGTGTCCATTTTTGCGGGCACGACGGCTTCCGGATTGTTGCTAGGGCGCTGAGGTCGATGGGTTAAGCATCTGGTTCCTGACTCATGTTCAGGAGCTAGAGCATGGCACTCTCAGACTTGGTGGTCCGCCAAGCCAAAGCCACCGGCAAGGCCTACACACTTCCAGACATCGATGGTCTCTCCCTGGCCGTGACGGCCACCGGCAGCAAGAGCTGGCACTTCCGTTACTACTGGATGAAGGAGCCCAAGCGCATGTCGCTGGGCACCTATCCCGAGGTGTCCCTTCGTGAGGCACGCGCCCTGCGTGACGAGGCGCGCGCCTTGGTGGCCAAGGACATCAACCCGCGCCTTCACCGCAAGCAAAAGCGCGCCGCGGTCAAACTCGCCGGTGAAAACACCTTCGAGGCGATCTACAAGAAGTGGCTTGCCCACCGCGAACTCGGCCTCAAGAAGGGCCGGCAGACCACCCTCTCGATCCTCCCTCGCGTCTTCGCCAAGGATGTGCTGCCCTTGCTGGGCAAGCGCTCGATCTACGACATCAAACGCCCTGACCTGCTGGAAGTGATCGCCAGGATCGAGCGGCGCAAGGCGCTCTCCGTCGCCGAGAAAGTCAGGACGTGGTTCAACCAGATGTTCCGCTACGCGCTGGTGGTCGTGCCGGGCCTGGAGCAGAACCCGGCTTCCGACCTCGACGTGGTGGCGCTGCCGCTGCCCCCGGTGAACCACAACCCGTTCCTGCGCATGGCCGAGTTGCCGAAGCTGTTGCAGCGCCTGCGCAAGTATCGTGGCCGGCTGCAGACCCAGCTCGGTCTGCGGCTGCTGCTATTCACCGGCGTGCGCACGGGCGAGCTGCGCCTGGCGACGCCGGATCAGTTCGACCTCGATCGGGGCCTCTGGATCATCCCGCCCGAGGTCGTGAAGCAGCTCCAGGTGGACATGCGCAGGAAGCGCCAGTTGCCCAAGGACATTCCACCCTACATCGTGCCGCTGTCGGTGCAGGCCATCGAGATCGTCCGGCACCTGCTCGAACAGCTCAAACCGGCCCAGCACTATCTGTTCCGCCACGACAGCGAGTTGAAGAAGCGCATGAGCGAGAACACGCTCAACGGCGCGCTCAAGCGCATGGGCTATCGCGACCTGCTGACCGGGCACGGCATCCGTGGCACGATGTCCACCGCGCTCAACGAGATCGGCTACCCGAAGGTGTGGGTGGACGCGCAACTCTCGCACGTCGATCCCAACAAGGTCAGTGCCACCTACAACCACGCCGAGTACGTCGAGCAGCGGCGGCGGATGATGCAGGATTGGGCCGACCGGCTCGATCTCTTCGAGCAGAACATGGTCGAGGCAGCGAGCATGCCGCTCACCATTCATTTGGAGGGCGTGCCCGTCCTCTCGGATGAGGAAGCCGCGAGTGCGCCACCCAAACCAGCGGCCGCGTCGGCGCCGCTCCTGATCGTGACCAGGCCGGGAGACGCGATGCCACTGGTGTCAGCCGAGACGCATCGGCTGCCCGCAGTGCCGTTGCCGCGTTCCGTCATGGAGGAACCGCTGTCCGACATACAGCGCGAGAGGATGGAGCTGTTCGATGTCTTCGAGGCGCCGCACAACCTTCCCGTCGCTGCGTTTGCCAAGATGGCGGGCAAATCCCGCAGGTGGATCAGCTACGAGATCAAGGCGGGCAACTTGCTGGCGTTGAACGTAGGCAACCGCGGCCAGCGCGTGCCGGACTGGCACCTCGACCCACTCAAGCACGAGCTGATCCAGTCCGTCCTGAAGTTGACCAGGGGTGCGGACCCTTGGCAGATCTACCATGCACTGCTGCAACCGCGCTCGATGCTGCGGGGGCATTCGGCACTGGAGCGCGTGACGGCCGGCAATCTCGACAAGCTCGTCATGGCAGTGAGCACAGCCGTGAAGGATAGCGAATGGACCCCGTCGCGAGTCGGGGTCGCCTAGCAGCAGGAATGCGGGATCGTGGCGAAACCGCGATTCCCGCGCGTCTGTCAGGACACCAAGCGCGCGCGGCGGGCGAATCTTGCCTGGGTGTCCGACAAGGAAGCGTTGCGGCGCAGCAGGTAAGCCATCACGATCGTTGGTGCGCCGGCCAGCGGCCGCACGGCGATGCCTCGGCGTAGGTAGCTCGCCAGTCTCGCGGCAGGCGCAATGGCGATCCCGTACCCGGCGGCAACCAGCGTCATCGCCACATCGAATGTCTCCACCGTTTGCTCCCGCTCCTGCAGCGCGTTCTCGAACACGCGCTGCACGGTCATGCGCCATGGTTCATCGGCCGTGGACTGCGCGCAGATCAAGGGCTGCTTGAGCACTTCCTGGCACGGCACTTCACGGTAGGCCAGCAGGTGGGAGCGCTTGGCCACGGCGACCGCCAGCGTGTCATGCCACAGCGGCTCGCATACCCAGCCAGGCCACTGCCGGGCAACCGCAGACAAGGCGAAGTCGAAGCCGTCGCCCGGCAGCTCCGCGCCTCGACCGGGATCTGTCCATCCGGCCAGGACGGCATGGGTCTCCGGCTCTTCGGCACGCTGCAGGGCGAGCACGTCGGCGAGCTGGGGAGGCACCCATTCGCCGAGGACGGCCATGCGAATTTCGGCGGTGATGTCACTCGATTCCACGTCCAGCTCCCCCAGGCGGTGAACTCGTGGCAACTGATCTCGAAGCCGTTGAATGAGTTAAGTTTAACGTGGTTTAAATCGTGACCGTGTTCGACGCTCTTGGCAATGCCAAAGCGTTCGATCCAAAGGGGCCGCCCCACCGGCACCACTACCTACGAAGCGGAACCAGCCATCGCGTTTGGGGCTGCCGTGCGGGAAGAAAGAACCAACCAGGGTATCGCTCAGGAAACGCTGGCCCACATGGCCGGCATCGAACGGTCGCACATGGGCAAGATCGAGCGCGGCGAGCATGTCCCCACGCTCCCTCTCATCCTCAAGATTGCCCGTGCGCTGAAATGCAGTTCCGCCCACTTGATGACTCTGACCGAAGCCAAGCTGGCGGAGTCGGCCCCATCCGCGGATTGAAGCCGGCCCGCACAGCGGTCGCATGCCTACGCCTGATCGTCGTCCTTGCCCCCAAGGGCTGAATCTTCGCGCTTTGCGGCCTCGTTGAGGAGCCGCAGGTATGGGTTGTCTGGCGGCGTCTCCTGGAACAGCGTATCCGGGCTGACGAGCAGGTAGCCGTGCAGCCGGCGCGACTTGCGCGGCCCCGTGACTTCGCAGGTCCAGATGTTCAGCCCGCTCGGCTGCTTGCGGTGCTGTCCCAGCTTCTCGAAGCGCTTCTGCACCCACTGCCACCCCTCCAGCTTCTCCTGCTTGGCCAGCGCGGCGACTTGAAGGTACTCCTGCGCGTAGCGCTGGAACACGCCGGGGCTGACGAGGTAGGTCGTACCGGCGACGGTATGCACCAGGGCCTTGGCGTCGTTGATGATGAGCTTGCGCGTCTGGATGCTCTGGCGCAGCCAGGCCATGAAGTGCGCCCCGGAGGACTCCGCGCGATCCTGGGAAGGCGCGAGGCTCATCTGTGGCGTGGGCACGGTCGAAGGGGCCGGCTCGGGCTCGGCGACAGGACAACTCGGGGTCTCCGGTGCTGTGGGCGGAGCGGTGTCGCCCAGCAGGTCGAGCAGCGCGGCCACGCCGGTGTCCATGGCTGCGGATGCGATCGGCGCCGTGCTCGCGGGTGCAGCTTCGGTGCCTTCCACGCGCGGCCCATCGGCCACCGCCGGCGCCAGCGACGGCGGCTCCGCTTGTTCCTCTTCGACCTGCACACGGCCTGCGAACGGCGCCGGCCGGTCGGCGGCATCCCAGATCATCGCCGGCGAGAGTTTCAGGAAGGTGAAGGCGTGCGACCAGCCGGCGTCGCTGGTGACGGTAGCCTTCCAGATCGCCTTGCCATCCGGCGTCGGTTGCACGATGCCGTGATCCTGCAACACGTTGAACACCGCCGTATTGCTCGCCGGGATGCCGTCGATCCCCTGCGACAGCAGATGTGCGCGCAGCTTGTCGGAGACGGTCTTGCTCACCAGCCACAGGGCGTCTTGGGTCAGCCAACCGTCCGCCGGGCCGGCCTGGTTCAACTTGAACTCTTCCTTGAGCAGGTAGCGCAAGCCGTCGAGCAATTTGCGTTGCAGCGCATGCTTGGGCGCCGCCAGCGCCTTGCTGGGATCGCCGCCGAGTTCCTGGGCGACCGATGCCTGGTCGGCCTGCACGACCAGTTCGCCGAGCGTGCCGGCATGCTCGTACTGGCCGGCCAGCACGTACAGCAGCGCGGCCCAGAGGTCGGGATAGCCACTGAGCCAGTCGAAGATGTCCCGATCGAGAAGGCGCGTGTAGAGCAGCCCGGTGGCGGCGCTGTGCAGGCGGTACTCACGCTCCTTTCGGTAACGAAAACGGTAGGGCTTTCGCAGCGGGCCGTGCCAGGGATGCCAGACGCTGCCGTCGGCATGCTCGACGTGCAGATCGACGGCAATCTTGCCGATGTCGTGCAGCAGGGCCGCGTAGGCCGTGCCTGCAGTCCAGGCCTCGGCCTGGGCTGCCTGTGCCTCTGGCGTGACGCCCGCAGGCAGCAGGTATGACTGCCGCAGCTTCAGCGCATAGGCGACGATCTCCAGGCCGTGGTCCAGCATGCCGCCCGGATAGGCATGGTGGTGGTTCTCGGAGGCCGGGAACTGCTGGACCAGCTCGGCGTAGCGCTCCAGTGGGGCGAGGTAGAGCGTGGCGAACTGCCGGCGCGAGAGCGATGTGCGCTGCCAGATGTGTTCCAGCAGTTTCTGCCGGCGCGGCGTGGCCAGCAGCGATGCGGCCGACTCCGGCCGCATCGACCCTTTCGGAGTTTCGATGGCGGAGGTGGGCGGCGTGCCGGCGGTGGGTGGCACCCTTTTGCGCTGGAACAGCGAGAGCATGGCGAACCCCGGATGACGGGCTGCTCGGGGGCGCCTTTTGGCCTTTTCAGGATAGGGCCTTTCCCCTTGGCGCCCTTCCTTTGCCCCTTCCCAGCCCTTTGGCCTTTGTCGGAAGCTTTTGGGTATAGGGCCGCTGCTGCGCGGGTGCCACGATGAATGCGGCATGGGGCAATCCCGGCAAGCCGGAAGCTGCGGGATGTTCGTCAGCTCTGGCCCAAGCCGGTGTCGAGGGCGGCGGATTGCGCTGCGAAGTCGTCGGGACGGCGCTTGCGGAAGGTTTCGAGATTGGCGAGCTTCCAGCGCAGTGCCGGCAGTTGCGCGGCGTGCTGGCATTGCACCAGCGACCAGTCCGGTTCTGCGCGCGCCAGCCCGCTCAGAAACTGCTTGTGCGCGGTGCTCAGTCGCTGTGGCAGCTCGCGCCGCACCCTGGCGCGAGCGTCGAGCAGTGTCTCCAGGGAGCAGCCCACTTCGGTCATGCCGACAAAGGCCCGCTCGTACTCGCCGGCGATGTCCTTGTCGTTGCCGAACAGCACTTCGTGGGGCGGCCGGTTGTGGCCCGCCAGATAGATCACGAAGCACTCGACCATGCCGTCGCTGATGTCGCCCGATTCGTAGAGCTGCCACACGTCGAACAGGTCGCGGGGGTGCTGCCGATCCAGCGCGGCCACCAGCTTGCTGGCGTACAGCTCGTCCGGTGCCAGAACCGGCAGCTCGAACTCGACGCCGAACAGATCGCTGGTCTTTGCGCTCAGCGGCCGCCGCTCGACGGGCAGCACGCTGCCTCGGAACACGACGTTGACCTCGATCTTCACCTGGCTGGCGTCGTTCTCGACGATCAGCTTGGTGTCTCCCAGGTCCTTGGCGCGAACCAGGCGTGTCTGCACGCCCAGTGGCGCAACGCGCGTGGCGATGGCGGCCAGCTCCTGGTTGATGGCTTGCAGCGCTTCGTCGCGCGGCGTCTGCCACGGGAGGTACACCACGTCGATGTCCACCGAAAGGCGCGGCATGTCCCGCACGAAGAGGTTGATGGCCGTGCCGCCCTTCATGGCGAAGATGTCGTTGGCGAACACGTCGGGCGCGACGGCCAGCAGCAGGCGAACGGTGTCCGCGTAGGTCTTATCCATGAGGTCTCAGGCTCAGCAAGGTGCCGTCATCGAGCCGGCTCATCCAGCGCGTGTTGCTGCCGGTGCGAACCGGGTACTGCTCCAGCAGGGCATCGACATCCACGAGGCTGGTCTCGCGCGCCCAGGTGAGGAACAGGCGCACGGCCTTCACGCTGGCGCAGCAAGACAGCAGTTGCCCGAGCAAGTCCTTGCGGGGGGAACGCAGTCCATCGAAGAGGTTGCGGGCCTCTTCGAGGCTCTGCTTGACGCCGGCTTCGTACAGCAGCTCCAGAACGGCACGCTCGGGGGCTGCCACCCGCAGATCCTCGGGCAGGCCAGGCGGCGTGGTCAGGGTCTTGCCGGCCAGCGCCGTGTCCGGCCAGTCGAACAGGCGGGCGTGGACATAGCGGGCCGGAAAGCGCGAAGTGAACCAGGCCGGCAACGCGAAACGACCGTCGCCCCACAGCACCAGCGCCTCCCGGCTGCCCAGGTTGTGCCGCACCCCCTGCAGGGCCAGGGCGCTCTTGCCGCCGACGTGCAGGCCGGGCACGCGCTGTTGCAGGAACTTCAGCGCACCGTAGACCCCGAACTCATCGTTCGGGAAGGCATAGACGCCATGGGCCAGGCGCACGAGCCACCCGCCGTCGGCATAGTGGGCGGCGAGCTGGGGCGACACCCCGAACTGGCTCAGGGTGGCAAGGTCGAACGGCGCCCCGCGGGGGAGTCCCGCCTGCAGCCGCTTGATTACTTGGTGCCTAGAATTTCCATCCATGTTATAAAGATAGCACGGAATCCAATCGGCCCCTAGAGCTATCGCTAGAACTCGCAGAGAAAGTAGCATAAGGTTTGATTTCTAATGCAGAATCTAATCGCCTTGCGACCCAAGCCAACCCGGCTCGGCCAGCCGCATCCTTCGAACGGGGGCCTGATGCCTGAGCCGCTGTGCCCAATCTTGCTGGCATCGCTCCAAGGGCCGGCACGCCCAGTCGAGGGGCGCGATGAGTAGCCTTGCCGATGGATATGGCGGCTATGCCGACTTAGCCAGCGCGCAAGCCGAAGAAACGGACTACAGGGTGCATGTACGCCCGTTCGCCGGATCATCCATCGCCGTCATCGCACCGCATGGCGGAGGTATTGAGCAGTTCACGTCGGACATCGCGCGAGCGGTCGCTGGCACGGACATCAATCTCTATCTGTTCGAAGGAATTCGTCAGGCTGGCAACTACGCTGCACTTCATCTGACCAGCCACAAATTTGATGAACCGCGCTGCCTGGCACTGCTATCCGCCTGCGACCACGTGGTCGCGATCCACGGCTGCGGCGGCAAGGCACAGCGCGTGTCACCAGATAGTGCGATGCGCAGCGTGTTCCGCTGGTTCGCTGCGGCGCGTGCCTTGGTCTGCGCTTGCTCGAAGGCCAGCAGTACGCGCCGGGCTTCTTCGAGGAAGACCTGTCCCGCCGGTGTGAGACGAACACTGCGTGGCAAGCGGTTGAGCAGCGGCACCCCTAAATCCGCCTCCATCTGGCGGATCGTGCGCGACAGTGGAGACTGTTCGATGTGCAGCCGTCGAGCAGCCCGGCCGAAGTGCAGTTCCTCGGCTACGGCGATGAAGCAGCGAAGATGGCGTAAGTTCATGCTTTCTCCCTACCGATGTGATCAGTCCATATCATCGTAGGGAGCCGAATAGTGCGGAGGATTCACCTCTGTATCGAGATGAGAGCCATCCTGGGGGGTGATGCTCGGATGCTTTTCGCCCATGTCAGCGCCTACGGCGAAGCTCTCGTTCGAGATCGCCCAGCTGCGACGCCTGAAGTTCGGCAAGAAGAGCGAGCAGCTCGATGCCGAACAACGCGCGCTGTTCGACGAGGCTCTGGACGCCGACCTTGCCGCGGCTGAGGCGCAGCTCCAGGAACTGCTGGGCAAGAAGAAGCCGCCGGCTACGCCTGGCGCGATGCCTAAGCGCACCGCCTTGCCGGCGGACCTGCCGCGCGTGGACTGCCACCACGAGCCCGAGAACACCCGCTGCGCGTGCGGCTGTGCGCTCAAGCGCATCAGCGAGAAGCTGGACTACACGCCGGGCGTGTTCACGGTCGAGTGCCACATCCGCGGCAAGTGGACCTGCGCACAGGTGCCGAACGCTGACCCAGGCGCCGGTCCCGGCGGAGATCATCGCCAAGGGCATCCCCACCTCCGGGCTGCTCGCGTAGGTGCTGGTCGCAAAGGACTCCGACCATCTGCCGCTTACATGGTCGTCCCTAGGCAAGCAGGAATCAGCTGCGTGAGTGAATCGGGAGGTTTGCGTAGCTGATGGCTGGTCAGCAGCGTCTGCGCCGGCGGCTTCACCGGCACGAAGCGCATGTGCGGGCGGGTTGCCGCCTCGCAGATCGCTGCGGCATCGGCCGCACCGTTCTTGCGTCCCTTGCCGGCCATGCGGTAGGGCGTGACGAAGTGGCCTGCAATCAGCCGCGCATCCAGCCCATAGCCGCGCAGCTTGCGTGCCCAGTGATGCGCACCGCCGCAGGCCTCCAGGGCCACCAGGCAGCCGGGAGGCAGCTCCGCGCACCAGGCCGCAAACTTGTCAGCGGCCAGCGCCTTGGCAACCACCACGCGCGCATCCACCGCATGCACCTAGATAACCCGCTTGGCCAGATCCACCCCGACTCGCGCAATCTCGTTCATGGACTTCCCCTTTCACATGGCTGCAGATTGATGACTTGGGGAGCACCATCGCGGTGGCAGCCAACATTTGTTTCCTGGCTGCTTACGATTGAGTCACATCAATCGGCCAGCAGATCGCTGGATGTTGGCTCTTGACTTTCTGCATGTTAGGCGCAACATCTTGCAAAGTCTTGCAAGAACTTCCTCGAGCGAGGCTGCACGAAGACGGAACTTCTGGGGGTGGTATGACAGCGCGCCAGCAGGCGATCTTCACACTCGACGAGGCGGCTGCCTACTTGAAAGTCGGCAAGCGGACGCTCTATCGGCTCGCCGCGCACGGGGAGATTCCGGCCTTCAAGGTCGGCGGGACGTGGCGGTTTCGTCAAAGTGAAATCGATCGATGGATCAATGATCAGATCCAAGCAGGCAGAAAGAAGGAGGTGATACGCACAGATAAGCAGCCAAAGTCAGCGGAACATCCCGTGTCGCCAGGGCGCGCTGTCCGTCGCCGCGGGCAAACGGATTGAGTGAGTCATCAATTGATTTCTGGAGGTATGACATGGACATTGATTTCAAGAAATTGGCTCCCTGGAACTGGTTCAAAAAGGAGCAGGAAGAACAACAGAGCACCGCCTCACTGCCGGTGCAGCGCAATGACCTGCCGGCGGCAGGCGGGCCGGTCAGCCCCATCCTGCAATTGCATCGCGAAATCGACCGCCTGTTCGACGACACGTTTCGAGGCTTCGGTTTCCCGACGCTGGCCATGCCACGCTGGCCGTCGGACTGGCCGGGCCTGCTGAAGCCGGCGCTGGACATCCAGGAGACCGACAAGCAGTACAAGATCGCCCTGGAAGTGCCCGGCGTCGAGGAAAAAGACATCCAGATCACGCTCGACAACGACGTGCTGCTGGTGCGCGGTGAAAAGCGTCAGGAGCAGGAAACGAAAGACGGCGGTTTCCACCGGGTGGAGCGCTCCTACGGCAGTGTTGAATCACGAGCAAAACTGAGCCGGGGGGGGTGCGGCGTAAATCTTGGACTGGTTTTAGTTGATTAAGCCCAGACTTTCGCGGTACTCGATGGGGCTGAGGGAGCCCAGCGATATCTTGATCCGTTTTTCGTTGTACCAGAGGATGTACTCGTGCACCGCACGGATGAACACCTCGATGGTGGTCGACTTCCAATCACGCGGGTAGAACATCTCATTCTTCAGGCGCCCAAAGAAACCTTCGCAGGCTGCGTTGTCCGGTGAGCACCCCTTGCGCGACATTGACCGCGTCAGCTTCGCACTGTGCATCCGATCGAGCCAGCCCGGCCACCGGTAATGAGCACCACGGTCGGAGTGAATGATCGGCTTGCTGTCGCACGATTGCACCGTGTCAATGGCCGCATCGAGCATCGTGTTCACCAACTCAGAGTCCGGTCGGGTGCCAAGCGTCCAGCTCACCACCATGCCATCGAAGCAGTCGATCACAGGCGAGAGGTAAACCTTTCCCGCCGGTATCTGGAACTCTGTAATGTCGGTGAGCCACTTCTCATTCGGTGCCGCCGCCTGGAAGTCACGATTGAACAGGTTGTCTGGAGCAGGGCTGATCTCTCCGAGGTAGGACCCGTATCGACGCTTCTTGCGCGCGGGAACAATCAAGCCCTCCTGCTTCATCAGACGCTGCACGACTTTTTCAGACAGGTACAAGCGGCGTCTGCCCAGCGCCGCCCGCATGCGCCGGTAACCATAGCTGCAGTGGTTGCTCTGAAACACATCGGCAGCTGCAACGCGGGCGTCAGCATATTTGTCAGGCCTTCGCTGGCGGGCGCAGTGGTAGAAGTAGGAACTGCGAGCAAGGCCAAGTTCGCCAAGTAGCTCTGCGAGCGAGTAGATGGGCTTGAGGGCGTCAACCAGCAGAGTCTTCTCCCGATTGCTCAGGAGCTGAGGGTTGACGCCCAGGCCTTTTTTTAGCAATTCATTGGCCTTCTTCAAGATGTCATGTTCGAGCTGAAGGCGGTGAATACTCTGTTGAAGCGACTCGACCTGACGCTGCAGTTCGGCAACATCAGACACTGGCGGTGAATTGTCTTGACGTTTCATGGATGCGGGTACCTCGCGGCCGAGCAACTGATTCTTCCAGTTGTACAGCGTAGGCCGACACACCGCCAGCTTCTGGGCAACTTCTTGTGCGCTGGTCTTTCGGGTGCAAAGCTCAATCACCGCTGCGCTCTTAAGCGCGTCGGAGTGCAGGGTGTTCGGTGCCCGGCCCACCATTCGGTGGCGAACTTCGGGGTGCAGCTCGTCAATCCACTCGGCCAGTAGTTCCCGACCGGGATATCCCAATGCCCGCATGGTCGAGGCAATGCACCGATCGTGATCAAGGTAGTGCTTCACCGCCGCATGCTTCTGCTGATCGGAATACTTCTGTCCCGATCGCGAATACCCGACTCGCAGATCCTGGCTCCGCTCGTACTCCCGGTACCAGCCAATGAGGGAATTCTTGGTCGGATAGCCCAACTGACGGATGGTGGCCCCAAGGCGCTTGCCAAGCTTGATGTAGAGCTTGACGGCTCGGATGCGGTCTTCGTAGGAATACATGAACTACCTCCAGGTAGTCCAAGTTTTTAGCCGCACCCCCACTGGCTCAGTTTTGCTCGTGATTCAACAAACTGGTATTGGCACGCGACGCCAAACTTGCTTTGGCGCCGGTCGATGTACGCGTCATCACCCACGATATCCACGCCAACGTGGAATCGGTGAAGAAAGCGGTCAAGTTGTCTCGGGAGTTGTTGGGTGATGGCGAGGTGCAAAAGGCCCGGCCCATCGTCGCCAATCTGGCCAGCGAAATCGTGATCGAAACCGGCAACCTGCCGATGGCAACGTACCCGGCTGCGATCAAGTCGGCCGCACGGCTCATCGACAGCGGCAAGATCGACGACGCCAAGGCGGAACTCGCCCGAGCACTGAACACGCTGGTGGTGACCTCGGTCGCCTTTCCTCTGCCCGTGCTACGGGCTGAAGCCGCGATGGCAAAAGCTGAAAAGCTGGCCGAGACCGACAAGCGCGATGCCAAGCAGAACGAGGAGCTCAGCACCTTGCTGTCGTCCGTGCGCACGGAGATCGAAATGGCGCAGATCCTGGGTTATGGCAAGAAGGCGGATTTCAAACCCATCTTCGATCAGGTGAAGTCCATTGAGCAAAAGTCGGCTGGTGGCAAAAGCGGCAAGGGATGGTTCGACGAGTTGAAGACGCGCCTCCAAAAGCTGTTTTGAGGTGATGAAGGGGCCGACTGTTCGGTCGGTCAGTCTCGCGATGTTCGCAGTCAGCCCCCAATAGATTCGCCTATTTTCACTAACTCATACGAGGCATATCACCATGAATGAGCAAACATCGAATCCCAATGCGACGAACAAAGAAATAAACGAACAGGCCGCGGTAAGCAGCCTTCCTGTCAGTCCAGAGGCCAAGCCTGAAGTCGTCACGGAGGTACAGCCTGAGGTTCAGAAGGAAACGGACTCGCAGGCGGCAGACAAACGTAAACAAGTCCTCGATGAGGCCGTCTCGGCCTTGGCGCTGACCAAATCAGCGCTGGCCGCACTTGACGGCAAGGACGCTGCACGCGCATTGGCAACGCTGGCCGAAGTGACGGGAAAGCTGGAGCTGATCGTTGCGCGCGAACCCACGCTCGCCCTGGCCCCCGTTGATGTGCGCACCATCGTGCACGACTTGTTCGCCAACACGGAAACCATTGAGGCGATGACCGACGAGGCGCTGGATGCCCTCAAACATGGCGAGGTGCAACAGGCACGTCACGTGCTGGCTTTGCTGGCCAGTGAAATCGTGATCGCGGTCACCAACATCCCTCTGGCGTCCTATCCCGCAGCCGTGAAGTCAGTCGTGCCGCTGATCGATCAGGGCAAGATTGAAGAAGCCAAAGCCGCGCTGCAGGCAGCGCTCAGCACGCTGGTCGAGACGCGCAGCGTGCATCCGCTGCCCGCCCTGCGCGCCAGGCTGCTCCTGAAGCGCGCCGAGACCTTGGTAGAAGATGGTCAGCGGAGCGAAGCGTCCAATGAGCGCCTGGAGACATTATTGAACGAAGCGCGGCAGCAGTTGGAAATGGCAGAACTGCTGGGCTATGGAAAGAAGAAGGACTTTGAGCCCCTGTATGCTGAACTCAAGAAAGTCAAGCAAAAGACGGCTGGGGGAGGCGGCGGAAAAGGCTGGCTCGATGAAATCAAGGCAAAGCTGTCCAAGTTGTTCTGAAACCGCTGGATAGGGCGTAAGAGGGGCGCGTCGCGCCCCTCTCTTGGCTCAGGAGTGTTTGCTTTTTCACCCCATTAGATCTTTAGGAGATATAGCATGAATACAGACACGATCACCGATTCGAGTGCGGATGAGCCCACCAAAACACTGTGTTCATTGACCGAAAATTGGTGGATTTTTGCGTTGCGCGGTGTCTTGGCATTGATTTTCGCAGCCCTTGCGTTCTGGATGCCACAATCGGCTCTGTTGGCCATGACCTTAGTGTTCGGCGCATTTTCCTTGGTCAATGGCGCTTTCAACTTGGTTGCAGCGGTGCGCCATATCCAGAAAAAAGAGCGCTGGGGCTGGCTGCTGTTCAGCGGCATTGTCGGCATACTTACCGGCGTCGTCGTCCTGGTTGCTCCTTGGGTCGCCACGATGGTCATGGCTTCTTTTTTATGGGCTAGCGTGGGGTTCTGGGCGATTTTCACCGGTGTGCTGGAGATATCCGCCGCCGTTCGGCTGCGTCAAGAAATCAAGGGTGAAATCTGGCTTGCCTTCAGTGGACTGCTCTCGATTGTCCTTGGCGCTATCGTCTTGTGGATGTTTTTTTCCCGTCCGGTCGAGTCATTCCTGGCCGCAGGCTGGCTGTTGGGCTTCTATGCGGCAGTCTCTGGTGTCACGCTTTTGTTCTTGAGTTGGCGTCTTCGCAAAACGCGCCAGGGATAAGATCGGGTCAAACTAAATTCTATGGATATGAGCATTTTCGGTTCGCGCCTCCATAGAAATGACATCAAAGGAGTCATACATGCAGATTCAATATAGCTATCGAGCTATCGACAAAGAGTTTCATGAACCATGGCAGAGAGCTTTGGGAAATGTGATCGAGCACGCCCTCAAGCCATTGCTCGACAAACACACTAAAGATTCAGTGCGACTTCAAATCGTCCTTGATCGCGACAAGACCAAGCGGCAATTTCTGGCCAGTGGCTATATGCACCTGCCCGGCAAAAAGATTGTCAGCGTTACTGCATCACATGACGAGCTGACGCCCCTCGCGCAGATGCTCGCACAGTCGTTGTTCCGTCAGGCCAAGAAGCATTTTGACCGGCTGCATGCTCAGGACCAAATCAAGCGCAAAGCACGACGCGAGCGCTTGCGCGAGCTCAAGGTGCGAATTGCCGCAAAACCCGCGTCAGCCGCCCATGAGGCCAAAGTGACCCGAATGCCTCTACTGTCGAAACTTGAGGCTGTCGCAAGGCGTGAGCTGGCTTATCTGCGTGCCGTCGGCGATTTACCGCGCGATTATCCGACGCTGCGCGACGTGGTGGATGAAGCGATTGTCCAAGCTGAGGTGGAATGGCAATCCGTGCCGGAAGAAAAAGCGGCTTACTTCGGTCTTCTGAAGCATCTGTTCGCCGTCCTGGATCACGAAGTGGCAATCAGCCGGCAATTTGGCGAATTCGTTTCTCTGGACGCGCCGGTCGAAGCGGATGCCCAGGACGTCGCCGAGGCCATGGTGGAAGAGGAAGTCTTCGAATTTTATCAGCCCGATGACACACTCAGGCTGGCCGATATCATCGCTGACAGTCAGCATCCCGATGCCGCAACGATCGCGGAACAGGAGGAGCTAGTTGATCGGTCGAGCGAGTTCGCTTTTGCATTCGACCTGCTGAAGGACATGCCGCGTTTGTGGCGGCGCATTTTTCTGCTTATCCGTGTGGACGGGCTGGATGCCAGCAGCGTCTCTGAAATCCTGCTGATTCCTAGTAAGGAAGATACTGTCCAAAGGTGGCTCATGCAGGCCGAAGCGTTCATCGCTGCTCATTTGGAAGAGGCCGGAGTAAGCAAAGACGGGAACGATTGGCTCCAAGGCGTTGATTGGTCGGCATTGTCTGTGACCCGAAGCGCGGCAGCCTCACTGTGGTCCAAGGAGGCGAACCATGAAGAATGATCTTCACCTCGTCTGTCCGCATTGCCAGTCCATCAACCGCGTACCGACTGCGAAGCTATCGGAACATCCCAACTGCGGCCGCTGCCAGCAGCCCTTGTTCACGGGCGAACCCATCGAGTTGACCACGGCGACGTTCTCGCGCCACGTGGAGCGCAGCGACCTGCCACTGTTGGTCGATTTCTGGGCGCCCTGGTGCGGGCCGTGCAAGATGATGGCCCCGCAGTTTCAGCAAGCGGCGCGCCAGCTCGAACCCAGGGTCAGGCTTGCCAAGGTCAATACCGAGGCAGAACCCCACCTGGCCGCGCAGTTCGGCATCCGCAGCATTCCGACGCTCGCCCTGTTCCAGGGTGGGCGGGAGATCGGGCGTCAGGCCGGCGCCTTGGGCGCGCAGGACATCGTGCGCTGGGTATCGGCACAGCTTGGGCGCTGACCGATGCAGGGCCTGCTGAGCGTTACGCTGAGTCTGCTGGCTGCGTGCAGTCTGGCGGCCGTGGTGACGGCTGCGCTCAGAGTGCCCGCCTTGCTGGGTTACCTCGCCGCCGGCGCCTTACTGGGCCCCTCAGTCACCGGCGTGATCGCGCCGGGAGAAGCGCTTGATTTTCTGTCCGAGCTGGGAGTGGCGCTACTGCTGTTCATGGTCGGACTGGAATTCTCCCTCGGGCACTTTTGGCTCACTCGCAAGACCGTACTGGTGGCTGGCAGTTTGCAGATGGTCGTTGTGGCCGCACCTCTGACCCTGATGCTGATCGGGTTGGGGCAGCCAGCCCAGAGCGCTGCGCTGCTCGGCGCTGCGGCGGCCATGTCTTCCACGGCGCTGGTCAGCCGGCAGCTGGCCGACCAAGGCGAGCTCACCACCCGCCACGGCCGCAGCGCCATCGCCGTGCTGGTCTTTCAGGACCTGGCCAGCGTGCCCCTGCTGGCCCTGCTGGCGATCTGGGCGCGCGGCGAGTCGCCGAAGATCGAGAGCGTGCTGCTCGAAGTGTTGGGCGTGCTGATGTTGTTCGCGGCAGCGGCCCTCGCCTCCCGTCGTCTGTTGCATGGCCTGCTGGGCTGGGTGGCGCGGCAGGGCCACGAAGAATCCTTCGTGCTGGTTTCCTTGTGCGTGGTGGTGGCTGCCGCCGCTGCTGCACACGCGGTCGGCGTATCCGCCGCCCTGGGTGCGTTTTTGGCCGGCATGGTGCTGGGCGAGAGCGACTTCCGTCACCACATGGAAAGCCACCTCAAACCGTTTCGCGATGTGTTGTCGGGGGTGTTCTTCGTGACCATCGGCCTGCAGTTGGACGGAGCGCAGATTCTTTCGGCACCACTGGCGGTGTTCGCGTGGCTGGCAGTGCTGGTACCGGTCAAGATCGGGCTGAACACCCTGGCCTTGCGGGCGACGCGCTTGTCCGCCCTCGATGCCTGGCGCACGGGCATAGCGTTGGGGCATGGCGGCGAGTTCGCCCTGCTGTTGTTGGGCATGGTCTTGCAGCAGCATCTGATTCCCGCGACCGTCGTACAACCCATGCTGGTCGCGCTGGTGCTCAGCATGGCCTTGGCACCGCTGCTGATCCGCCATCACGATGTACTTGCCCGGTTCTTGAGCCGCACCGGCGGCGTCATTCAGCCACCCCAGGCTGAAGAAGTTGAGATCGCCGCGCAGACGGCGCGATATCGAGACCATGTCATCGTGTGCGGCGCGGGCGAGCTTGGCCTGACAGTCAGCGAGATTCTTCGCCACGCCGGCGTGGCGCATCTGTTGCTGGAGGCGGACGCGCAGAAGGTCGAGGCCGCGCGTGCCGCCGGCGCGCCGGTGTTCCATGGCGATGCCAGTCGGCCCGATACCTTGCTGGCTGCCGGCTTGACGCATGCGCACATGGTGGTGCTGACGTTCGCCCATGCCCAGCAAGCGTTGCGCATCGCCCAGGCGATTGCCGAGCGCCGTCCGGCGCTGACCTTGTGGGTGTCATGCAGAATTACGACCGCGGCCGATGCATTTCGCGCCATGCCCAACGTGCGCGTGTATCAGCAATCCTTTGCCGCAGCTATTGGGCTGGCGGAACAGGTTATGTCGACGCTTGGCATGTCGACCGAGCTGATTGAAGGACACATCAGCGCAATGCGCCGCCGTCTCGACAGCAGCCGTTTTCCAGGGAGTTCATCGTCATGAAATCAACACGCCTTAACCCATTTCAGGTCTTGCGTGACCAGTGGGCCATCATGAGTTTTTACGAGCGCTTCGAGCAGGTCGTCGCGCTCGTGCTGTCGGCGGTGATTGCCGTCATCATCGTGGTGTCGCTGTTCCAGCTCATCTCCATCGTCTTCACGCTGCTGGTTCTCGATGCCTTCAATCCCCTGGATCACAAGGTATTCCAGAGCGTGTTCGGCATGATCATGACGCTTTTGATTGCTATGGAGTTCAAGCATTCCATCGTGCGCGTGGCGCTGCGTCGGGACAGCATCATCCAGGTCAAGACCGTGATCCTCATCGGCCTGATCGCGCTGGCACGCAAGTTCGTGGTCCTCGACCCCGACACGAGTCCCGCCAAAATCGCCGCGCTGGCAGGCGCCACACTGGCGCTTGGTACCACTTACTGGCTGCTGCGCGATCGCGACGACCGCGTCGCCGAGAAATCTGGGCATGAATCGTCATCATCCTAGTGACCTGCGCGCTGCGTGGTTGCAACATCGCTGGCTCAACCGCCTGCAGACCGGGATGTTGAGCCTGACCCTGGTCGGGATCGCAGCCGCCGCAGGAAGCCTGCTGTTCGGGGAAAGCGGCCTGTGGCTCGCGCTGTTTGCAGTTGCAGGCACGCTGTTGCTGGAACCGGCAGCCGCATCCGTCTTGACCTTGCGCCTGTACTGCGCACGGGCTTTGTACCCGCACGAAGCCCCCGAGATTTGGGCCCTGTTGCGCGAACTGTCCGCCCGTGCGGGTTTGTCCGCCACGCCGGTGCCGCACTACGTGCCCAGTGCCGTCGTCAACGCCTTCGCCACCGGCTCGAAGCAGCATGCATCGATCGCCCTCACCGATGGCCTGCTGCGCCGCCTGAGCCCACGCGAGCTGACGGGTGCGCCCGCGCACGAGATCGCGCACATCGCCAGTGAGGATCTGCGCGTCATGGGGCTGGCGGATTCCGTCAGTCGCTTCACGAGCCTACTGGCCCTTATGGGACAGATCGCGATCCTGCTGAGCCTGCCCGCGCTGCTGGTTGGTGCGGCGGAGGTCTATTGGCCTGGTTTATTGTTATTGGCCGCATCGCCCCAGCTGGCCCTGCTCGCACAGCTCGGCTTGTCTCGCGTGCGTGAGTTCGACGCTGACCGCCTCGCTGCGGAACTGACTGGCGAACCGCAGGGGCTTGCGTCCGCGCTGGCGAAAATCGAGCGGGTCAGCCGCTCCTGGCGCGCCTGGTTGTGGCCGGGATGGGGCAATCCCGAACCCTCCTGGTTGCGCACGCATCCGGCCACGCAAGAACGCATCTCACGCCTACTGACGTTGGCGCCTGGGTCAGCATCAGCGTTGCCACTCCACGCGCCCCATTTCTTGCCGGAATCCGCTGTGACGCCGCGCCCGCCGCGCTGGCACCCGAGCGGGCTGTGGCGCTGATTGCCTATCAACAGGAGACTTCTCATGGCCTACCCCGACCCGTACCCACGCCCCGCACCGGACCCCTTCATCCGTCGCTGGCTCTTCATCACCGCCTGCATTGCCGCGCTCATGCTGCTGTGGCAGTTTCTGCCCGCCATCGAGGCCTGGTTCAGTCCGCGCGAGGCGGCAGAACGCACCGTGACGGCGCGTGGCGATCTGGCGGCGGAAGAGAAAGCCACCATCGAACTGTTCGAAGAATCGCGCGCTTCGGTGGTCTACATCACCACCGCGCAGCTGGTGCGCGACGTCTGGACTCGCAATGTCTTTTCCATGCCGCGCGGCACCGGTTCGGGCTTTGTCTGGGACGATGCCGGCCACGTCGTCACCAACTTCCACGTCATCCAGGGTGCTTCTGAAGCCACGGTCAAACTCGCCGATGGCCGCGACTACCAGGCCGCGCTGGTGGGGACGAGCCCAGCGCACGACATCGCCGTGCTCAAGATTGGCGTCGGTTTCAAGCGCCCGCCGGCCGTGCCGGTCGGCACCAGTGCCGACCTCAAGGTGGGTCAGAAGGTGTTCGCTATCGGCAACCCCTTCGGCCTGGACTGGACGCTCACCACCGGCATCGTCTCCGCGCTCGACCGCTCGTTACCCGGAGAAGCGGGCGGCCCGGCCATCGATCACCTGATCCAGACCGACGCCGCCATCAACCCTGGCAACTCCGGTGGGCCGCTGCTCGATTCGGCAGGAAGGCTCATCGGCATCAACACGGCGATCTATAGCCCCTCCGGCGCCTCGGCCGGGATTGGTTTCGCCGTGCCGGTGGACACCGTCATGCGCGTAGTCCCGCAACTCATCAAGACCGGTAAGTACATCCGTCCGGCGCTGGGCATTGAGGTGGACGAACAGCTCAATCAGCGCCTGCTTGCACTGACCGGAAGCAAGGGCGTGTTCGTGTTGCGTGTTACCCCTGGTTCGGCAGCGCACAAGGCCGGCCTCGCGGGTGTCGAAGTCACGCCTCAAGGCATCGTGCCGGGCGACCGCATCATCGATGTTGATGGCAAGGCGACGGACGATGTGGCCAAGCTGCTCGCGCGGCTAGACGACAGGAAGGTCGGCGATGTGGTGGTCTTGTCAGTGGAACGGGCCGGCAAATCGCGCGAGGTGCGTGTGGAGCTGCAACCCGGGAATTGATTGAACTGAACCTGTGATCAGGCGGTAGTGCAGCGTCGCGGCGATTGAGGTTCTCAGGTCTTCGGCCAGGTAGCGTTCCGCCTCAACCTCCGTTATTTTCGGATGCGATCTGCCTATCCGAATAGGCAAGCATGCAACGCCGGAACCTCTTGCCAATCATCGAAGGAGAAAGCGAGGCGCAATCCGCATGAGGTGAACGCAGGCCAGGAACGAGGCAAACAGGAGGCCGCATTGGAACTCAGACTACTGCGCTATTTCGTTGCGGTCGCGGAAGAACTGCATTTCGCGCGAGCGGCCGAGCGCCTTGGCGTAGAACAATCGCCTGTGTCGCCCGCAATGCGCAATCTCGAAGCCACGCTCGGCGTGCAGTTGTTCGACCGCAGCGCGCACCAGACGCGACTGACCTGGGCCGGTCAAGTGTTCCTCGGTGAGTGCCGGCGTGTGCTGGCCACCGTTGAGCCGTGGTGAGTGCCGCAAAGGCGGCGGCGCAGGGCTATCAGGGTTATCTGCGCATCGCCGGCGCAGCCCCACATTGCCGCCTTGCTGGCGCGCAGCCGCGAGGAAGAGCCCGAACTGGAGATTCGCGTCTTCGAGCTGCCTTTCGCGCAGCAGCTCAAGGGCCTGCACAACGATCTGCTGGACATCGGCTTTGCGCTGTCGGACGCGGTGAGCGAAGGCCTTGTCGCCGAGCCCGTGTGGACCGATCCTCTGTCGGTGATCGTGCCCGTGCGCCACCCCTTGTTGGCGCACGCGGAAGTGCCATTGGATGAAGCCTTGAAGTTTCCGTTGGTACTGTGCCATCCGGACGCGGGATCGGGCTGCCACCACCAGATCCAGGCGGTGCTTCAAGGTGCGTCCAAGCCGCTCAAGCTGGTAGATCAGGTGACGAGCCTAGGCGTGATGCTGACTCTGGTCGGTGCCGGTTATGGCCTAGGTTTCGCCATTGCCTCGCAGGTGCAGACCCTGAACCGCCCCGACATAACCGTTCGCCCCTTGGCCGGCACGCCGCCCATGCTGTCCACCTACCTGCTGCGCCGCAGCGCCGAACCCTCTGAGCCCATGAAGCGGTTTCTGCAGCGCGCCCGCGAGGAGTTCCTGCCAAAGGGAGATGAACCGGCCTCGTGACGTTGAGCGCTCGGGTACATTGGCTACTGCTGGCTGTCCATGGCTCGCACTGGACTTGCTCGGAGCGCGCGTTGACCAAGCGTGGTTTTTCAGTCCATAATTATGTCCATCTCGGTTCGCTGAGTGCGGAAAACTCATTATCAATCAACGAGTTGGGAACACGATGATGTTCCCTTGACCTGCAGCGGCCTCTTCCATCCAGGACTTGACCCCAGGGAAGTTCTCCAAGAGGTCTTCGAGGTCGCCACGGCTGAGCCACACAGGGCGATCATCAGGCATGCCCTTGAGCCTCATTCCCATCCCGTACCGGCTGGGGAACAGGTCGCGTACCTCGCCAACAATCAGGAGCACTGGGCGCCTTCCCTCTGATGCACTCGCTTGTAGCTGCATATAGAGAACACCCGGTTCTTCGCGCTTGCTCTCCATCGCCTGGGCATCGAGCCGGGTATCCGGGACAAACACCCTCTCCCGCGCAGGTCGCCCACACAGCGCCAGTTCTTCTAGCTCCTCGCCGATCTTTGCGTAGACCTCACCCAGACGGCGACCTACCCCAGCCCCAGGCGGCAGCGACGTCAGTCCAGCCCGCTCCCACACCAGCACAAGGAAGTCCCGAAGGCCCATGGCGCTGCGTGACACCAGGTCCCTGGACTGCCCTTCCTGTTTCTTCGCCAAGGGGGGTGCGCAGCGGCCTGCTCCGGTCAGGGTGTGCAACGGGACATCCAGCTTCGCATCCAGCAATCCCCCGGGCAGTGGTCTGAGCGCACCGGAGGTCTTCCCAACGCCGGCCACCCGGCTCTCATGGCCGCCATGGCTCTCGCAATCAGGGTGGTGATCCATCCCTGTATTTGGCATGCGCTTCATCACCAGGGTGCGGCCATGCGTAGCGATGACCATCGGCAATGACACCGACCCACCACGGCAAAGGCAATGGGGGCGCTCAGCAGATCCCAGAGCGCGGCGCAGCAACCGTTGCCAGCGGCCAGGGTCTTCCTCCCTCAACCCACGACAAACCACCTCACCAGCAATCCGGACTCGGTCCCGATGACCAGACCCATCAAGCATCACATCACCTCCTGGACAGGTTCACACTGACCTTGCCAACCACCCCCAACCAATAAACCGATCAGACTTCCACAGCACGGTACTTAAACGAAATCGGTTTGATAGCAAGCCTGTGCCTCAGCTTGCTACCCCCGGACCTCACGGTATCCGGGTTGGACAGGCGTTCCTTAGTAGAACTCTCCCCTTCCAGTAGGACCTTCACGCGACCCAATCGAGTGCATCCTGCCAACCAAGGGCAGACGGGGGATGCACCAGCCCCCTTTTTGTTTGCGGTGTGGCGTTACCCACCCCTCTGCTCCAGCCCTACTGGAGATGCCCATCTCACCCCATATTCACCCCTCATGGGTGACTCTCAAGGGTGCCCAGCGCTACCTGGACGGGCAGTCTTCAAAGCTCAGATTCAACCGTCAACAGCATCAGCAAACCTCACAAATCCACTGAAAACCCACGTTCAGTAAACCGTTCTGTATGCGTTCAGCCACTGACAAACTCGCGTAAGCCATTGATGCGCTTAGCTTTTTTTGCGTGTTTTTGACACTCTGTATGGTTCTGAACTTGAATTCTGTGAGACCCAAGTAATGCCGGCGCCATCAGGGCCAGCAAAAAAAGCAGCGTGGGAGCTGCCGAGGTCGTTTTCACAGTGGTTGACCACGTGTGTGGTCCTCCAGATCTTCCCGCAATTGCGGACTTGGTGATCTGTGCCCTCTTGGGCGTGCGCACAGTCTATCAGCTAGTCCCTTCGAAATCGAACCATGAAAGCGGATGTTTTGACACACGCTTTCGAGCGCGCGAAGACGCCATGGTCGGTGAGACTTTCCTTGGTCGCCCGTGCCGGAAATCGGCATAGGAAACCGGAAATCGGACTGCATTCCGGAAGTCGGCACAGAAAACCAGAAATCGGCACCCAGAACCGGAAGTCGGCACAGGAAGGACACCATGAAGATTCGAATCACTCTCATCAAGACCGAAGTGGCGTTGAGCCCGGTGTTCCTTCGTCTGGCCTACCACCAAGACGAGGGCTATCGGGCACGAGCAATTCGCAGTGCTTTGCCCATGCTGCTGGAGACAGGGCAGCTTCCGCGGTGGTTCACATCCATGCCAGAAGCTGACGGTCAGCTGCCTCGCTCCCTAACCGTACGGATCAACCTCGTTGAGTCAGATCCCTGCCATCAATGGGTCATCGCTCGACTGGGCACGATGCCTGATTCCGATCGAGCCACCTGGCTCAAGTCCCTCATGGCCAAGAGCCTGGGCTTGCACACCGACTCCACAACATCGAATGCAACGCCGCCCTCCCCGGCCACAGCGACCTACTCACCCACACCCGCACCCACCGCCACCACACCGGTGAGCACCGAGGACACCCAAGCCACCAGCGTCGATCCCGCCGACGACCTGGTGCGCAAGAAGGCGTATCGAAACGCCATCAAAGCGTTCGACCTGACGCTCTCGAAGAACACCGACCACTGAACCAGATACCAGGAGAAGCACTTCAATGAATCCGCGCACCGTCATTGCCATCGACATCGGCTACGGCAACACCAAAGTGGTCTGGAGCCACACCCTGGACCGGCAGGGCAAGTCCCGGTGGGGCGAAATCTGCTTTCGCTCGATCACTCCCCCCGTCGTGGTGGATGAAGAATCGACCGGCATCGGCAGCAACCCCGACCGTGTCCTCATCGAGCTCAACGGCCAGTCCTACTACGCGGGTCCAGCCGCGACCATGGGCGTAGAGGCCCGTGCGCTGGACCCCAACTACATCGAGACCGACCAGCACGAGGTGCTGCTGCGTGTGGCCATCCATCTGGCCATGCGTGAGCTGGGGCGCTTCACCAGCGAGATCGACATGCTGGTACTGGGATTGCCAGTCAGTGGCTTCGCAAGCCGCGGGGCACGCTTGAACGAGATCGCCCTGCAACCACGTCAGATCCCCGTGGCTCGCCATCTGCGTGGAAATGGCCCATCGAGCATCGCCGTCACTGCCAAGAAGTGCCTGATCCTGCCTCAGCCCTACGGGGGCATGCGGGCTGCATCGCAGAATGCTTCGGCAGATGACCCCATCTACCAGTCCGGCAAGCTCAGCATGATCATCGACCCGGGCTATCGCACGCTCGACTGGTTCGTGAGCAACGGCATGTCACCCGAGCTCAAGCTCAGCGGCAGCTTCGACGGCGGCGTCTCCAACATCCTTCGTGAGGTCAGCCAGCGCATCGGCTATGAGCATGGCACCGGCAGTCTGGAGTTCGACCAAATCGAGGAAGGGCTGGAGTCCGGCAGCATCAATCTGGGATTCAAAGTGATCGACACCGAGCCATACCGGAAAGTCGCGGCCGATGCTGCCAAGCGCGAGATCGCCGCGTTCCTCGGTCGCATCGATGCCAACCGCGCTCGCCTTTCCCGCGTTCTCCTGACCGGCGGCGGCGCCAAGTTCTATGAGGCCGCCCTCAAGGACAAGCTGCCCGGCTACAAGATCGAGACCATGCCAGCCAGTGTCATGTCCAACGCCCGTGGCTACTGGCTCACCGGCTGTGACGCACTCGAAGACCAGAACGCCTGAACTTGACTTGGACCATTCTTGTGTCATCTTGGAGGTACATCGAACGTGAACCCAACAAGTCAACTCATCACTGAAAGGACTGACCAACATGAAGCCGAAGAACAACATCGACCTGTTCGACAAGACGGACACGGAGGAGGTGATCGATCACCTCAACGAGAAGTTCGGGGACAACCTGACCGCTCGCGGAGCGGTGACGGCCTCGGTGATCCAGGTGTTCGTGGGGACTCTGCTGGTGAACCTGGTGGACGACAAAGGCCCGTTCTCCCTGCTCATTCCGCTTGGCCTCATGATGATTCTCTTGGGGACCTTTGGCGTTCTGATGTGGAAGGGCGACATGGTGCGCCAGGGTCTGCGCGAGAAGGCACTGCAAGAGATGACCAAGCGCGGTCACGACAAGCGCTGATCCTGAGGCTACTCGTGGTGCTGGACATGGTCTTCCAGCTCACGTTCGCGCGAAAGCGCCTGTACCAGTCACTGCGTGAAGCGGGTGATACCCCTGACACAGCGAACCTTCGGCTATTGGCGATCATTCGCTGGTGGTCGGTAAGAGCGACTGTTGCCTGGATGGCCGTCGGCCATATGGCGCTCTTGGTCAGATCCGTCTTGCCAGAATCGGCTCCTTCGAGCTTGACCTGGTGGTTGACGGTGGTTTTCACCATCGGACTGTTCATGGGGACCGCATCAGCCCTTCGGCTGGTCACGCTCGCCCTCAATGATGAACTCCAGAAGTTCCTCAGCACTGAGCGCGATCCCGCCGACATGATCGACAGTCCGATCCATCAGGGACGTTGACCACCATGGCCAAGTACGTGCTCTTTACCGCCTCACGCAAGGCCGAGGTGCTTCAACGCATTGAAGCCCCAGACGAGGTTCTGCAGAACACCATCATCCTTGATGGCGGCACCATCTACGTCCGCGGTGGCATGCAGATCGACGCCAGCATGCGCAACTGTCGCGTCGTCGCTCAGCAGAACAATCCCATTGCTCTCTCAGTCCTGGGCCGAATGCTCAGCTGTCATATCGAAGGTCAGGACGTGCTGATCGAGGGAGACTTTGCCGGCGAGATCGAGGCCGCCGGTGACGTGGAGATCACCAACACCGCGCGGGTTGCGGGATTCATCCGCTATGGCGGTGAACTGATCATTGGTCCACTGGTCGATCGCAGAAAGCTGAGAGTGCAGCGCATGACCGCTCGCGCTGAGCTGGTGCGTCCCCAAATTCAGACCCACCCCCTCGACCAAGCTGTCCGGCAGCAGCATCTCCCTGAAGAGGCCTGAGCCATGTCCACAGATTTCCCAGACGAACAAGAGCACATTGAGTCAGCACGCCGTGAAGCTGCAGCAAGGGCAAAGGGCGCTAAAAACCGCTACCTCATCAACACTGGAGATGTGATCGATGTCGCCAGTCGCCAGCGCATGAAGATGAACTTCTGGAAAAACCGCACTGTGCGACTGACGCTGGCCGGTACTGCCTTTGGCTTGGTGGCGGCCACTGCCATCGTAGACAACAGGCATGTGATTGCTCAAGGCGTGATTGAACTGGCAAAGTCCATGGCTCCAGCGCAGGAAACGCCAGGTCAGATCGCCGCCCCGACTCCGGTCACGCCTGTACCTGTAGGCCATGCCAACACTCAAACGCCCGATCTGGTCACCCCTCAGACCCTTGCCCAGATGGAAGGCGCTGCACAAGGCGATCAAGAAGGCTCGACGACGGCGGGACCTGAGGCCGCACCCGCCCAGGCACCAGAGTCCGAACCTGATGACGATTCGGCGCACAACGTCGCCACACTTGCTGTCGCTTCCTCGGCACCCACACCGACCGTCACATCTGCACCCGCAGCTGCGCCAGCGACTCCAGCCCCGCAGGTCCAGCCGACAAGAGCATCGACCGGCCCATCGGAATCCAAGACGGTTCCCAGCGAAGTCGCCAGCGCCGCGCGTTCGGTCAAACCCGTGGTGCTGATGCCTTTGCCCATCGAGGCACCGCCGTCAGCAAGGGTGGTACAACCACCGAAACTTGCTGTGGGCCCAGCCCCGAAGGCCTCTCCCCTGCCCCGCAACCTGACATCGGACGCCCAGCCCACCCGGGTGGAGCCGGAACAGGTAGAACCCGCTGTCTCCCCGGAGCTGGTCGCCGCGGTGAACAGTGCCCGATCGAAAGTCGATCCAGCCACCGATGCCAAACAGCCCGTCAAGAGCGTCAATGGTGTGTTTGTGGATCTGCCCGCGAAGAAAGTCGCCAAAGCCACAGCAGGCCCTGCCGCGACGTCTCAAGCCAAGACGAGCACCGACGCCAAGGAGGTGACAGCTCCGGTCTCACGTCCCTTCTCTGTGGTTTCCCACTTCACCGGGGGACTTCTGGTTCGTGCTGGCCAGCAAGTGACCCATGTGCGCATCGGTGAAGTCTTGCCCAACGGCAAACGTCTGGTCAGCGTCAACGAAAGCACAGGCGCCTACATGGCCGAATAGCGACTTGTTGCAGCTGTCACCTATCAGAAATCATAGCCCTGCATGTTTGCCCGCTGCCACTGAGCGAGGCGCACTTATCATTCCGTCCAACCAAAACAGGAGTTTCCGCATGAGCACCTATAGCGAACTGATGAGCCAGGCCAAGGAGTTGATGGCCAAGGCCGAGCAGGTCCGAAAAGAAGAACTCGCCAGTGTGATCGCAGACATCAGAGCCAAGATGCATCAGTACGGCATCACGGTCGCTGACCTGGAGGGCAAGTCCAAGCCAGCACAGAGCAAGTCCAAGGCTGAGCCCAAGTACCGCGGTCCGAATGGCGAACTTTGGTCGGGCGGACCTGGCCGAAAGCCTCAGTGGGTTCGTGAGGTGATCGATGCTGGCAAGAGCATTGAGGAATACCGCATCTGATGCAGTTCACAGGTTGCCGGCGATGATCGCCGGCTTTTTTCAGGGAGAAGGAAGAATGTTTCGTTTTCTAGGCGTTCTGGTCACAGGGATGATCCTGCTGACCGGTTGCGACAGCGCAGCTGACCGTGAGGCAGCAGCCCAGGAACAGCGCATCAAGGAATACAAGGCCAGGAAGAAGGCCGACTACGAGCATGACAGGAAGCTACTGGAATCCCTGTCCTCTCAAAACAAGTGAAGCCATGAGTTTTCACGCACTGAGCGATCGGCGTGATCGGCTTTCCAGTAAGTTTTTCAGATTTGACTTGGGGTTGATGTGTGAGATCCTGAAGTCATCCCAACACAACAGGAGAACGTAGATGAACAAGACCTTCAAACTCGCAGCCCTCAGTGCAGTTACCTTTGCGCTGGCGGCGTGTGGTGGCGGTGGAGGTGATGACGATGGCGCAGGAAGTGGTGGCAGTCCGGTGGTCGGACGCAACGGCACCGTCGATGTCGGTTCGGTCAGTATGCCTGGTGGCCAGACCTGCAACATTCCCGGCTTCGCCCAAGCACTGATCGCTGAAATCAACGCTGCCCGTGCCCAAGCTCGCAACTGTGGTGCCACCGCTATGCCGGCCGCACCGGCAATTGGGTTCTGGAATACAAGGCTGGCTGATGCGTCGGTGCGCCACAGCAGTGACATGGCATCGAAAAACTTTTTTAGCCACACTGGAAGTGATGGTTCACAGCCGGCTGAACGAGTGCTCGCTAGCGGCTACGTGAATGGCGGTAGTGGAGAGATTCTGATGAAAACTACCGGACGGGGAGCCGGAAATGCGAGAGAACTCGTAAAGGTTTGGACGCAAAGCCCGGGACACTGCAGCATCATCATGCAGTCTGATCACAAGGAAGTTGGTGGTGCATGCGTGTTAGCAGGTAGCTCGGCATATGTCACGGTAGTCTTCGGTGCAAACTAAAAAAAACCGCTCTTAGATGAGCGGTTTTTCTTGCCTACCTTGATTTCAGTCTGCTCCAGTACCGGAAGAACAGTCAAAGCCTCCTTGGAAGCGCCAACTTCCATTGCTGCACACGGCTTGAGTACGGTAATCCATGATGAACCATGCATCGTTGCACAGCTTGGTGATTGAACCGTAGCTCCCACGATATGGGACCAAGACAGTCCCATTATTCGCACCAGGCACCCGCCAACGCGCAGACGGTACGAGGTTAGGCCCGTCGCATATCCCAAATTCACAAGTGCGTGCCGTCCAATACCCATAGGTGTGAGTTGACGGCCCGCAGCTACCAGGTAGAGGATCGTAGGGCTCAGGAGGATCGCCCGGATCATCTGGCGGCGGCGGTGGGGGTGGCGGTGGTGGGGGCAACGGACACCGTCCGTTGACCGGCGGGTTCCCAGTGTTGACACAACGCAGATCATCCGGGTTCCGCACAGGGTTGGCTCCTGGCCGGCCGTTTGGGTCACCACGCGGATCACGACGGGAGTACTGCACGATGGTGCAATGCCAGTTGCCTGGAACTGCGGCCTGAGTCAAACAGTACGGTGGCGTGCCGCACCAGAATGCCCCAGAACCCGGTTCGTCACTGGAAATGATCCGCTGAAGTCCGCCAGGAGTCATACAACCCTCGATAGGCCTGACTGCTCGAAGATCCTGCATACCCTGTCTTGATGGATCCATGCTCCACCCTGATCCAGGCGTACCTTGAGCCGGCTGTGCTTGTGCGGCAATTTGGGCACAGGCAAACAGGGACGCAAGCACTTGATACTTGAAGTTCATAGCTGATCGCTCCTCATGAGGGATTGCAGAAAGAGAGAACCAATGCGGTCGCGCTGTTGCCGGCCGGTGTGCCGTCCGCCCCAGTCACGGTGATCCCCCAACTTGCATTGATCGATGCTTGGAAGCTCCCTGTGTTGTTGCCAGCGTTGTTGATGCCGATGATGTTGCTGGCCGAGACAGCTGAGATCACTGCCGAAGGCGTCATCCCAGGACCACATGTGGGGACTGGAACCGTGGAGCCATGGCCGTAGTAAGCTGCCGCACGCAGCCCCTTGTTATCGGCAATCACCCAGTTACCGGCCGAGCACACCAGCTGTACCCCGGTATGAGTCATGCCAAATGTGCCCTCTGCCGTACAGGTGTCGCCGGCGTTGGCATAGGTGATGCCATTTCCGGTGACCCAGGTGCCACCTTCACAGCGCAACCAGACAGGGTTCCCGTTGGATTCACCCCAAACGGCGGTTCCCTCTGTTCGGCCGGCACAACTGGTATTCACCGTAGCGTTTTCCTGAACGTGAAGGCCACGCGCGATGGTCACGTTATTCTGGAACTGCGGATCACGTGAATCCCGTACGCGAAGGAAGTTCATGAACAGGCTGGAGCCGAAGCCGTAGCGCGAGCAGACGACGCCTTCTGGAGATCCAGCAACAGGGTTCGGGACTTCCCAGTCACCCTGGCTTCCAATGATCTGGCCACCAGCAACACCAGTCAGCGATGCACCACCATCTGCACCAAGGGCCAGCATCATTCGCCCAATCGCCTCGCCGTCCACTGAACCAACAGGCGTCTTCGGATCGCGCAAGGGCCGGTCGAAGCAGATCAGGCCCGTGATCTGGCACTCGCTGCCGTTGAGTGAGGCGGTTTCACAGCCGGCCGGGATTCTCTCCTGTCGGACGACAAAACCCGCATCCAGCAGCGACTTGTAGCTGCCGCCGTTGGCCATCCCGTTGACGCCCAATCCCATTGCCTCCAACTGCGCCACAGTCGGTGCCATGGCTTGACCAGGTGCAAAGCCAAACGGGATCGTCACACCGTTTCGTGTGATAGCGTTACCAGCCTGCAGGTCTGTGTAGACCTCGTACAGAAGCGTCTCGTAGTTGTTGCGCAGGTTCTTCAGAACCAGCGCCTGGGCTTCAGCCGTCTTGTGGTCATCCTGGCGGCGCTCTTGGCGCCATGCCTGCACCGCCAACAGGCTTGAAATGATCAGGGCAAGCGACAGCGAGAGCATCAAGTAGCCCCGCTGAGTGCGCTGGCCGGTCGAAAAACGCGGCATATTTGCTCTCGCCATCGCCAGTCCTTACGGGGTCACCGTCACAAGGATTTCATCCTTGGCGGTATTGCCATTGGAATCGGTAGCGGTTGCAAAAACACGGAAGTTGCCCTTGCTGCCCTTGGGCGCACTGATCTCCGTCTGGCAACGCCACAGGGATGACTTCTTGTCAGCGCTCACATCACGGTTGTTGATCTCCGGCGACTCGCATTCAGCGTCACTGAATGCCAGAGATCCCACAGAGTCGGTGGTCGCCATCACACTCCAGACCACTGACTCGATGGTTGGGCCAAACGTCTTGAACTCGGCCACACCGTTGATGATGTTGCCAGCTTTGACGGTTTGGCTGCTGACGTTGACCACGTTGGTCTGGAAGGTAGCGGCCACGGTTTCGTTCTCATCACCACCACCTCCGCATGCTGCGAGAGCAGAGGCGAGAGACAGGGCCATCGCATGTTTCAGGTAACGCATACAGCTGTCCTCTTGGTTGATGATCAGAAGCGACCGATGAAGAAGGTCAGGTCGATGGTGTCGTCACCCGCGTCGCAGGCTGCTTCAAGTGCAGCGATGTCCAGCTGGCCGTTGTCCGGCTTGACCGTCGCACCACCGACGTCGATGCGTCGGAATTCGCCCACCACGTTGGAGACGATGTCGGAGCACTGGTTGGACACAACCGCAGGCCACGCCAGTTGCATGGAGTCGTTGGCACCCGTCAGGGACTGCGGCGTGACCGCAATCGCACCACCAAACGCGTTGGTCGCGGTTTCAGCATTTCCATCGCGGAGGTTTGCAGGAATGACACCACCGCGGACCGCCACTGCCGTGGTCACATCAGCGTAGCGACCAGGCTTGCCGTACTTGGTGATCATGTTCGAGGAGATGTGCAGCAGTTGTTGCGTGTTCTCGTTGACCGAGGTACGGCGCTTGTTCTCGCGGAAGCCCCAAACAGCTGCCACGATCAGGCCGATGATGATCAGCAGCACAAGTCCAAGCTCGATGGAGGTCGCGCCGCGCTGGGCCTTCTTGGGGTGCACTTTGGTGCTGGTGTGAATCTGGTTCATGTCAAAGCTCCTGAGTAAAGGTGAAGAAAACGTTTCTGGGCAAAGGTCTGAAATCGGACAACAGGTACTCTCTCAACGGTTACCGGCCAGCCTCCTTCTTCATCACTGCCGAGGGACTGGTGGCATCCTGGATGGACTGCAGAACAACCATCTGGCCGCCGTAGAAGTACAAGATCGTTCCCAGCGTCAGGGCCAGCAAGATCGTGTTGATCTTGGTGGCCGAGCGCCTGACCGACTCACGAGCATCTTCCTGCCCTTTGGAGCCAATCTCGACAAGAATGAGGTCGAATTTCCCTCGTGAATCGAGTCGATGCGTGCTGTGAATTCGGCCAGTGAGGAACGGGCTGAGAATTCCGTGCGAGAAAGCACCGACGTAGTCCGAGGGGTAGTCGCGCAGGTGATCCAGGATCTTGTAGAGGTGCTTTTTCATCCAGGGCTGTGCGTCAGCTGCCATCGTCTCCAGGGCCTCGCTCAAGAGGGCGCCGGTCTGCAGGATGAAGGCCAGATCTGTGAGCATCTTGGTACCCTGTATGTCCCGGTACATGCGCAGCGCGAACTGGCCAGGGAAGACGAGGCTCCACAAGAAGGCCTTCAAGCCTCTTGCCTTCTCTGCCTCATAGCGCCAGTCCGCAGTCAGGTTGGAGAACCCGTAGGCAAACATCCACACGCTGAATGCAGCGACTGCAGCCATGATCCAGGGCCCCACCTTGGCCACAAAGTCAGCCGACAGCCGAAGAACGAGGTTGAATCCTTTCCATACTTCCGGAGGCGCAGCCGCGGCGAACTCAGGAAACACCACGGTAGCCACCACAAAGGCGAAGATGAAGCCAATGGGCACCAGGACCATGGGCGCGAACAGGGCCGCATAGATGACTTTCGTCAGCTTCTTCTGCTCTTCGATCGTGTTTGCCAAGTGCCGCAATCCCTCGGTCTGTTTCGAGGAAGTACGCATCGTCCCCAGAGCCATCCGATCATCGGCCGGCATCGTCGCTTGCAGCACATCGACCAGCGTGACAGAACCGCTCTCGATCACGTCACGCATGTACTTCAGGCCTTCCGCACGAGCCTTGTCCGCAGTGATCGGGTTTAGCGAAATCTCCAGCTCCCCCTCCACAAAGTCTCGAAGAAGCTCTTTGCGTTCCAGCGACCGGGCGACGTCACGATAGAAGTCCGGACGCTCCGCCCAGAACCCGCGCAGTGTCCACCACCGCTTCAATGAATTGGCCAGGCTCATGCCACCCTCCGGATCTGCTTGAGTTCTTCATGGGTTTCCAGGGTTCGAAGCTGCCCGTAGGTCTCGATCACCCGTGGATCAATCTCTCCCCGAGATGCTTTGAACATGGCGTGCTCCATGACAAGCTTGCCGTCCTGGGCGCCGGAAAAGACGTCTCCGTTGGAGTGCTCCCGACGCCACCACCGCATGGCCTCGCGATCCAGGCCTTTGGCTGCATAGTCGAGCCACGGCGCCTCTGGCATGAGCACTTCGGCGACGATGGTCAGGCCTGAAGTTCCGCGATGACGGCAATGCTCACAGCCATCGTGATTACGGAAGCGCAGCATCGCCGGATCGAACTTGAAGCGACTGGTCAGCTGGTCCACCGTGTCTTTGGTTGTGCGAAGCTCGCGTGCTGAAGCCACATCCTTGCGCTTGACCAGATCAGTCATGAAGTCGTGCAACCCCATCTTGCAGTGCGGGCACAGCACCGGTACCAGCGACTGGTAGCACAGCAAACTAAGCATGTCACCGGCCGTCAGCTCTTCACGCGAGAGACCGATCTTGGGGTCAGTCAGTCGGGTGATGGCGCCCTGGATCGAGCCGGTGTGCAGGGTGAACATGGCCATGTGGCCCGACTTCGCGACGTTGGCCATGGCACGTGCTGACAGCAGGTCACGCACTTCTCCCACATCCACTAGCTCTGGGTCCATCCGCAGCAATGACTCGATGACTTCCGAGTAGGCATCCTTCTTGCCACTGTCCGCGATGGTGAGCAGGTCGCGCTGCACGTAGATCTGGTGCAATCCGTCGATCGGCAGCTCGATAGGATCGGCCACCTGGTACATGGCCATCTTTCCCAAGCCGGGATGGGTCTCGATGAAGGCCTTGGCAGCGGTGGTCTTTCCACTACCGGTAACCCCCATTTGACCCACTGCACCCATTCCCATGCGCTGGGCACGTTCGAACAAGCGAATGTGATCGTCCGCGAATCCCATCTGCTCGAAGGTCATGCCCTTGCCGTCATCCGTCGTCGGCAGCAAGCGCATCACACCCTTGGGACCATGCAAGCCTCGCACCTGGGCAAAACGCACGCGCAGGTTCGGAATGCCCAGCGTCGAGTCAATCATGGAACTGAGCGTGGTGGTCTGCGACCACGTGCCCTGGTTGTTGGAGTTCTTGTCGCTCAGCGCGTCGTAGCCACTGCGCAGGGCCGAGAGGGCATCCCCCTCTGTCACCAGTCCGTTGGACGTTCCGGGGAGATCCTCCATCTCACCGTTGACACGCATCTGCACCAACCCCTTGCCTCCGGCAATGATGCTCACATGCAGGTCGCTGGCCTTCTCGGCGTGACAGTGTGCGATCCAACGTCGGAACAGCTGCGCGCCCTGCCCTTGCGCTCCGATGCTGCCACCCTTGCGCTCGTGGACGCGTTCCTGGCTCTTTCGGACTTGAACGATCACTGCGCTATCTGCCAGATAGACGCGGTCACCGCCTGAACTGATACCCAAGGCGCTGAGCGCAGCGCGTATTCCGGGTATGTATTTGTTGACCAGCGCCCGTTTGGCTGGATCGATGTAGATGCGCCCAGCGCGCGAGTCCACCTGCACAGCAATGATGAAGTCGCGCACCTCGGAGGGAAGACGCAAAGCCTCTTCCGATGCATCGTTCGTGGTCATCACCTGCTTGATGCCTGGGAAGGCATCAAAGGACTTGATGACCGTTTTGTGCTCTTCGGTTTCGCTGTCGACGAAGTCGCTCACGTCCGGGCCAAGAAGGGAGTCCGGTGAGAGAGGCATGGACGCGGCGAAGGGACTTTCAGCGACACGCGTCGGTTGTCGCGTTTGCTCCCTTTCGGGATCAGACCTACGCAGGAGTGAGCCGAGCATGTTCGCTCTCCTTCAGCGCCACTCGATGGAGTCACCGATGGCCAGATTGGCCTCGTTGACACAAGGCACCCGCTTCTTGGTGATCCGACCGGTCTTCTCATCTGCCACACGCACCGGGCAGCGCTTGTTCAGGCTGTAAGTGACTTTGAGGCCATCACGCTTGACTTCAAGCACCTTGACGATGCCGGCCGCCGCTTGTCCCGTTACCTTGTGGACTTGGCCATTGACTGACAGATCGGCAGACAAAGCGCCGTCCTGTCCGTAGACACCCAGCAGCTTCATCTGGTTAGGTGGCGTCTCAGGCTCCACCTTGGCCGCCTCGACCGCCGACTTGACAGCTTCCACATGCTTGACGCCGGTGTATCCGAGTTTGTTGAGAAACTTCTCGGTCTCCGCAGCCGCCTGCTTGTCCGACATCTCGCCGATCGAAATCGGCTCTGCCGGATCTCGATAGGTCAACTGTTTGTCATCTGCTGGTACCGCCTTGGGGGCACCAACGACCGACTGCTGTGCGTAGGCGGTTCCTGCCGTCAGGAGCAGCGCTGCGATGAGGTAAATTGGTTTGATCATGACAAAGGCCTCGAACTCGGGACTTACTTGACGTACACGTGGGCAGTCAGCTGGACGGTGAAAGGGTCCATCGTCTTGAAGGAGATGGAGTCGGGAATGACATGTGGCGGGAGCTGACGCACTGCCTGCTCGGCCAGGTAGTAGTCCGCATTGATGGTCATCTTTCTGCGCTTGATCACCACGTCCTGCTTGACGCCAGCCATGGGAAAGCTGGGCCAGACCGTTGGTGCACTCAGCTGTACGGCCATCCCGGCATTGACCAGCTCGTTGATCACCGGCCGCAGTCGCATGTCAGCTTCGTTGTCATCTGCGGGGATCAAGTCGTGAGTGAGCACAGCAGGCTCAACCACAGCCTTACGCGAGAAAGAAGCCTCGCTGTCGCGTGGGTTGGTCTGAGGCTGATAGACGCTGTTGGCACGCTGGGCCACGAGCTCTGGAAGCTTGCCCCCATGACGAACCCAATGCTCCTGGCAGCTCTGGGACTGGTGTTGGCAGTCGAGCTTGGCCAATGACCAGCCCTTGATCCAGTACGGATCACTGCGCATGGCCTGCAGCTGATTGATGTAGGACGTGGACACCCAACCGGCGTTCTGCATCGCCGCAGCCAACTGCTGCAAGTACTGCTGCGTCTTGTCGGCTTCCTGGGCTTTGCGGCGCCGCTCAGCCTCCTGCTCTGGCACGATGACCAGGAAGTGGTAGGCGGCACCCAAACCAGCAAGAAGGAGTACACCAAGAACTGCAGGGATCAGCAGCGCCCCCTGGGGCACAGGGGATGTCTTGGATTCCTTGGTTGCATGGACCAGCAAGTCTTCCCACGAGACATGGGCCGCCCCGGGAATATCGCCTTCCGTGCTGAGCACTTGCAGGAAGCCACCCAGCTCGTTCTGGTTCTGCTCGACGATCGCGTGCGCCCTGAACTGGTCTTCGACCGTGTCGTGGACGATGTTCCCACCGAGAATGATGACCACCGCCTTCTTGGTGCTTTGCGCATTCTCAACGTCCATGACCAACGCAGCATTGATCGTGCTGCGTTCGCCACGATGCGCCTTGAGAAGGGCATGGAGAAACACCAGGGCAATCGAGTGGATGTCACCCTTGGGTGCCTTTCCCATCCGATCCGGGGTATACAGCCCAATGTAGGGTGCATCCTCAGCAGAAGTAGTGGTCACATACCGCGTGGCACCGTTGGAATTGCGAACGCGCGCACGGATCTGCTCGGTCCGGTTCTGCTTCTTCTTGCTGTCTTGTGCCAGGAGCGACCATCGCAATCCTGAGGCAATCGCAAGCTTCTTGTCCTGAAAGACGATGACGCTCATCGATCACCTCACAGCGGGGTTGCGCGAACCAGGATGAGCAGGTGCTCGGTCGAAATCGAGGCCCGTCGCGAGCCCCCGGCCAGCAGCGGGGCGTCTTCGGTCAACCTGTTTTCCTCGCGGTTGGACACCCGACGGGAAAGACCGGTGATCACAGCTGTTTCACCCGGCGCGAGGTTGACCATGCTGCCTTTGGTGATGGCTTCGACCTTGGGTGTCTGCACGCGCTGGAAGGTGTCTCCAGAACCTGTGGACACGTCATACAGGCCCAGAAGATCACTCAGCGTGATGTTGAAGCGCACCAGCGTGGTGTTGTCTGACTGAACGATCGGCAGCACGCTGTACTGGTCGCCGGTGGTGATCATGTCGGTCTTCAGACCAGGGGCACCCGCTGCGCCCGTACCGCTGGAGTTGCCTGGTGTCGTTTCTTTGAGGTAGCCGGTGGTCGAGAGCCTGCCTGTGCTATCCCACACCCCCTGCGAGGAGGTCACAGAGACCGGGCGGTGCTGCACAGACTCACCGTGCTGCGCCAGCAGGTTCAGCATCGCGTCGTGCGTGGTGGTCAGGTCTCGGGAAGTCGTCGCAATCTTCAGGCCGCCGGAGTTGTTGCTGGTCAGCTGCATGGGGGAGAGGAACTCGATCCCGTAGCGGGTGTTCAGGCTGTTGAAGACAGCGCTCCAGTTCACACCCTGCTCATCACCAACGTTCTTGCGTACCGAATAGATGTCGAAGGTGACATTGACCCGCTGGCGCAGCGCCTTGTTTTCACGATCGAGGTACTCTCGAACCCGGGCCTGGCCCTCCTTGGATGTCGCAACCACCAGGCGACTCGTCGCATCCGACCAGGATGCGAAGCTGTTGGGCACACCTTCGATGATCTTGTTGACCGTCTTGAGGATGGATTCCTTGACGTCCAGAATGCCTGTGCTTGAGATCTGGGTACCGGCTTGGGAGGTCACACTGACACCATCGCTGCTGCTGGTGCCGCCACCTGTTCCACCGGCAGTCAGGGTATAGGTCTGCTTGCCAGGGGTGGTGGCCAGCTGGTAGGACTCGGTCACCAGTCGCATGATCACAACGGCGCCGTCCTGGTATTCCCAGCTCAAGGACAGGGTGTTCGTCAGGTGGTCCAGAAAGTCGCGAAGCCGTCCGTTCCAACGCATCTCGACGGCGTCAATGCTGTTGGGTGTTGCGCGGCTAAGCGGCTGCATCGCTGCGGAAACGGCCGGCATTGCGCCAGCAGCAGGAAGCGCGGCCCCAGGCTTGATTCCATCCATGGGTGCGGGCATCAGCTTCGACAGATCCCCCACCACGGGCACGGATTCGGCACCGATCGCCTCGTAGACATCCCCGCGAATGCGCACCGGAATGGATGTCAGACGGGTCAGCCGAGCAGCAACGGTGGCAAGAGACACGCGCTCATTGCCAAAGTCCAGGACGTGTTTCTGCTCGAAGACAGCGGGTAGACGGGCATCTCGCTTGGTGACGGTAGAAACTCCACCGATCCAAGGCGAGGCAGAGGTTCGAACCAGGCGGTCGCGGTTCAATGAGGCGGCACTGGACTGAACTGACGCTGGGGAGCCCAGAGGATGAACCCCAGGACTGGCCAGTGGCTGCGTATGGAGGTGCGTCGGGGTAGCTGCAGCGTTGCTGCGGACATCGCGCTCGATCTGGGTGCTGCACGCGGACATCGCGGCCACAACAACCACGAGGGAGAGAGGTTTGAATGCGTTCATGCGACTGATTTCCTTGATGGATTACTGTTCGCCCAGGCGAGTGATGCGCACCAGCGGCGGGTTGTTGCTGTAGATGACGGCTTCGAGTGGGTGCTCAGACTTTCGGATGGCCGGCGACTGCAGCAAGCGATCCAGTGCGTCTTCGAAGTTGCCGATGAACTCGTCACTGGCGGGGATGAGGAACTCACGGTCCGTGTCCCAGATGAGCTGGTAGTTGGCTTGCTGGGCCCACCTCTTGAGGGTGTTTTCCAGCTTGATGTCTTCGATGCGCACCTGCCAGCGTTGGCCAGCTACTGCGGCGGCAGGCGCGGCAGCAGGTGCCGGCGCCATCACAGGAACAGCAACGGCTGCTTGGGTCGGAGCGGCTGCAGGAACAACCACAGTTGCAGCAGCTGAGGCAGCTGCGCCTGCAGGCTGCGCTTTGCGGGCAGAGGGATCTGCATCAAGAAAGAACTGCTTCTTGGAGGTGTCCACGCGCGCCAACAGATGTTCCTGAGCAAGCCAGCGCTCGAATGCGCCCGTCCATGGCTCACCTTGCTGGACATCAATGGTGCTGCGTCGATTGACATCCAGCGATCGACTTGCATAGCCCACCCAGCCATGCGGGGCGATCATCTTGGCCACTGTCACCAAGCTTCCCTCCACGCGTTGCTGAACAGGCGATACAGGCTGATGCCCCAGATCGCCAATCACCTGAAGGCGCGGCTGCGCATATGCACAACCAACGCTCAATGCAGCCAGAATCACCAGTCCTCGAATCATGAAATACCTCTCGATTGCACGTGCGTGTTGAAAATGGATAAGTGAAATGCCCTGGTTCCGGTAGTGAGACAGCGCTCATCCGCTGCGGCAGGCCTCGTCCAGTGAACTGGCGGGAACGCGGGCCAGCGCCATGTACTGCTGATTGACCGCCGTCAGGTACCGGTGCTTGAGCGATGGCGTTTTGGAGTGGTATCGCCCGACGGCTTCACCGATGGAGCCGGTTTGGCGAAGGTGCTCCTGCACAATCTGATCAGCCACTCGAATGTTGGTCAGCGGCTCAAACGCATCCGCCAGGCCTGTGAACCTCTCGTGGTTCCAGCGCCAATTCACTTGCATGAGGCCCACATCGAAGCTCGTGCTACCCGACTGCAGAAGCCGCTGAGCAGCGGCGACGGCCTCTTCCTTCGAGTCGAAGTAGAGGGATTTGCCCGCGTGATTGATCGTCCAGGGCCAATACCAGCCGCTACGCCCAGATTCGCGCATGGCGATGGACGCCATCACCGCCGATGGCGTCGCAGTTCCTGCAGCTTCGAATAGAGCCCCCGGGGTCAACCGCCGCCAGATGCCCTTTCCCTCGGCCATTGCGTGACTGGTGACCGAATCCAGCACAGACGGTGCCCAAGTCGCCCGCCCCTGGCGCACCAGCTGCAGCAACTGCGGATACTGGCTTTCGGTGACCGTTACAACGCCAGCCCGGCTTTCCTCGCACACCAGGACGTGCCCGGAGCGCATGCCTGATGCGTGCACCTGTGCGACAAAGCACAGGGCAGCAAGCATGGTTGCAACGGTTGAGACGGGCCGAAGTGTTGGCATGAACCGATTGCACAACGCCGCGATCAGTTTTTTTTCTCGAATGCAGGCCCCACGAAGCCTTCATTTGATTTGGCTGCCTCCCACCTAACGGAGACGAAAAGTTGACTTCGTAGGTTCGTGCTGCAGCATGAGTGAGTACCTTATTGGCCCCATCCATGACTCACTCCACTCACGCCCAACTGGTTGCCGACGTCCACCGTGAGCTCAAGTCTCAGCTGCCAGGATTCATCGTTCGCACTCAGCAGCAACAGATGATGACCGCCGCCTTGCGCCTGTTCATGGGGGAGAAAGTCGGTCTGGTGGAGGCGCCAACCGGAACCGGCAAAAGCCTTGGCTATCTGATCCCAGGACTGGTGGCCGCCCAGTTGGACAAGCGCACCCTGGTGGTTTCCACCGCCACGGCTTCACTGCAGGATCAGCTGGCCAAGGACATCCCCATGCTTTCGCAAGCGTTCGTCGCCTGCGGAGGACAGCCGATCAGGATGGCTGTGGCCAAGGGCCGTGAGCGACATGTTTGCCCTCATCGCCTCGACGATGCGACAAGCACACGCGACATGTTCAACGGCCAGGAGGATGCCGACCTGGACACCGCCGCTCGCATGTTTGAAGCCAAGCAGTGGAATGGTCTTCGAGACACAGCACCCGTCAGGTTTTCCTCGGATCAGTGGCGCAGGATCAACAACACCTCAGCCACCTGCACCGGCAAGCGCTGCCACCTGTACGAGGATTGCCCCTACTACCTGACCCAGGAGGCCATTCGCAATTCCGATGTGGTGATCACCAACCACGACTATCTGCTCAGCTGCCTGGCCCACATTCCCAGCTCCCCCCTAGCCCAGGAGGGCACGATCTACGTTTTCGATGAGGCGCACCATTTGGGCACCAAGCTCTTGGGGACCTTTGCCCGACGTCTGGACCTCGGTCTTTTCCCGGCGGAGTTGCTGACCCGGTTCGCGTCAAGCCCCGCCGTTCAGGGCGGGGAGGGATAGCGTCGGCAGGCGGTAGCCTGCAGTCGAACCCGTTCCCGCGTTCGGATCCGTTTGCGTGTTTCGGGTTGCTCCTGTAACCTGTACGTATGTCCAGCGTTCGAGCCTACCGCTTCCAGCTCCGGCTGCGCCCTGCGCACGAAGCGCAGCTGCGGCGTATCGCCGGCGGCCTGCGCTGGGTGTGGAACCAGGCGCTGGCCGAGCAGCGGGCGCGGCACGCGCGCGGCGAGAAGTATGCTGCGTACGGCGAGATGTGTAAGTGGCTCACCGCCTGGCGCAACGCGGCCGAGACAGGGTGGTTGGCCGAAGGCCCCATCCACCCGCAGCAGCAGACCCTCAAGCGCCTGGACGAGGCGTACAAGCGCTTCTTCGCCAAGACGGGCGGCTTTCCTTCCTTCAAGCGCCGCGGCCAGGAGCCCGGCGTGCGCTTCCCCGATGCGAAGCAGTTCAGCCTTGATGCGGCCAACGGCCGGATCAAGCTGCCCAAGCTCGGCTGGGTGCGAATGCGCATGAGCCAGCCGGTGGCTGGCATCCTGCGAAACGTGAGCCTTACCCGCGAGAGGAACCACTGGTACGCCAGCATCCAGGTGCTGGTGAGCGAGACCCTACCTGCGCTGGATGTTGCGCCCACCCTGGGCATCGATCTGGGCGTGGCGGCGTTTGCCGCCACCTCCGAGGGGGTGGTGATGGCGCCGCTGAAGGCGCTCGCGCGCCAGCAGGTGCGCATCCGCCGGTACCAGCGCTCTGTCTCGCGCAAAATGAAGGACTCTGCCAACCGCCGCAAGGCGGCAGAGCGCCTGGAGCGCCTGCACCGGCGCATTGCCCGCCAGCGCAGCGACTGGCTGCACAAGCTCACGACAGAGATTGCCGGGCGGCACCCGGTCATCGCCCTGGAAGATCTGCGCGTGAAAAACATGTCGACCAGTGCCAGGGGCACTGCCGACCAGCCGGGGAAGAACGTGCGCCAGAAGGCCGCCCTCAACCGCAGCATCCTCGATGCGGCGTGGGGCGAGTTCGCACGGCAGATCTCGTACAAGGTGCAATGCAGGGGTGGCCAGGTGATCCTGGTCAACCCGGCCTACACCAGCCGC
>NZ_JBHTBX010000014.1:0-81778 GCF_042665135.1 Hydrogenophaga bisanensis
GCGCCGAGCAGTTGTCCGCCTTCATCATCATGATCGCCGCTCGTTCTTCAGCCGTGAGTTGTTCGTAGTGCTTGCCCATCGCGGTACCTTACCGGTTGGGTGTTGCACTTGATTATTGATTCCGCCCTTGCACTTCTTCTTCTGGTAGGTGTTCGAAATCAGCTCCAGATCATCGGGGAGTTCCAGGGCCAGACCGGCCTTGTAGACCTGGAAATGCTGCGCCACCTGATGCAACTGACTCAGGAAATCCCGGGGCATCCGCTCATTCAGGAGCAAGTCGGGATCCGAACAGGCGAAAACGTCCGGAAGTTGGTCATAGAAAGGCGGCAGGAAGGCCACCTTGTGGCCAAAATTCCTGTCCAGACAGATCACGCTGGCGTCGTTGCCCTTGTCCAGGCGCGACAGGATGCGCCGTGTCTCGTCGTCACCGGACCTGTTGTCCAGAACAATCGGGCTGACACCAAACCCTTTGAGCTGGCGGACCATGTGCTCCACATACACACCGTTGTTGTACGAGATGAGCAAGACCGGCACATCCGACTTGCATTGGTCCAGTGCACGCGCCAGTCTCATGGGGCCGTCTCCGGCCTGCCATGCAAGCCAGCGAGACCTCATCTCGCACGCCCAGCGGTTGATTGCACCGCTCATGACGAAGCCCCGGATACCGCCAACCTGGAGGGCAACCGCCACTGCAGGAGGCCACACAGGCGCCCCCACATTCTGGCAATCAGGCGTGGGGAAAAAGCAAGCACTCTCAGAGGCAGACTGACCACGGTCAACGCGATGAGTCGCCTCCTCAGACGATTGGCCTCAGCGCAAGACTGGTGCTTGGACACAAAAATCAACTTCGACTGCGCGTGGTGGAAGCCTCTGGTGTACTCGCTTCTCCAAGGCGCATCGCCTCTGACGGAGCCACGCGAAAAGTGCCGGGCGATCGCTCCAGGCACCACAATCATCGGGCGGCGATGCTGAAACAGACGAAGGCAAAGATCGTCATCTTCGTAGTAGAGGAAAAACGTCTCGTCGAAGAAACCCACACATTCAAAGGCGGACAGGCGAAACAGCATGGCCGCACCACACACGAAACCCACACAGACCGGTCCATCGGCCCCAGGCCCGGTGCTGGGCCAAACCGTCTGGGGCCAGCGGTAATTGATCTCGCGGCGCCCGTTCAGATCTGACAGTTCCGGGGCGACCACAGCCGCGTCGGGAAAATCCCGGGACGCACTGAGCAGTGTTTCCAGTGCACTGGCTGACACCACACAGTCCGGGTTGAGTAGGAAAGCCCAGGGCGTGCTCACCTGATCCAATGCCCGGTTGTTCGCCGCCCCGAACCCAAGGTTCAGGGGATGCCTGAGCACTCGCGCGTGTGGCCAAAGCGTGGCGACCCGATCAGCAGTGCCATCGCCACTGGCGTTGTCGGAGACGATCACATGCTCGCAGCATGACAGCAGCGGATCGAGACCGTCAAGACAGTGGGCGCTGTCCTTGGTCACCACCACCACGGTCACATCACGGAGCGAAGGCAGAAACACGTTGTCCCTTGGGTGGCGAACCAGCGATCAAGGCTCAGTGAGCGGACGCACCCACCACCGCATCGGGCTTGGCCTGCTTGAGCAATGCCAGCATGGTGTGTTCAATCCGGTGCAGTGCATCCACCGTCTGCCCTTCAAACCTGAGCACCAGCACGGGTGTCGTGTTCGATGCCCGGATCAGGCCAAAGCCGTCCGGCCAGTCCACCCGCACACCGTCAATCGTCGACAGCACGGCGGGCGCCGAGAAGGCCGGGTCCGCCTGGGCCAGATCGACCAGTTTCTGCACCACAGCGTGGGGTTCGCCTTCCGCACAAGCGACGTTCAGCTCGGGCGTGCTGTGGCTGGTTGGCAGGGCATCCAACACGGCGCTGGCATCCGCGCTGCGGCTGAGGATCTCCAGCATGCGCGCACCGGCGTACGAGCCATCGTCAAAGCCGAACCAGCGCTCCTTGAAGAAGATGTGGCCGCTCATCTCCCCGCCAAGCGGGCTGTCGAGCTCCTTCATGCGGGCCTTGATCAGCGAATGCCCGGTCTTGTAGATGTGGGGCACGCCGCCCGCCTCCCGGATGGCTGGCGCCAGGCGCTGGGAGCACTTGACATCAAAGATGATGTTCCCGCCCGGCACGCGAGAGAGCACGTCCCGCGCAAACAGTACCATCTGGCGATCGGGAAAGATGTTGTTGCCACCCCGGGTGACGATGCCCAGGCGGTCACCGTCACCGTCAAACGCCATGCCCAGCTCCGCTCCGGTTTCCTCCAGCGCGCGGATCAGATCCTGCAGGTTCTCGGGCTTGCTGGGATCCGGGTGGTGATTCGGGAAATTGCCGTCCACCTCACTGAACAGTTCGATCACCTCGCAACCCATGGCGCGGTACAGGGCGGGCGCCGAAGCCCCGGCGATGCCGTTGCCACAATCCACCACCACTTTCATCGGGCGGCTCAGGCGCACGTCCGACACGATGCGGTCCTGGTAAGCCTGACCCACGTCGACCGATCGGACCGAGCCGCCCGCCATCAGGGCCCAGCTGTCGGTCTCCATGATCTGGCGCAGCTTCTGGATCTCGTCACCGTAGATGGCGCGTCCACCCAGCACCATCTTGAACCCGTTGTAGTCCTTCGGGTTGTGGCTGCCCGTCACCTGGATGCCGCTGCGGCACAAGGTGCTCGCGGCGAAGTACAGCATCGGGGTGGTGACCATGCCGACGTCGATCACCTCCATGCCCGCAGCGACCAGCCCGCGGATGAGCGCTGCCGACAGCGCGGGACCACTCAGGCGACCATCCCGACCGACCGCCACGACCGTTTCACCCGACGCACGCGCGTGGGTGCCGAAGGCCCTGCCCAGCCCCTCGGCCACTGCTTCGTCAAGGGTGGCAGGCACGATGCCGCGAATGTCATAGGCCTTGAAGATCGACGGTGACAGCTGCATGTTGAGAACGATTCTTGATAGGTAAAAAGCTAACCCGACATTGTAGGATGAGCGCCGTTACCGGCCGAATGTCGATGTCCGGATCCGGCCAGCCACTGCCGCTCCACCGGGCTACCATGGGGCCATGGATACCGACCTTCATCAGAACCCGGCAGCCTGCTACGACGCACTGTGCGCGCGCGACGCCCGTTTTGATGGCCACTTCTTTGTCGGTGTCACCAGCACGGGCATCTACTGTCGGCCGGTGTGCCGGGTTCGCACACCCAAGGCTGACAACTGCCGGTTCTTTCGCCTGGCGGCACAGGCGGAGCATGCCGGTTTCCGGCCCTGCCTGAGATGCCGCCCCGAACTCGCGCCTGCCCAGCGGCATTGGTCATCGGTGGACGCGGGAGACTGCTTGCTGCAGTCCGCCTTGCAGTGGCTTGATCATCCCGGTCACTGGTCCATCGGCGACACCGGTATCGGCTCCACGCTGCAATCGCTGAGCGCACATCTGGGAATCACCGATCGGCATCTTCGCCGCCTGTTCGGCGCACGGCTGGGCATTTCCCCCCTGCAGTACCTGCAGACACGCCGGTTGCTGACCGCCAAGCAGCTGCTGACCGACACGGCGCTGCCCATGTCGCAGGTTGCACTGGCCAGCGGCTTTGGCAGCGTGCGGCGATTCAATGAGGTGTTCCGTTGCGCTTACGGCCTTCAACCCACCACCCTGAGACGGCACCCCGAGCAGGCCACAGTTTCTTCGATGGCGCCGCGTCCGGTCCTGCTGCAATGGCGCGCACCCATGCACGTCTCGTCCATGTTGACCTTCCTCGCCGACCGGCAACTGGCCGGGAACGAGGCCATGATTCACGGACCCCGGCCAGGCATGCTCAAAGCGGTCCGGCTTGAGACCCGGGCGGGATCCGTATCCGGCTGGATCCGGATCCGCTTTGTTCCCGAGCGGCAGAGTGTGACCCTGGAGGTGAGCCCCCTGCTCTGGCCAGAACTGCCACAAATCATCTGGCGGACCCGGCGCTGGCTTGATCTGGACGTCGACATCACGCAGATCGACTCAGTCCTGGATGAGGACTTTCCTTGCGGCAGCGGACTTCGCCTGCCGGGCAGTTTTGACGGTTTCGAGGCCGGCGTGCGCGCGATCCTCGGGCAGCAGGTCACCCTGGCCGCCGGCAACACCCTCACCGCCCGCCTGGTCGCCCAATGGGGCACACCGGTGGAAACACCTGCATCCTCGGTCTCAATTGCATTCCCGGACCCAGAGACTTTGGCGCATGCCGATCCCTCCCGAATGGGCTCGCTGGGCATCACCAAACAACGGCAGACAGCCATCATTGCCCTGGCACGGGCTTGCGCCGACGGCAAGCTGCGCCTTGAACCCGGTGGCGACCCGGATGCCACGGTAACGCAGTTGACGGCGTTGCCGGGTATCGGGCCCTGGACGGCACAGTACATTGCCATGCGGGCGCTGCATTGGTCGGATGCATGGCTGCCGGGCGATGCCGCGGTCCGCAACGCCTTGTGCGGCCGTCAGCCACCTTTGTCCCCTGATCACCTCGCCCAGCGCTGGCGACCGTGGCGCAGCTACGCGGTGGTGCGTGCGTGGGCCATGGGCACCTCCACCAGGAATCGACATGACACTGCCTGAACCCATCACCTACACCCGCTGGACATCGCCCCTGGGACCCATGCGCCTGGCCGCCAGCCCGCAGGGTCTGCTCGGTGCCTGGTTCGACGGCGACCGTCACGGGCCGGCCACCTGGCTGACGGCCCACTGGCAATATGAGGAGGGGCACCCGCTGCTGGACGAAGCCGCCGTACAGCTGCAAGCCTATTTTGATCAGAGCCTTCGTACCTTCGATCTGCCGCTGGACCTGCGTCTGGGCACAGGATTCCAGCAACGCGCCTGGCAAGCCTTGCTGGACATCGGCTATGGCGCAACGATCACATACGGGATCCTCGCTGCCCGACTGGACAATCCGGCAGCGGCCCGGGCCGCCGGCGCAGCCATCGGCCGAAACCCGCTGAGCATCATCGTTCCCTGCCACCGCGTGCTCGGTGCCAACGGGGCACTGACCGGCTACGCCGGTGGCCTGGAGCGCAAGATCGCCCTGCTGCGGCTTGAGGGGGCTTTGATCTGACGTCCGCTGTCCGCCCCATGGGCGGATGGACTCAGCCAGCGAATACCAGATGGGAAAAGAAAAAAGCCGTTCAGTTTTGCAACCGAACGGCTTTCATGATCACTTGGCGGAGTGGACGGGGCTCGAACCCGCGACCCCCGGCGTGACAGGCCGGTATTCTAACCAACTGAACTACCACTCCGCAGTGGTGCGGCTTTTTGCCCTCTGCTTTCGCATCAGGCCAAGTGCCACAAACTTGGCGACCCTACGGGGATTCGAACCCCGGTACTCACCGTGAAAGGGTGATGTCCTAGGCCTCTAGACGATAGGGTCAAAACCTTGGAACTTCCGGAATTCAGCATTGTAACACAGTTTTCAACGCTGAATTTTCACTAAATTTTGGTGGAGGTAAGCGGGATCGAACCGCTGACCTCTTGCATGCCATGCAAGCGCTCTCCCAGCTGAGCTATACCCCCACGGGATGTTGATGGTCACTTTGCAGTACTGCTCAACTTGCGTTTCGCTTGTTGCTCAGTGCTCATCAGCAAGACTTGAATTATAGGCACATTTTCAGGCGTTTTGCAAACGGGCCAAAATTTTTTTTCGGTCATGCAGTTCCAGTACCGCATCCAGGGAAGGCGTCTGGGGTGTCCCCATGGTCAGCACCCTCACCGGCATGGCCAGCTGCGGCATCTTCACGCCTTGCTCCGTGATCACTTCCTTGATGGCGGCGCCGATGGAGGCCTTGTCCCAGTTGCATGAAGCCAGCTTGCCGGCCAGGGAAGCCACCGCAGGCCTGATGGCGTCGGTGAGATGCTGTGCGCGGTCCTCATCCTTGACCATGACATCGGTGTAATAGGGTTGCGCCCAATCGGCCAGGGCGACCGTGGTGTCGCAGCGGTCCTTGAACAGGCCACAGATGCGCGGCAGGCGCTCGTCCGCAGTGATGCCACGCTTGGACAACTGTTCAGCGACCAACGCCGACAGCGCCACATCGTCCATGGCCTTGAGGTGCTGGGCGTTGACCCAGCGCAGCTTGGCCTCGTCGAAGCGGCCGGCGCTGCTGCCCAGGTGATCCAGGTTGAACCACTGAAGGAACTGCTCTCGGCTGAAGATTTCGTCGTCACCGTGGCTCCAGCCCAAGCGGGCCAGGTAGTTGACCATGGCGTCAGGCAGATAGCCCTCGTCGCGGTACTGCGTGACCGGCTTGGCGCCGTTGCGCTTGCTCATCTTCTCACCCTGCTCGTTCAGCACGGTGGGCAGATGGGCATAGACCGGTGGCTCCTTGCCCAGGGCCCGGAAGATGTTGATCTGGCGCGGCGTGTTGTTGACATGGTCATCACCACGGATCACGTGGGTGATGGCCATGTCGATGTCGTCCACCACCACGCAGAAGTTGTAGGTGGGCGTGCCGTCGGGGCGGGCGATCACCAGATCATCGAGTTCGCTGTTGCTGAATTCGACGCGGCCCTTGACCTTGTCGTCCCAGGCCACCACGCCGTCTTTCGGGTTCTTGAAGCGCAACACCGGCTTCACGCCTTCGGGCACCGGCGGCAGCACCTTGCCGGGCTCAGGGCGCCAGGTGCCGTCGTAGCGCGGTTTCTCCTTGCTGGCCATCTGGCGCTCGCGCAGCGCGTCAAGCTCCGCGACGCTCATGTAGCACGGATAGACCAGACCCTGGGCCTGCATCTCGGCCAGCACTGCCTTGTACCGGTCCATACGCTGCATCTGGTAGAACGGGCCTTCGTCGTGGTCCAGGCCCAGCCACTTCATGCCTTCGATGATCACGTCCACCGCGGCCTGGGTGGAACGCTCCAGATCGGTGTCTTCAATACGCAGGATGAAAACGCCCTGGTTGGCGCGGGCAAAGGCCCACGGATAGAGCGCGGAACGGATGTTGCCCAAGTGGATGAAGCCGGTGGGCGACGGCGCGAAGCGGGTACGGACGGTCATGACAGTGATCGTGAAATTCAGAGGCTGGACAGACCGCGAGCCAGATCGGCGCGGATGTCGTCCAGGTGTTCAAGGCCAACGGCCACACGGATCAGGCCCTGGCCGATGCCAGCGGCCTGACGCTGCGCTTCGGTGAGCTTGCCGTGCGAGGTGCTGGCCGGGTGGGTACACAGGGTCTTGGTGTCGCCCAGGTTGGTGCACAGCGACAGGACCTGCAGTGAATCGAGCACGTGGAACGCGCGCTGGCGGGCCTGCTCGGGGTTGGCTGCTTTCACGTCGAAAGACAGCACTGCGCCACCGATGCCGTTCATCTGGCGCATGGCCAGTTCATGCTGGGGGTGGCTGGCCAAACCGGGGTAGTACACGCGCCCGACGGCCGGGTGCGCTTCCAGCCACTGGGCCAGCGCCAGCGTCTGGGCACTCTGGGCCTTCATGCGCAGGTCCAGCGTTTCCAGGCCCTTGAGCACCACCCAGGCGTTGAAGGGCGAGAGCACCATGCCCGAGTTCTTCTGCACCGGCAGAAACTTCTCGCGGACCATGGCTTCACGGGCGCAGAGGGCACCGGCCATCACGCGGCCCTGCCCGTCCAGGTACTTGGTGCCGGAGTGCATCACGATGTCGGCGCCGAGTTCGATGGGGCGCTGCAAGGCTGGCGTGGCAAAGCAGTTGTCCACGGCCAGCAGCGCGCCGGCGTTGTGCGCCAGATCAGCCAGAGCACGGATGTCGCACACCTCACCCAGCGGGTTGGTCGGCGTTTCGGCAAACAGCAGGCGCGTGGTCGGACGCAACGCGGCGGCCCAGGCGGCCAGATCGGTCTGCGGCACCACGGACGTTTCGACCCCGAAACGGGCGAATTCGGAGCCGATCAGTTTGAGGGTCGAACCGAACATGCTCTGGGAAATGATGACGTGATCGCCTGCCTTGAGCAGGCTGAAGCACATCAGCATGACCGAGGCCATGCCCGAGGCCGTGGCCATGCAGGCCTCGGCGCCTTCCAGGGCGGCCAGCCGCATTTCGAAGCTGGACACTGTGGGGTTGCCGGAGCGGCCATAGGTGTAGCCATCGTCCTCGCCCGCGAAACGGCGCGCGGAATCCTCGGCGGAGGGCTGCACATAGCCGCTGGTGAGGTACAGGGCCTCGGAATTCTCACCGTAGGCGCTGCGCTCGGCGGCCAGGCGCACGGCCAGGGTTTCGCGGTGCAGGGCAGCCAAACTGTCGGACTTTTGTGGTGCGCTCATGGAGGTCAGCCTGTGGCTCAGGACACCTGGGCATTGGGCAAAGCCAGGCGGGAAGCGTCCTCGTCGCCCTCCTCTGCCTTCTGATCCCGACCATCGTTCATGCGGGCGATGGTCTCGGGGGTGATGTCACCCGTCACATAGACCCCGTCGAAGCATGAAGCATCAAAACCCGCCAGCGCCGGGTTGAGCGAGCCGATGGCCTGCTTCATCGCGTCCACATCCTGATAGATCAGGGCGTCACAACCGATGCTCTCCCGCACCTCGTCCACCGTGCGCCCATGGGCCACGAGCTCGTGTGAGGTCGGCATGTCGATACCGTAGACGTTGGGGAAGCGAACCGGCGGCGCGGCGCTGGCCATGTAGACCTTGCGCGCGCCCGCTTCGCGGGCCATCTGAACAATCTCGCGGGACGTGGTGCCGCGCACGATGGAGTCGTCCACCAGCAGTACGTTACGCCCCTTGAACTCGCTGCCGATCACGTTGAGCTTCTGGCGCACCGACTTCTTGCGAACGCTCTGGCCGGGCATGATGAAGGTACGGCCCACGTAGCGGTTCTTCACGAAACCTTCGCGGTAGGGCAGACCCAGGATGTGCGCCAATTCCATGGCACTGGGGCGCGAAGATTCGGGGATCGGAATCACCACGTCGATCTCGGTGGGCGGTACGGTCGAGATCACCCGCTTGGCCAGCGTCTTGCCCAGGTTCAGGCGAGCCTGATAGACCGAGATACCGTCGAGCACCGAGTCCGGCCGGGCCAGATAGACATATTCGAAGATGCAGGGGTGATGTCGGACGTTGTCCGCGCACTGCTCGAACTGGACATTGCCCTGCAGGTCCACGAAGAGCGCCTCCCCGGGCTGAACATCGCGCTCCAGTTCGAAACCGGTCCCCTCCAGCGTGACCGATTCACTGGCCACCATGAAGCCAGACTCCCCCTTGCCTACGCACAGGGGCCGGATGCCGTAGGGATCTCGGAAAGCCACCAGGCCATGACCTGCGATCAGGGCGATGACGGCGTAGGAGCCCTTGATGCGCTGATGCACGCCACGCACGGCGGCGAACACATCAGCCGGCTTCAGGGACACCCCGCGGGTCACCTTCTCCAGTTCATGGGCCAGCACGTTGAGCAGCACCTCGGAGTCGCTCTCGGTGTTGATGTGGCGGTGGTCGGTCTGGAACAGCTCCTGCTTGAGCGCCTTGGCATTGGTCAGGTTGCCGTTGTGGACCATCACGATGCCGAACGGCGCATTCACGTAGAACGGCTGAGCCTCTTCCTCGCTGAACGCGTTGCCGGCCGTGGGATAGCGAACCTGGCCCAGGCCGCAGTTGCCCGGCAGGGCACGCATGTTGCGGGTGCGAAACACATCGCGCACCATGCCCTTGGCCTTGTGCATGAAGAACTTGCGCCCTTGCTGCGTCACGATGCCGGCCGCATCCTGACCCCGGTGCTGCAACAGCAGCAGCGCGTCATAGATCAGCTGGTTGACAGGTGCCTGGCTCACCACGCCGACGATTCCACACATGTTCAGATCCCCACAAAGACAGACAAAAATTCAGACCCGTGCCTCAAGGCAGATAGCGCGCCATCTCCGAGGGCAGCAGGGGCTTGATGGCATGCACGCTGTGATCCAGCGACTGTGCCACCACCGACTGCTGCCACCACGCCTCTGACCGCAGCGGTGTCAGACCCACCACCACGCTCAGGGCCAGCAGGATCACGACACCGCGAAACAAACCGAAAACACCGCCGAGCACACGGTCGATCGGCCGCAGCCCCACCGACGCCACCAGCTTCTTGACCAGCCACGCCAGCAGGCCGCCCGCAAAGGCCACCCCCACAAACACGAGCACGAAACCTGCGGCCAACCTCAAGGGCTCGGACAGACCGTCCAGCGGCAACCACGCACCTACCGTACGGGCTTGCGCCTGCGCCACCAGAAAAGCCGCCACCCAGGCAGCCAGCGACAGCACCTCGTACACCAGACCCCGCCACAACCCGATGACCACCGACAACAGCAACGCCGCCAGCAGCAACCCGTCGAGCCAGCCCATCACCATGCCCCCGTCGCGAACACGGCTGCAATCACAGGGTCAGGATGGCCGCCTGCAGGCCCAGCGACTTGGCTTTGGCCGCCGCCTTTTCGGCCTCGGCCTTGGTGGAAAACGGACCGAGCCTGACCCGGATGCGCTTGCCCTCCGAGGTTTCGGCCACGTGGGTGTAGGTCTTGAGGCCGGCTCGTTCTAGCTTGAGACGAACCTCGCGCGCCCGCTGGGCGTCGGCAAAGGCCCCCACCTGAACGATGATGCGCTCCTGGCCGTCGGTCGGCTTGGCGGTCTCCTTGGCATCGGCCTTGGGCTTGTCGGCCTTCGCCGCATCCGCCTTGGTCGTCTCCGGTTTCGAGGTCGCGGGTGCCGTCGCCACAGCGGCGGTATCGCTGGCGGTGGTGGCCGGCTTGTCTTCCGGCGTGACCACCGTCTCGCGGGGGTCGAGAGCCTCGGCCACCGGCACTGGCGCTGAGAGGCCAGCATTCGATGTCACATCGGCAGCAGCCGCCGGCTTGCGGGCGGGCAGGCTGGAGACCCCGCGCGAGGGAATGTCGATCGGAACGTCGGCCGTGAGGGGGCGCGGTGCGGTGTCGAAGAGCAGCGGAAAACCGACCACGCCTAACGCCACCAGCACGGCGGCGCCGATCAGCCGGTGACGGGCGCGGCGACGCAACTCGTCAATGGAGGGAGCAGCAGGGGTCGGCGCGTGACCCTGGGAACCTGAACGGGACTTGAACATGCGGGTATGCCGGTACACCGAGAGGCCGTCCGAACCCGCGATTGCGGGCCCGACGAACGACTTCAGGCAGCCAGGTGTTTCGCCGCCAGCCGGGGGATGCCATCCTGCAAAACCCCGCCCACGGTGAAGAAGGAACCGAAGACCACGATTCTATCAGCCGGGTCTGCCGCCGACACGGCCGCCGCCAGGGCCTGGAGGGGATCCGGGTAGCAGCCGGCCACCTGTCCCCGGCCCAAGGGGCCCGCCTCCAGAGCGCTGCGCAGGTCTTCGGCCCTGGCCGCGCGGGCGGTCGGCAGGTCGGTAAGGTACCAGCGGTCAATCAGCGGAGCCACCCGTTCGAGCATGGCGGCCAGATCCTTGTCGGCCATCGCGCCGAACACGGCATGGGTCGTCGGGTGGAAACCCATGGCATCCAGGTTTTCGGCCAGCGCCGCCACCGAATGGGGGTTGTGCGCCACATCCAGCACCAGGGTCGGCTGGCCGGGAACGATCTGGAAGCGGCCGGGCAGTTCCACCAGCGCCAGGCCGTTGCGCACCGCCTGGGCCGTCACCGGCAGCCGGGTCCGCAGGGCCTCGATGGCGGCCAGCACACCGGACGCATTGACCAGCTGGTTGGCGCCCCGCAAGGCCGGGTAGGCCATGCCGCTGTAACGGCGGCCACCCCGGGAGGGGTGTGTCGCCCAGCCCCATTGCTGCTTGTCACCGGCGAAGTGGAAGTCCAGTCCGATCCGCCAGAGCTCCGCCCCCACCTCGGTGGCGCGGTCCAGCACGCTTTGCGGCACGGCCGGGTCACTCACGACCACCGGACGGCCGGTGCGCATGATGCCGGCCTTTTCATAACCGATGGCTTCGCGGTCCGGACCGAGGATGGCCATGTGGTCCAGGGCAATGCAGGTGATGACAGCACAGTCGGGGTCGATGATGTTGACGGCATCCAGCCGGCCACCGAGCCCCACCTCCAGAATGACCACGTCCAGACCGGCCCGTGAGAGCGTGCGCAGGATGGCCAGGGTGGTGAACTCGAAGTACGTGAGGCTGACCTCGCCCTGGCCATCGTCCCCGGTCTGACCCCGACGCGCCACCTCCACCTCGGCGAAGGCGGGCAGCAACTGGTCGGCGGCGATCGCTTCGCGGCTGAGGCGGCAACGCTCCTCGAAATGCACCAGGTGCGGCGAGGTGTACAGCCCGGTGCGGTAACCTGCTTCGCAGTAGATGGCCTCGAGCATGGCGCAGGTCGAGCCCTTGCCGTTGGTACCCGCCACGGTGATGACCGGGCAATCAAAGCGCAGGTCCATGCGCCGGGCCACCCGCTGCACGCGATCGAGGCCCATGTCGATGGTGACCGGGTGCAGGCGCTCGCAATGGGCGAGCCATTCTTCCAGTGTCTGGGGGTGGGGCGGCAACGGGATCTCTTGCATGGCCCTATTGTCCCATCCCGCCGGCAACCGCTGCGAGAATCGGGGCATGATCATCCTCTACGGCATCCCCAACTGCGACACCGTCAAGAAGGCCCGGACCTGGCTGGACAGCCAGGGCCTGCCCTACCAGTTTCACGACTTCAAGAAGGCCGGCGTGCCTCCCGAGCGGCTCCAGCGCTGGATCGAGGTGCTGGGCTGGGAGGTGGTGATCAACCGCAAAGGCACCACCTGGCGCGGGCTGGACGATGCGACCAAGGCGGGCGTCGCCGATGCGGCCAGCGCGCATGTTTTGGCCCTGGCCAATGCCTCGCTGATCAAGCGCCCGATCGTGGAATGGGACAACGCCCACGGCGGTGGCGTCACGGCGGGCTTCGATGCCGCTGCCTGGGCTGGGCGGGCCTGAGGCGCCCTGCCAGCCTAAAATGCGGGTTTTGCCCGGCGGCCCGCCGCCCTGCCTCCACCCACCCGCACCATGACCACCTCCCGCATCGACGGCGTGTCCGTCACCACCCAGGCCAACGTGTACTTCGACGGCAAGTGCGTCAGCCACGGCATCACCTTCCCCGATGGCACGAAGAAATCCGTCGGCGTGATCCTGCCCGCGACCCTGACCTTCAACACCGGCGCGCCCGAAATCATGGAATGCGTGGCCGGTGGCTGCGAGTACAAGCTGGCCGGCACCGACACCTGGGCCAAGTCCGGCCCCGGCGAGCAGTTCAACGTGCCCGGCAACAGCAGCTTCGAGATCCGCGTGACCGAGGCCTACCACTACATCTGCCACTTCGGTTGAACCACAGAGACGAATTCGACATGGCCACCATCCTGCAAAACCTGCCCAAGGGCAACAAGGTCGGCATCGCCTTCTCCGGCGGCCTGGACACGTCCGCAGCCCTGCTGTGGATGAAGAAGAAGGGCGCCCTGCCCTACGCCTACACCGCCAACCTCGGCCAGCCCGACGAGAGCGACTACGAAGAGATCCCGCGCAAGGCCATGGCCTATGGCGCCGAGAAGGCGCGCCTGGTGGACTGCCGCCTGCAGCTGGCACACGAAGGCATTGCCGCCATCCAGTGCAATGCCTTCCACATCAGCACCGGCGGCATCACCTACTTCAACACCACCCCGCTGGGCCGCGCCGTCACCGGCACCATGCTGGTGGCCGCCATGAAGGAAGACGACGTCCACATCTGGGGCGACGGCAGCACCTTCAAAGGCAACGACATCGAGCGCTTCTACCGCTACGGCCTGCTGACCAACCCCAGCCTGAAGATCTACAAGCCCTGGCTGGACCAGAGCTTCATCGACGAGCTGGGCGGCCGCAAGGAAATGAGCGAGTTCCTGATCGCCAACGGCTTCGACTACAAGATGTCGGTCGAGAAGGCCTACAGCACCGACAGCAACATGCTGGGTGCAACCCATGAGGCCAAGGACCTGGAGCACCTGAACAGCGGCATCCGCATCGTCAACCCCATCATGGGCACGGCGTTCTGGAAGCCCGAAGTGGACGTGAAGGCCGAGGAAGTCACCATCCGCTTCGAGGAAGGCCAGCCCGTCGCCATCAACGGCCAGACGTTTGATTCGCCGGTGGACATGTTCCTCAAGGCCAACGAAATCGGCGGCCGCCACGGCCTGGGCATGAGCGACCAGATCGAGAACCGCATCATCGAAGCCAAGAGCCGCGGTATCTACGAAGCCCCCGGCATGGCGCTGCTGCACATCGCCTACGAGCGCTTGGTCACCGGCATCCACAACGAGGACACCATCGAGCAGTACCGCATCAACGGCCTGCGTCTGGGCAGGTTGTTGTACCAGGGTCGCTGGTTCGACCCGCAGGCCATCATGCTGCGCGAAACCGCCCAGCGCTGGGTGGCCCGCGCCGTGACCGGTGAAGTGACGCTGGAACTGCGCCGCGGCAACGACTACAGCATCCTCAACACCGAGAGCCCGAACCTGACCTACGCGCCCGAGCGCCTGTCGATGGAGAAGGTGGAAGACGCGCCGTTCAGCCCGCTGGACCGCATCGGTCAGCTGACCATGCGCAACCTGGACATCACCGATACGCGCGGCAAGCTGGGCATCTATGCCCACACCGGCCTGCTGTCGGTCGGCCAGGGACCGGAGATCTTCAAGCTCGAAGGCAGCAAGTGATCTGACTTCGTGGAGCGGGCGGTGCCAGGGCGCGGCACTGCGCCGCTCATGTCCCCCGGCGGCCTGCGGCCGCCTCCTCCTTTACTTCGCTTTGCAGCGCCCCACCCTGGCTCCACCTTGGGTACGCAAAGGACCGACAACGTCAGATGACCACGGGCTCCGGCTCCAGCCGGATGCCAAAGCGCTCGTACACACTGGTCTGGATGGCCTTGGCCAGGGTCATGACCTCGCCACCGGTGCACGGCCGTTCGGGCGTGCCCCGGTTGACCAGCACCAGAGCCTGCTTCTCGTACACGCCGGCATGCCCCAAGGTCTTGCCCTTCCAGCCACAGGCGTCGATCAGCCAGCCGGCGGCCAGCTTGATGCTGCCGTCGGGCATGGGGTAGTGAACCACCTTGGGGTCACGGGCGATGATGTCGGCGCACTGCTCGGGCGTGACGGTGGGGTTCTTGAAGAAGCTGCCCGCGTTGCCGATGACCGCCGGATCGGGCAGTTTGGCCCGGCGGATCGCCACGACCCAGTCGAAGATCTGTTGCGCGCCGGGTTGGTGGATGCCGGTCTCCGCCATCTTGCGTTCCAGATCCAGGTAGCCCAGCACTGGCTTCCAGGGCTTGGGCAGCCAGAAGCGCACGCGGGTGATGAGCGCCCGGCCGGCCAGTCCCATGCTGCGCTCGTCGGACGGCGCATGCTTGAAGACGGAATCGCGGTAACCGAAGCCGCACTGGGCGGCATCCAGGGTCAGCGAGCGGCCAGTGACCAGATCGATGGCGTCCAGCGAATGGAAGCGGTCTTGCAGTTCCACCCCGTAGGCGCCGATATTCTGTACCGGCGCGGCGCCGACCGTGCCGGGAATCAACGCCATGTTTTCCAGCCCGGGCCAGCCTTGCGCCAGCGTCCAGGCAACGAAGTCGTGCCAGTTCTCGCCGGCGCCCGCCTCGACCAGCCAGCCTTTGGCCGTTTCCTCGACCAGACAGCGGCCGGGAATTTCGACCTTGAGCACCAGGCCCGGCACATCCCCCGTGATCACCAGATTGCTGCCGCCACCAAGCACAAAGTGGGGAGACGTGCCCCACTCGGGCTGCGCCATCAGCCCCAGCAGATCGGACGGATGGCCGATGCGCGCCAGTTGCTCGGCCCGTGCGGCGATGCCGAAGCTGTTGTAGGGCTGGAGGGAGACCTGTTTCTCGACTAACATGCCCGGATTGTCTCATTCACGTTTTGCCTGACACCCAGCCATGCCCTCTTTTGACACCAAACTGGAAGCCGACTTCGTGGAAGTGAAGAACGCGGTGGAAAACACCGCCAAGGAAATCGGCACACGCTTCGACTTCAAAGGCACCAGCGCCGGCATCGAGCTCAAGGACAAGGAGATCACCCTGTTCGGCGATGCCGATTTTCAGCTGCAGCAGGTGGAAGACATCCTGCGCAACAAGCTGACCAAGCGCAGCGTGGACGTGCGCTTTCTGGACGTCGGCAAGGTCGAGAAGATCGGCGGCGACAAGGTCAAGCAGGTCGTCAAGGTCAAGAACGGTGTCAGCAGCGAAGACGCCAAGAAGATCCAGCAGGCCATCAAAGCCAGCAAGATGAAGGTGCAGGCCGCCATCCAGGGTGATTCGGTGCGGGTGACCGGCGCCAAGCGGGACGACCTGCAGGCCGCGATCGCCCTGATCCGCGGCGAGATGAAGGACCTGCCACTGTCCTTCGACAACTTCAGGGATTGAATGGGACTCCCCCCTGCGCGGCTTCGCCGCTTCCCCCCTCTCTGGCGCGCTTTCAGCGCTGGGATGGGGGACGGCGCCAGCGGCCCGGCCGAGCCGGTTCCGCGGCGCCCTGGCTCACGCTCCATGCGCTGGGCTCCCCTCGCGCTCATTCTTTTGAGTGCCACGTGCGCGTCTGCCTGGGCGCAGTCGGTGGCGCTGTCGGGGGTGGCTGGGGGCAAGGCGCTGGTGGTGATCGATGGGGCGGCGCCCCGGTTTCTGTCTGCCGGGCAGTCGCACCAGGGCGTGCGGGTGGTGTCGGTTCAGGGGGAATCGGCCACGGTGGAGGTCAGTGGGCAGAAGCGGCTGCTGCGGGTGGGCGAAGCGCCCGTGAGCGTGGGCAGCAGCGGCCCCTCCGGTGACGGTGCCGGTCAGCGGATCGTGCTGACGGCCGACGGGCAGGGCCACTTCATGTCCAGCGGGCTCATCAATGGCAAGACCGTCCAGTTCATGGTGGACACCGGCGCCACCAATGTGATCCTGAGCGAGGCAGACGCCAAACGCATCAACCTGGCATTCGACAAAGGCCAGCGGGTCGGTGTCAGCACCGCCAATGGCCAGGTGGTGGGCCACATGCTGCGCCTGCAGTCAGTCAAGCTCGGTGACGTGCAGGTGTATGACGTACCTGCCATCGTGCTGCCCCAGGCCATGCCCTTCGTCCTGCTGGGCAACAGTTTCCTGACGCGCTTCCAGATGCTGCGCCAGAACGATCAACTGACGCTGGAGCGCCGTTACTGAACCGGCCACCTCAGGCCTGGGCGGCGGTGACCACGATCTCGATGCGGTAGGCCGGGTTGGCCAGGGGCGCCTGCACGGTGGCACGCGGCGGTGCGGCACCGGGGACCACCCAGGCATCCCAGACCTCGTTCATGAGGCCGATTTCGCGGATGTCGGTCAGGTAGATCTGGGCGCGCAGGATGCGCGACTTGTCGCTGCCGCACTCCTTCAGGCGCTGCTCCACCTGGGCGAGCACGTCCTCGGTCTGCCCCTTGATGTCGACATCGCCGCGCTCCGGCACCATGCCGGCCAGGTAGACGATGCCATTGAAGACGGCTGCCTCGCTGTAGCGGGCGGCCATGCCGATGCGGGAGATGTCGTTGGCGCTCATGAGGGCTTCTTCTTCGATCCGATCTTGCTTTCGGTACCCGCCAGCAGGCGGTTGATGTTTTCAGCGTGTCGCCAGACCAGCAGGACACCCATGACGGCCAGGCTGATGACCAGTGCCCGGGGGGCCGTCCAGGCCACACCATGGCCAAACAGGTAGTAGGCCGGCGCAAACACCGCCGTGACGATCGATGCGAGCGAGGAATACCGGAAGAACACGGCCATGACGACCCAGGTCAGCAGTGAGGCCAGTCCCAGCCAGGGATTGAAGGCCAGAATGACGCCAGCTGCCGTGGCCACGCCTTTGCCCCCCTGGAAACGGAAGAACACCGGCCAGAGATGGCCCAGGAAAGCTGCCAGCCCGACGAGGGCGACGGTGCCATCGCCCAGCCCCCAGCGCTCACCCCACCACTGGACGATGACGACGGGCAGCCAGCCCTTGAAGGCGTCCAGCAGCAGTGTCACGATGGCCGCCGCCTTGCTGCCGGAGCGCAGCACGTTGGTGGCGCCCGGGTTCTTGCTGCCGTAGGTGCGGGGGTCGGCCAGGCCCATGAGGCGACTGACGACGACGGCAAAGGACAGCGAACCGGCCAGGTAGGCCAGCACCACCGCGATGAAGGGATAGGCTTGTTCCAAGACGGATCCTCGGTGAATCAAGGGCTACTATTCTGCCAGCGCGCATTGCACCGGCCGGGCACCCAGCGGGTGGGCGAGCACCGCCGGATCGATGCCCACCAGAAAGCCGCGCCGCCCGCCGTTGATCCAGATGCGGGGCAGGCTCATCACGGTGTCTTCGACGTAGACAGGCATGGCCCGCTTCAAACCGAAGGGCGAAGTCCCGCCCACCAGGTAGCCGCTGTGGCGGTTGGCCACCTCGGGCTTGCAGGGCTCGACCGACTTGGCGCCGATCTGGCGCGCCAGGTTCTTGGTCGAAACCGTCCGGTTGCCATGCATGAGGATGGCCAGCGGCTTGGTCGCCTCGTCCTGCATGATCAGGGTCTTGACCACCGCGTACGGATCAAAGCCGAGCACGGCCGCGCTGTGCTGGGCACCGCCATGCTCCAGGTACTCATAAGGATGCTCGGTGAACACCACGCCGTGCGCCTTGAGCCAGGCGGTGGCTGGCGTCTCCGAGACATGCGACTTCTTGGCCATCACTGGGCAGGATCGCGCACTTCCCAGCGGATCGCGTCGATGGCCGTCAGCAGCTCGGGCGACAGTGGCACGCTCCAGGCGTCCAGGCACTCGTCCAGTTGCGCCACCGATGTCACACCGATGATGGTGCTGGCCACGCGCCAGTTGCGATAGCAGAAGGCCAGCGCGAGTTGCGACGGCGTCAGGCCATGCTCGCGCGCCAGCGCGTTGTAGCGGCGGGCGGCGGCCAGCGACTCCGGACGGCCCCAGCGCTGCTTGCGCATCGACTCGTACAGCGCCATGCGACCGTGGTCGCCCACCAGCCCGGTCTCGTCGTACTTGCCGGTCAGCAGCCCGAAGCCCAGCGGGGAATACGCCAGCAGGCCCACGTCCAGCCGGTGGCAGGTCTCGTCCAGGCCGTTCTCGTAACCGCGGTTGATCAGGCAATAGGGGTTCTGCACCGTGGCCACGCGCGGCAGGCCATGCTGTTCGGCCAGTCGCACGAACTCATGCACACCATACGGGGATTCGTTGGACAGGCCGATGGCCTTGACCTTGCCCTGGCGCACCAGCTGGTCCATGGCTTCGAGCTGCTCGTGGATGGACGCGCAATCCTTGTCCTTGGACGGGTCGAAATACAAAGCGCCGAAAGCCGGCACGTTGCGGGCGGGCCAGTGAATCTGGTAGAGGTCGATGACATCCGTCTGCAGGCGGCGCAGACTGCCCTCGCAGGCCGCGACGATCTCGGCCTTGGTCAGGCCGGACTGCTCGCCCCGGATCCACGGCATGCCCCGCGAAGGCCCGGCCACCTTGGTGGCCAGCACCAGCTTCTGGCGCGCACCTGGTCGGCGCGCGAACCAGTTGCCAATGATGGTTTCGGTGGCGCCGCAGGTTTCGGCCCGTGCAGGCACAGCGTACATCTCGGCGGTGTCGATGAAGTTGACACCGCGCTCCAGGGACCGATCCAGGATGGCGTGGGCATCGGCCTCGTGGACCTGTTCGCCAAAGGTCATGGTGCCCAGGCAGATGGGCGTGACTTGAAGCGTGGATGAGCCAAGGCGGGTGAGTTGCATGTCGTTCATGAGCATCTGTCTGAAAACAAAGGGGATGACCCACGCCATCAGGCGCGGACCTGCCGGTCGCGAAAGCGCTGTTCCTCCTGCAGGCGCAGCACCCGGCGCTGCACCTTGCCGGTGGTGGTCATGGGCAAGGCATCGACATATTCGATTTCCTTGGGGTATTCGTAGGGGGCCAGCTGCCCCTTGACGTGGCGCTGAAGCTCGGCCGTCAGCGCGGCCTCGAAGGCGGCGTCACCCAGACGGCGACCAGGCGCCGCTTGCAGGTACTCCTGCGCCAATACCACATAGGCCTTGACGACCGCGCCGCGCTCCTCGTCAGGCTTGGGCACCACGGCCGCGTTGGCCACGGCCGGGTGCTTGACCAGGCAGTTCTCGATCTCGCTGGGACCGATGCGGTAACCGGCGGCCTTGAACACATCGTCGCTGCGACCCTGGTACCAGAGGTAGCCGTCGGCGTCTCGCACCGCCAGATCACCGGTCCGGCACCAGCTGTCCGCCAGGTCACCGGTGTACTTGGCGCGGGTGGCGGCCTCATTCTTCCAGTAACCGAGGAAAAAGATGGGGTCAGGCTGGCCATGCACATCCTTGCGGTGCACCGCCACGTCGCCCGGCAGACCCACCGGGCATTCGTTCCCGTCCTCGTCGATGACGGCCACACGGTGTCCCGGATAGCCCTTGCCCATGCTGCCGGGCCGCGCCGGGTAGAGCCGCGCGCAATTGCCGACCACGTAGTTGATTTCGGTCTGGCCGAACATCTCGTTGACCGTGACACCCAATTCCTGCTGGCAGTAGGCAAACACGGCATCCCCCACCGCCTCCCCGGCGCTCATGATGGCCTGCAGGTTCAGCCGGTAGGTCTGGCGAGGGTGCGGGCAGGCCTTCATCATCGCCTTGAGCGCGGTCGGGAACAGGAAGGTGTGGGTCACCCCATGCCGCTGCAGGAGTTCAAAGGCGGTCTGGGGGCTGAAACGCCCGTTCCAGGCCACGATGGGACGGCCGAAGTACAGCGTAGGCAGCAAGGCATCCATCAGGCCCCCCGTCCAGGCCCAGTCCGCGGGTGACCAGAACACCGCCTGCGAGCGCACCGATGCGTCGAAAGGATCGAAACCGAACCAGTTCTGGCTGCAGACAAAACCCGTGAGGTTGCCGATGAGGGCCCGATGGGGAATCAGCGCCCCCTTGGGGTTGCCGGTGGTTCCGCTGGTGTAGATCAGCACCGCCGGTTCGTCGGCATGCGTCTCGACCAGGCGGAACGACGACGGCGCCTGCCGGATGACATCTTCCCAGTGCAGGACGTGCCGGTCATCGGCGGATGCCCCCACCGCAATGACGGAATGCAGGGCAGGACAGCTGGCGCTGACCGACTGCACCGCCGCCAGGGTACTGGCGTCGCACAGCGCCACCACGGCCTCGCTGTCGTGCAGCCGGTACTCCAGCGCATCGGGGCCGAACAGCTGAGACAGCGGCATGCCGACCGCACCCATCTGCAGCACGGCCATGTAGGCCACGGCGGTCTCGAAACGCTGCGGCATGACGATGGCGACCCGGTCGCCCCGCTGGACGCCCAGGGCCTGCAGCACATTGGACAGGCGGCAGGCCTGCTCGAACAGCTCGGCGTAGGTGTGCGACCGGTCTTCCTGCTCAGGGGCGCAGGCCTGCACCGCCGGCAGGCGGGCAACCTGCGGATCCCGCGCCCAGCGACGCATGCAGACCTCGGCCATGTTGAAACGCGACGGCACCTTCCACCGGAAACCCCGGTGGAGAACGTCGTGGTAGCCGATGCCGCCCGGCTGCGCAATTTGCGGTGTCGTGTCACTGCCTTGACGCCGGGCCATGGCTCATCTCCTTATGCTGTCGGTTTTCTCTGAATTGACTTCCCGAATGTATCAAGCCCGACGGCCTTCCCGCAGCGAATTCATCCCGATCCGGCATCTGGACTATCACGTACGCGTCTGGGGCGAGCCTTCGACCGACCGCCCTCCCCTGGTGCTGGTGCATGGCTGGATGGACGTGGCCGCCTCCTGGCAGTTCATGGTCGATGCCATGGGCGAGGACCGGCCCATCATCGCGCCGGACTGGCGTGGTTTTGGCCTGACCCGAGGACCGGCCACCGACAACTACTGGTTCCCCGACTACCTGGCGGACCTGGACGCCCTGCTCGACCATTACGCTTCCGATCAGCCGATCGATCTGGTGGGCCACAGCATGGGGGGCAATGTGGTGATGGTGTACGCCGGCGTGCGTCCCCAACGGATCCGGCGTCTGGTGAATCTGGAGGGGTTCGGCATGCCCGCCACGCGCCCGGCCCAGGCACCCGGACGCTACGCCCAGTGGCTTGATGAGCTCAAGGCGCTGCGCCGTGGGGACATGGACCTCAAGGCCTACGACAGCCTGGACGGTGTGGCCCGGCGCCTGATGAAGACCAACCCCCGGTTGACCGAGGACAAGGCCCGCTGGCTGGCGGGCGAATGGGCACAACCGGACGATCAGGGCCAGTGGCGCATCCTGGGAGACCCCGCGCACAAGGTGGTCAATGCACAGCTGTACCGCCTGGACGAGGTGCAGGAGGTGTTCGCCCGCATCACCGCCCCCCTGCTGTCGGTGACCGCGAGCGACGACAGCCTGGGCCAGTGGTGGAAAGGCCGCTACACGCTGGAGGAGTACCGCCAGCGCCTGAAGGTGGTGCCCGACCTGAGGGAGGCCCATCTCGACGACGCGGGCCACATGCTGCACCACGATCAGCCCCAGGCGCTGGCACGGCTGATCGAAACTTTCCTGGCATGAGAAAATGGGGGTTTTGCCCGCTGCGCGATCCGCAGCGGCCTGCCCTTGCGCGTCCGACGCGCCTGACCGAGAGAATCTGCCATGGAAGCCGAACGCACCAACGCCATCCGAAACCTGCTGACCGACCTGAGCGCCCGGGTGGTCGAGCTCCGGAGGTATCTTTGACTACGATGCCAAAGCCCTGAAGCTGTCGGAAGTCACGAGCGCGCTGGAAGACCCCACCGTCTGGGACAACCCCAAGCGGGCCCAGGAACTGGGCAAGGAAAAGAAGACGCTGGAAGACGTGGTGGTGGTGCTGGACCGCCTGACCAACGAGCTGTCCGACAACACCGAGCTGTTCGAGATGTCCGAGGCCGACGGTGACGATGCCGGGCTGGAGACCATTGAAGGCGAATGCGCAGGCATCCAGGCCGAGGTCGAGAAGCTGGAGTTCCGGCGCATGTTCAACAAGCCGGCCGACCCGCTGAACTGCTTCCTGGACATCCAGGCCGGCGCCGGCGGCACCGAGGCCTGCGACTGGGCCAGCATGCTGCTGCGCCAGTACCTGCGCTATGCCGAGCGCAAGGGGTTCAAGACCACCGTCGAGGACGAGACCCCGGGCGACACCGCGGGCATCAAGAGCGCGACCATCAAGATCGAGGGCGAGTACGCGTTCGGCCTGCTGCGCACAGAGACCGGTGTGCACCGGCTGGTGCGCAAGAGCCCGTTCGACAGCTCGGGCGGGCGGCACACCTCGTTCGCCTCGGTGTTCGTGTACCCCGAGATCGACGACTCGATCGAGATCGACATCAATCCGGCCGACGTGCGGGTGGACACCTACCGGGCCAGCGGCGCTGGCGGTCAGCACATCAACAAGACCGACTCGGCCGTGCGACTGACGCACATGCCCACCGGCATCGTGGTGCAGTGCCAGGACAGCCGCAGCCAGCACAGCAACCGTGACCTGGCGTGGCAGCGTCTGCGCTCGCGCCTGTACGACCACGAGATGCGCAAGCGCATGGAAGAGCAGCAGAAGCTCGAAGACACCAAGACGGACGTGGGCTGGGGTCACCAGATTCGCTCCTACGTGCTCGACAACAGCCGCATCAAGGACCTTCGCACCAACGTGGAAATCTCCGCCACGCAAAAGGTGCTGGACGGCGACCTGGACGCGTTCATCGAAGCCTCCCTCAAGCAGGGCGTCTGACCGGCGCCCACCTGCAGCATCCCACACTGGAACCCACCATGAGCTCCCTGCGAGAAGGCCCCGCCATCGTTGTCCGCCGTGAAGACTACGCGCCCCCGGCGTTCTGGATCGACACCGTCGATCTGGCGTTCGACCTCGATCCCGCCAAAACCCGTGTCCTCAACCGCATGCGCCTGCGCCGCAACCCGGATGTGGCACCCCAGGCGCTGCGGCTGGACGGCGAAGACCTGAACCTGGCGCGTGTGCTGGTCAACGGAGGCGGCTGCTCGTTCAGGATGGACGGCCAGACGCTGGTGCTGGAGAACCTGCCCGAAGGCGCCGAGCCCTTTGATCTGGAGATCTTCACCACCTGCGCACCGGAGAAGAACACCCAGCTCATGGGCCTGTACGTGAGCCAGGGAACCTTCTTCACCCAGTGCGAGGCCGAGGGTTTCCGCCGCATCACCTACTTCCTGGACCGCCCGGACGTCATGGCCAGCTACACCGTGACGTTGCGCGCCGACAAGGACCGCTACCCGGTGCTGCTGTCCAACGGCAACCTGGTCGACTCGGGTAACCTGCCGGACAACCGCCACTTCGCCAAGTGGGTCGATCCGCACAAGAAGCCCTGCTACCTGTTCGCACTGGTGGCCGGCAAGCTGGTGGCGCGCGAGCAGCGCATCGTCTCGCGCAGCGGCAAGGAACACCTGCTGCAGGTGTATGTGCGCCCCGGCGACATGGACAAGACCGAGCACGCCATGAACTCGCTGATGGCCAGCGTGGTCTGGGACGAGGCCCGCTTCGGTCTGCCGCTGGATCTGGAGCGCTTCATGATCGTGGCCACCGCCGACTTCAACATGGGGGCGATGGAGAACAAGGGCCTGAACATCTTCAACACGAAGTACGTGCTGGCCAACAGCGCCACGGCCACCGACACCGACTTCGCCAACATCGAATCGGTGGTGGGCCACGAGTACTTCCACAACTGGACCGGCAATCGCATCACCTGCCGCGACTGGTTCCAGCTCTCGCTCAAGGAAGGCCTGACCGTCTTCCGCGACCAGGAGTTCAGCATGGACCTGTGTGCCGATCCGTCGGCGCGCGCGGTCAAGCGGATCGAGGACGTGCGGGTGCTGCGCACCGCCCAGTTCCCCGAAGACGCCGGGCCCATGGCCCATCCGGTGCGACCCGACAGCTATGTCGAGATCAACAACTTCTACACCGTCACCATTTACGAGAAGGGTGCCGAAGTGGTCCGCATGATGCAGACCCTGGTAGGGCGCGACGGCTTCCGCAAGGGCATGGAACTGTACTTCCAGCGCCATGACGGACAGGCGGTGACCTGTGACGATTTCGCCCAGGCGGTGGCCGATGCCAACCCGGGCAGCGAACTCTCCCGCCTGCTGCCCCAGTTCAAGCGCTGGTACAGCCAGGCCGGTACCCCCCGCGTCCAGGCCACAGGCCGTTTCGACGCAGAGGCACGCACCTACACGCTGGAACTGGCCCAGACCTGCGACCCCACGCCGGGCCAGAGCGACAAGGCGCCCTTCGTCATCCCGGTGGCGATCGGCCTGCTCGACGCCCAGGGTCGCGATCTGCCGCTGCATCTGGACGGCGGTCCCGCCGTGGCGGGCACGCAGACGGTGGTGCTTTCCGAGGCTTGCCAGTCCTTTGTGTTCACCGGCATTGACGCTGAGCCCGTGCCGTCGGTGCTGCGCGGCTTCTCGGCGCCGGTGGTCCTCGACATGAACCTGTCGGATGCCGAGTTGCTGCACCTGCTGGCCCATGACAGCGACCCCTTCAACCGCTGGGAAGCCGGACAGCGCCTCGCGCTGCGCCGTGCCCTGCACGCGATCCGTGCGGAGGGTCCTGTGCACCAGGAGCCGCTGGATGAGGCCTTCGTCGCCGCCATGCGGGCCGTGCTGCGGCACCCGGCCCTGGACGCCGCCTTCAAGGAGCTGGTGCTCACCCTGCCGGCCGAAACCTACATCGCCGAGCAACTGGACATCGTGGACCCGCAACGCATTCACGCGGTGCGCGAGGCCATGCGCAGCCAACTGGCCCATGCCCTGCACGAGGACTGGATCTGGGCGTACGAACAGCACCGGGACAACGGCGCCTACCGACCCGATCCGGTGAGCACCGGCCGTCGCGCCCTCACGGGCATGGCACTGACCATGCTGTGCCTGGCCGCCCGCGACAACGGCAACCCGGTGTGGCCCGGCAAGGCGTACCAGCGCTTCAAGGATGCCGGCAACATGACCGACCGCTTCAATGCCCTGTCGGCCCTGGTCATCGCCGGCCTGCCGCTGGCCAGCGAGGCTCTGGCGCGCTTTCACGGCATGTTCAGGCAGGAGGCCCTGGTGCTGGACAAGTGGTTTGCCCTGCAGGCGGGCGCTCCGGACAGAGGTGGCAATATCCTGCCGGCGGTCCGCCAGCTGCTGGCCCACCCGGATTTCAACCTGCGCAACCCGAACCGGGCCCGCAGCGTGATCTTCAGCTACTGCAGCGCCAACCCGGGCGCCTTCCACCGCGCCGATGCCGCCGGCTACGTCTTCTGGAGCGAGAAGGTCATCGAGATCGACGCCTTCAACCCCCAGGTGGCGGCCCGCCTGGCCAGAGCCCTGGACCGCTGGAAGAAGCTGGCCGAGCCCTACCGCAGCGCTGCCCGCGAAGCCATCGCGCGCGTGGCCGCCAAACCCGACCTCAGCAACGACGTGCGCGAGGTTGTCACCCGTTCCCTGGCCGACTGAGACCCACTCATGAGCAACTCCATCTCCCTCACCCGCTACCTGGTCGAGCAGCAACGCACAAAAGGCCGCATCACGCCCGAGCTGCGTCTGCTGCTCGAAGTGGTGGCGCGCGCCTGCAAGCGCATCTCCATCAGCGTCAACAAGGGCGCCCTGGGCGACATCCTGGGCAGCGCCGACTCTGAAAACGTGCAAGGTGAAGTCCAGAAGAAGCTGGACGTGATCGCCAACGAAGTGCTGATCGAAGCCAACGAATGGGGCGGCCACCTGGCGGCCATGGCGTCCGAAGAGATGGACACCATCTACGTGGTGCCGAACCGCTTTCCCCAGGGCGAGTACCTGCTGATGTTCGATCCGCTGGACGGCTCGTCCAACATCGATGTCAACGTCAGCATCGGCACCATCTTTTCGGTGCTGAAGAAGCAGAACGACAGGACCGACGCGATCGAACCGGTGAGTGAGCAGGACTTCCTGCAGCCGGGCAACCAGCAGGTGGCCGCCGGCTACTGTGTCTATGGCCCGCAGACCACCCTGGTGCTGACCGTGGGCGATGGCGTGGCGATGTTCACCCTGGACCGCGAGCAGGGATCCTGGATGCTGACGGCCGATCAGGTGCGCATTCCTGAAGACACCAAGGAATTTGCCATCAACATGAGCAACATGCGCCACTGGGACGCCCCGGTCCGGCGCTACATCGATGAATGCCTGGCCGGCAAGGAAGGTCCGCGCGGCAAGGACTTCAACATGCGCTGGATCGCGTCCATGGTGGCCGATGTGCACCGCATCATGACCCGTGGCGGCGTCTTCATGTACCCCTGGGACAAGCGCGAACCCGACAAGCCAGGCAAGTTGCGCCTGATGTACGAAGCCAACCCGATGGGCTGGCTGGTGGAACAGGCCGGTGGCGCCGCAACCAACGGACGCCAGCGCATTCTGGATGTGGAACCCACCAAGCTGCACCAGCGCGTGAGTGTGATCCTGGGTTCCAGGAACGAAGTGGAGCGCGTGACGCAGTACCACCTGGAAGCCGATAGCGCTGCCAGCAAGGCCTGAAATTTGTTAGAATGGAAGGCTAGGCCGGAATAGCTCAGTCGGTAGAGCAGCTCATTCGTAATGAGAAGGTCGGGGGTTCGATTCCTCTTTCCGGCACCAGATCAAAACCCGCACATTTCTCAGGATGTGCGGGTTTTTTCATGGTCGTTTGGAAGGACGCACACAGTCGCTGGTGGCGCCATCCCCGCGTTGCCAGCACGGCGAGCGCAGGTCAGGGGCTGGTGACGGAATCCCGTCCCGATCCAGGCGGACCGGATCGGTCCTGAAGGCGCTGACGCCTGCGCGATCCAGGTCCAGGCGCAGCACCCAGCCCTCGCGCTGGGCGTCGTTGTCGGTTTCCTTCATGATGAAGTTGCCCACGCTGTAGATCACCGGTTTACCCCGGTAGATCTCAACGTCCTGGGTGACATGGGGGTGGCCGCCCACCACCGCGTCGGCGCCAGCATCGATGATCAGTCGCGCCAGTTGGCTTTGACGCCCGTTGGCCACGGGTTCGTTCTCCCAGCCCCAGTGCATAAACACCAGCACCAGATCGGCCCGATGCTGCGTCCGGGCACGGGCGATGTCGTCGACCACCTGCTCGTCCTCGCTCCAGGCAATGCCCGGTGCGTCGTGGTCGGCCTCGAAACTGCGGGGCATGAACTCGTTGTAGCTCAGCAGCGCGATGCGCAGCCCCTGGCGTTCCAGCATCAGCGGCCGGTGGGCTTGCGACAGGTTCAAGCCGCCACCGGTCTGGGCAATGCCGTGACGCGCCAGCAACCCCAGCATGTCGGCAAAGGCCTCGCGGCCATAGTCCCCGGAATGGTTGTTGGCCAGCGTCACCGCATCCACATGCCGGCGCAGCACCGGCAATACGCGCGGGTGCGCACGGAAGGAGTAGATCTTGTCGCCGGCAGTCCCTTTGGTCGAGACCACGCATTCCAGATTGACCAGCCGGATGTCGGCATCCCTGAACAGATGCGCCACCCGCGACAGGGGATCACCACCGCTGGCGATCAGGGCGCCAGGCGCGTCATCCAGCGTCGTGTCACCAGCAAACACCAGCGACACACCGGCCCACGCTGGGTTGTTCCACCACCATATCATGATCAACAGCCGGCACCAGCGGATCATGGCGCCACCCCTTTCAGATGGCACTGGTAGATCAGTTCGCGCTCCAGAGCACCGGCGTAGAGGTATTGCTGACCCGTGATCGCAATGTTGCCCGAAGCATCGGCCGCGGGAAAAGGCGGCAGGTACTTGGCCTGCTGGATGAGGACCGGCTGCGCATCGGTCTCCAGGTAGACGTAAATCAACACCCGCCGGATACGTCTGTCATCGCCCACCACGATGGGCTTGAACCGGAACCGGCCGGCGATGTCCACCGCAGGGACCGGATAGGGATCGGCCACCGGATGGGCCACAACCGTCTGCGTGTGGCCCGCGTAGGTGACCTCACAGGCCATCAAAGTCTGTGCCTGGCCCATGGTCGCGGCACCCCAACCGGCCAGAACTGTGGAGAGAAACCTGCAAAGCATCGCCGCATTGTGCCGCGTCAGGCTGCGCCAGCACCAGGCAGCACCCCGACGATGAACATCCCTAAAACATGCATCCACATCCTCCAAAGGAACTAGGTCTCCCCTACGTCCGGCGGATGGTCAGACCGGACACCTGACCAGACACTCTGGTGCAGCCATGTTGGCCTGCCAGGTGTGGTGCCTTCCCTTGGTGCTGAACTCTCTTGACAAAGGTCAACTCCCTTCTTTTTTGTTCATTTTTGATGAATATTCAAGGTTAAAGTCCTGCCCATGTCATTCGCTCACCTGCGCAACACCAGAACCTGCCGCTGCGCAGTGCTGTGCCTGTTGCTGTCCTGGTGCGTGGCGTTTGCCAGTCCATTGATCAAGCCGACCGCCCTGCATCTGGTGTGCGGCACGGCTGGTCTGGAACTGATTACCCAGTCGGACACCCCTCACAACGACGGCGTTCTTCAGGTCCTGGGACAGGACTGCGCCGCCTGCCTGCCCATCGGTCTGCCACCTGGCAGTGACCTGGCCGTGCCGCTCAACGCCTTGCCCACCGGCGAACCCGGCAACGCCCGTCACCCGTTCACACCCGCTTACCTGCTGCCCGTGCCACCGGCACGCGGCCCACCTCTTTTTGTCCCTGACCTCACCTGAAAGGTTGAATCATGAAAGAAGACCAAGTCAACGTCACCGAGGGAACCGGCCGCCTGGGCCGACGCAAATTCCTCAACACGGCCGCACTGGCGGGCCTGTCCATCGGTACCGTCGCCTGCGCCGAAAAGGACGAAGGCAAAGCCGCTGCCCCGGCAGCCGCACCGGCCGCAGCACCAGCGGCTGCCCCCCACGGCGCATCGGGCGCCCACCTCAAGCCCGGTGAACTCGACACCTACTACGGCCTGTGGAGCGGTGGCCACACCGGTGACATGCGCGTGCTGGGTCTGCCTTCCGGTCGCGAACTTCTGCGCATCCCCTGCTTCGTGCCCGACGCACTGGTCGGCTGGGGCATCACCAACGAATCCAAGGCCGTCATGGGCACCAAGCCCGATGGCCACCTGCGTTACACCGTGGGCGATACCCACCACACGCACGCCTCCTACAAGGACGGCAACTACGACGGCCGTTACGCCTGGATCAACGACAAGATCAACAGCCGCATCGCCCGTATCCGCCTCGACTATTTTGTCTGCGACAAGATCACCCAGCTGCCCAACGTGCAGGGCTTCCACGGCATCTTCCCGGACAAGCGCGACCCGGTGGACCCGGCCATCAACTACACGACGCGTGTCTTCTGCGGGGGTGAGTTCTCCATTCCCCTGCCCAACACCGGCATCGAGGACGAGACCAAGTACCGCTCACTGTTCTCGTGCGTGGACGCCGAGACCATGGAGGTGCGCTGGCAGGTGCTGATCGACGGCAACTGCGATCTGGTGGCCACGTCGTTCGACGGCAAGCTGGCCGCGACCAACCAGTACAACACCGAGATGGGCGCCAAGTACGAGGACATGATGTCCGCCGAACGCGACGCCTGCCTGTTCTTCAACATCGCCCGCATCGAGGAAGCCGTCAAAGCCGGCAAGTTCAAGACCATCGGCTCGTCCAAGGTGCCGGTGGTCGATGGCACCCGCGAAGCCAACAAGGACGCCAAAACGGCCCTGACCGCCTACGTGAGCGTGCCCAAGAATCCGCACGGTGTGAACGCCAGCCCCGACCAGAAGTACTTCATCTGCGCTGGCAAGCTCTCGCCCACCGCTACGGTCATCGAGCTGGCCAAGGTGCTGGACTGGTTCGACGGCAAGCATGAGAACGTCGATGACGCCATCGTGGCCGAGGTCGAGCTGGGTCTGGGTCCCTTGCACACCGCCTTCGACGGCCGTGGCAACGCCTACACCACGCTGTTCCTGGACAGCCAGGTGGTCAAGTGGAACGTGGACAAGGCGATTGCCTTCCACAAGGGCGACAAGACGGCCAACTATGTGGTGGATCGCCTGGATGTGCATTACCAGCCCGGCCACATCAACGCCTCGCAGTCGGAGACGATTGCGGCCGACGGCAAGTACCTGGCGGTGGGTTGCAAGTTCTCCAAGGACCGATTCCTTCCGGTGGGCCCGTTGCACGCCGAGAACGAGCAGCTGATCGACATCTCGGGCGAAAAGATGGTGCTGATGGCCGACCACCCGGTGCGTGGCGAGCCGCACGACTTCATCATCTTCAAGCGCGACCTGGTCAAGCCCAAGCAGGTCTACGACCTGGACCACCATCCGTTGGCCATCAAGGACTCCAAGGAGTCGGGCGTTTTCCGCAACGGCAAGAAGGTGACCGTGAAGATGACTTCACTGGCGCCAGCCTTCAGCCTGCGCGAGTTCAAGGTCAAGAAGGGTGATGAAGTCACGCTGATCCTGACCAACCTGGACAAGATCGAGGACCTGACGCACGGCTTTGCGATCCCGAACTACAACGTCAACTTCATCGTCAACCCGCAGGAAACGGCGTCGGTCACCTTCGTGGCCGACCAGCCAGGCGTGTTCTGGTGCTACTGCACGCACTTCTGTCACGCCCTGCACCTGGAAATGCGCACGCGCATGATCGTCGAGGCGTAAGCCCGGCCACCCGCAAGGGGGCCTCGGCTCCCTTGCGCCGCCCATGCGGCGGCACCAAGGATTCTGAGCATGTGGATTGCACGCAAGCTGGCCACCCCGCTGGCCGCCCTCCTTCTCTCGCTGGGTCTCGGACAGGGAACGGCATTCGCCGACGCCTACGAGGCCAAGCTGCCCGACGATCTGGCCACGGCGGCCGATCTGTGCACGCGCGTTCCGTGCGCCGAGGTGTTTCCGGGAGCGACCAGCTTTTCCGAGCGCAAGGGGCAACCGCCGTATGTGGACGCCTATGGAGAGGCAGACCCGCAGGCGCCGGGCAAGAAGAAACTGCTGGGCTATGTGATGCTCTCCACCGACATCACCGACACGCCGGCCTATTCCGGCAAACCGGTGATCACCCTGATCGGCATGGACACCCAGGGGCGCTATGTGGGTGTCAAGGTGCTGAAGCACTCGGAGCCCATTCTGCTGCTGGGCATTCCCGAGAAAGCCCTCATCGACTTCAACAACCAGTACCTGGGCAAGTCCGTCAAGGACACCATCGAGGTCGGACCAGCCCGCCCTGACGAGAACATCCTGGGCGTTGATGCCATTTCTGGCGCGACGGTCACCGTCATTGCCCAAAACCAGGTGATGCAACTGTCGGGTTCTGCGGTGGCCCGCCAGGTGGGCATCATCGAACCGACCGTGCGAGAGCCGGCGCGCTTTGCCGTCAGCGGCCAGCGCTACAACTGGCAGCAGTTGCAAGACATGGGGGCTGTGGTACGCCTGCGCGTACAACCCGAGCAGGTGGGCCTGGATCGTGGTCCGGAGCCCTTCATCGAACTGTGGTTCGGGGACCTCAACCACCCGGACATCGGCCGCAGCCTCATCGGCGACCGCGGCTACAACAACCTTCACGAACGCCTGCACCCCGGCGATGCTGCTTTCTTCGTCATCAGAACGGCCGGTCAGGAGTCCTTCAAGGGTTCGGGCTTCGTGCGCGGTGGCATCTACGACCGGGTGCAGGTCAAGCAGGGGGCGGATTCGTTCACCTTCCGCGACCTGGACTACCTCAACCTGTATGGTCTGGAGGCTGCCGGCGCGCCTTCGCCCACCGAGTCGGGCATCTTCATCATCCGCAAGGGCTCGTTCTCGGCCGCCTACCCCTGGAAGCTCAGCTTCCTGGGCAACCGGGTCGACCGCGCCACAGGGCATCGCAGCTTTGCCAACTTCGAGGCCAAGTACTGGCTGGCCGACGACCTGCTCGAAGGTGGCCGGCCCGTGGTCAAGGAACCCGATGCGCCCTGGGTGCGTGTGTGGAAGACGCGTGCGCTGGAGATCAGTCTGTTCGTGGCGCTGCTGGTGGCGGTGACCGTGGTGTATGCGGTGCGGGAGAAACTCACGCGCCTGTCGACCCACAAGAACAAGTGGCCGGTCAACGGTTTCAAGTACACCGCCTGGGCGCTGTCGATCGTGTTCGTGGGCTTCGGGGTGATGGCCCAGCCCTCGATCACACAGGTGCTGACCTGGTTCCATTCGCTGCTGTTCCAGTGGACCTGGTCGCTGTTCCTGTCCGATCCGTTCATCTTCGTGTTCTGGATCTTCATCATCGTGACGGTATTCCTGTTCGGTCGCGGGCTGTTCTGCGGCTGGATGTGTCCGTTCGGCTCGCTGCAGGAAGCGCTATACAAGGTCGCCCGTGCCGTGGGTCTGGGCCGTTTCCAGTTCAAGCTGCCGCAGGTCTGGCATGACCGTCTGAAGTGGGTGAAATACGCGGTCTTCTTCGGCCTGCTGGCGGTCTCGATGTTCTCGATGACCCTGGCCGAAGTGCTGGCCGAGGTGGAGCCCTTCAAGACCACCTTTCTGGTCGGTGTGATGAACCGCGCCTGGCCCTACGGCCTGTTCGTGGCCGCCATCCTGGGCCTGTCGTTGTTCATCGAACGACCCTACTGCAAGTACATCTGCCCCCTGGGTGCGGCCCTGGCCATGCCCAGCACCTTCCGGTGGTTCGGACTCAAGCGCAAGCAGGACTGCAACAGCTGCAAGGCCTGTGCCGTGGGCTGCGGCGCGCAGGCCATCGACACCGACGGGCGCATCGACCACCGCGAATGCCTGCATTGCCTCGATTGCATGGTGCTGTACACCGATACCTCCGGCTGCCCGCCGCTGGCACGCGAGCGCAAGCGCCGCGAGCGCGACGGGCTGCTGATCACGCCCATCGGCAAGGATGGTTACTACATCCCGATTGACGCGGTACCTGCCATCTCGGCCAAGGCCGCCAAGGGACCTGATCCGCGTCTGCCCACCGAGCCGGCCGTCCCCTCTTACGCCGAGGGTCAACGCGGGCTGCGCTGGCTGCTGGCGGAATTGCGGGATCACCTGTGGCCCTGGAGCGTCGCTGGCTGGCGCAGCCAGCGCGCCCTGCAGATCGCCGGTTTCTCGCTGGCAATGGCCGCCAGCGTCGCCTGGGCCCTGGCTGCCACCGGTCGGCTGTCATCAGGTGCGATCATCGCCTGGTGGTTTGGCTGGAGTGTCTACGAGGTACTGATCCGCATGAGCGGTAAGCGCTATGTCAAGGATGGCGTCTGGTGGCAGCAGCGTTACCGGGTGGCCAACTGGATGGACATGCTCAGCTATGTCGGCTTCAAGAACCTGCTGATCGGCGCGGCGCTGTTCCTGGCCCTCAAGGCCCTGGGAGTGCTCGCTTGAGACCACCCCCTGTCCTTTGCCGCCTGGCATTGACCGGCCTGCTCTTGCTGGGCGCTCTGCCGGCCGGGGCTGCCACGTGGCGCGTCGCCCCTGGTCAGGGCATTCAGGCGGCCATTGAGCAGGCGGCGCCGGGTGACACGATCGAGATCGAGCGCGGCTTCTACGACCAGAACCTGCGCATCGAAAAGCCCCTGACCTTGCGCGGTCTGGAGCGACCCACGATCAGCGGCGGCCAACGGGGTGACACTATTCGCGTGACCTCACCGGACGTGGTCATTGAGGGGCTGATCGTCCGCGACTCGGGCACCAGCCTGCTCAAGCAGCATGCGGGCATCTACATCCAGCCGGGTGCTCACCGGGCCATCGTGCGCGATTCGGTGCTGGCCTACAACCTGTTCGGTTTGTGGATCGAGAAAGCCGACGATGTGCGCATTGAACGCAACAACATCACCGGCCTGCGCGATTTCCAGTCGTCCCAACGCGGCAATGGCATCCAGCTCTACAACACCAAGGGCGCCCGCATCATCGGCAATGACGTGTCGTTCGTGCGCGATGCCCTGTATGTGGATGTGACCCATCACGCCGAGTTCCGAGGCAACCGGCTGCACCACAGCCGCTATGGCACGCACTACATGAACTCGTACCACAACCTGTGGGAAGACAACGACAGCTACTACAACCGCGGTGGCCTGGCGCTCATGGAGGTGCGCGACCAGGTGGTGCGCAACAACCGCACCTGGGGCAACTCGGACCACGGCATCATGCTGCGCACGCTGCAGGACTCGGTCATCGAGAACAACATCGTCGCCGGCAACAGCCGGGGGTTTTTCATCTACGACGTGGAGTACGCCACGCTGCGCGGCAACCTGGTGGTGGACAACACGGTGGGGGTGCACCTGGCGGCCGGATCGACCCGCAACCAGGTGACCGGCAACGACTTCATCGCCAACCGCGAGCAGGTGCGCTACGTGGGTTCACGCGATGAACCCTGGGGTGGCAAGCAGGCCGGGCAAGGCAACCACTGGAGCAACTACCAGGGTTGGGACCGAGACGGCGACGGCGTGGGCGACGTGCCCTACGAGGCCAGCGACATCGTCGACCGGCTGCAGTACCGGCATCCCATCGTCAAGCTGCTGCTGGGCAGCCCCGCGGTGCAGGCGCTGCGCTGGCTGGGTCAGCAGTTCCCCGTGCTGCGCGTGCCCAGCGTGGTGGATGCCCATCCGGCCATGGTGCCGGCCAACAAGAACTGGAGCGAATGGCGTGACAAGCACTTCCGCTGAAGCCCTCGTCATTGACGGGCTGAGCAAACGCTATGGCAAGGCGCGCACTGCGCTGATGGCCCTGGACGGCGTCGATCTGAAGATCGGGCGCGGCCAGCTCTATGGCCTGATCGGCCACAACGGCGCCGGCAAGAGCACCCTGTTCAAACTGGTGCTGGGTCTGATCGACCCAACCGCCGGGCGAATCACGGTCGACGGCATTCAGGTTGGTGGCCGGGACTTCCGGCGCGCCCGCCAGTCCATCGGCTACCTGCCCGAAAACCTGGTGCTCTACGACAACCTGTCGGGTCTGGAGACACTGCGCTTTTTTGCACGCCTCAAGGGCGCACCGCTGTCGCAATGTGGCGAGCTGCTGGACCGGGTGGGTCTGGCCAACTCCGCGCACCGTGCGGTTCGGGAGTATTCCAAGGGGATGCGCCAGCGTCTGGGGTTTGCACAGGCGCTGCTGGGCGCCCCCCGGCTGCTGCTGCTGGACGAGCCCACCACCGGCCTGGACCCTTCAGCCATCCGGCAGTTCTACGATCAGCTCGACCAGCTCCGGCAACAGGGCGTGACCATCGTGATCAGCTCGCACATCCTGGCCGAGCTGCAGCAGCGGGTGGACCGTCTGGCCCTGCTGGCCAGCGGCACCTTGCGCGCCGAGGGCACCGTGGCCGAACTGCGCGAACGCACCCGCATGCCGGTGGTGTTCCTGGCCCGCGGCGACGAGTCGGTTCGCCATCGAATCGCCGCCGCACTGGCCGCTCAGCCGGGACTCGTGGTTGCGCAGACCGAGGACCACGTGCTTCGCATCGATTGCCCGCGTGAGCAGAAGATGCCCGTACTGCAGCAGCTGGCTGCAGCGGGTCCGAGCGACCTCCAGGTGCTGGAACCCACCCTGGAAGACGTGTATTTCGAACTGAGGGAGACGCCATGAACCGCTGGCTGCAACCGCGCCAGATCTGGGCCCTGGCCACCAAGGAGTTTCGCGACCGCCTGCGCAACCGCTGGGTGCTCGCGGTGGCGCTGGTGTTCACCGTGTTCTCGCTGTTGATCACCTACTTCGGCTCCGCCGCACAAGGCCAGATCGGACCGCGATCCATTGAGCTGACGATTGCCAGCCTGGTGAGTCTGGTGATCTACCTGATTCCGATGATTGCCCTGCTGCTGGGTTTCGATGCCGTCGTGGGTGAGCGAGAGCGCGGTTCGCTGGACCTGCTGCTGTCCTTGCCCATCACCCGCCTGGAGCTCCTGCTGGGCAAGTACGCGGGTCTCGCTGCTGCCCTGACGCTCTCCACCGTCGCAGGCTTCGCCATCGTGGCGGTGCTGCTGTACCAGCGCTTCAGCACCGCCGGCCTTTTCCACTACCTGGGGTTCGTGCTCAGCTCGGTCCTGCTGGGCCTGGCCTTCCTGAGCCTGGCCATGCTGCTGTCCGTGCTGGCAAAAGACCGCGCACGCGCCTCGGGTCTGGCGATCGGGCTGTGGTTCCTGCTGGTGCTGGTGTTCGACCTGGCCTTGCTGGGGGTGCTGGTAGCCAGTGGCGGTGCCTTCGGTGGAGAGGGCTTTGCCTACCTGCTGCTGCTCAACCCGGCGGACATCTTCCGCGTGCTCAATGTGTTTTCTCTCGACGACGTACGCCGGCTCTATGGCTTGGCCAGCATCGTGCCGCCCTCGCTGGGCAACCCCTGGCTCATGGGGGCGGCCATGGCTGGCTGGATCGTCGCCCCCCTGGCACTGGCTTCCTGGAGATTCAGACCATGACCTTGTCTCAAAACCACTCGGCGGGCCGCCGCCGCTTCCTCTGCGGTTGCGCAGGCCTGGTTGGCCTGTCGACCCTGTCGCTGGCAGGCTGCAGCCGCGATACCGATGGCCATCAGAGCCAGGCGCCGCTGGAGATCGATCCCCAGACCAGCTGTTCGCTGGACGGCATGTTGCTGGCCGACTTTCCCGGCCCCAAAGGACAAATCCACTACGTTCAGGATCGTCAGGTCGACTGGTTCTGCGACACCGTGGAGCTGCTGTCCTCACTGATCGCACCCGAGCAGGTGCGTGCGGTCAAGGCCGCCTGGGTGCAGGACATGGCCAAGGCCGACTGGGATCGGCCCAAGGGCCACTGGATCGATGCACGGCAGGCCTGGTATGTGCTGGGCAGCCAACGCAAGGGCTCCATGGGGCCGACGGCGGCCAGCTTTGCCAGTGAAGCCGATGCCAAGGCCTTTGCGTCCAACCACGGCGGTCAGGTTCACCGGTATGCCGACATCAAGCCCGAGATGGTCGATCTCACCGGCGGCGCACTGCACGACACGCGGATGTGAGCATGCAAAGGCGATGGCTTCTTCTGGGCATGGGTGCCAGTTCGCTGGTGGCGACAGGGGCCGGCCTGTGGCTGACCCGCAATCGGACAGATGTGCAAACCGTGCCCGGAGACGACATCTGCATCGTGGCACCCACGCATGCCTACGACCCGGCCAGCGGGCTCCCGATGACGGCCCCCCGCGAGGTGCCGGCGCAGGCACGCTGTCCGGTCTGCGGCATGTACCCCGCGCGCCATCGGCGCTGGGCGGCACAGGTGATTTTTCAGGATGGCGATGTGCAGTTCCTGGACTCACCCTTGAGCCTGTTCCAGTACCTGCAGCAGGTGTCCCGATACACACCGGGTCGCCATGCCAGCCACATCGCGGCCGTCTATGTCAGCGATCAGGACAGCGGGCAATGGCTGGAGGTCGACGAGGCGGTGTTCGTGCACGGCTCCAGCCTGATGGGGCCGATGCGTTCGGGCAACCTGCCGGCCTTCGCGAGCGAGGCACAGGCACAAGCCTTCATCAACCTGCGTGGTGGATCCACCATGACCGCTGCCCGCCTGCGGCAGAGGTTGCCAGAGGATCTCCAGGCCCTGACCCCCCATGTCCATGACCGATCGTCTTTACGTTGACCCTTCGCACACCTTCCTTGATCCTGATCATTTGATTCATTTATTATGAATCTTAAAATTCATTCCACACAGCGAGCACGTTCGCTGACCCACCAACCACAAGGATGACCACCATGAAAACCTCTTCACTTCTTCTGACCCTGATCCTCACCGCCGGTCTGGCGGCGTGCGGACAAAAGGAATCTGCCGCGCCTGCCGCTGCTCCCGCAGCCGCGTCCGCTCCTGCAGCGGCGCCTGCAGCCCCCGCCCCCGCGGCTGCCCCCGTCGCCGAAAACACTGTGGGCAAGAAGGTCTACGGCAGCACCTGCGCCCTTTGCCATGGCGCTGGCGTTGCAGGCGCACCCAAGCCTGGCGACAAGGCCGACTGGGGGCCGCGCATTGCCCAAGGCAAGGACACGCTGTACAAGCACGCCATCGAGGGCTATACCGGCTCCAAAGGCATGATGCCGGCCCGCGGCGGCGGTGCCAGCCTGAGCGACGACGAGGTCAAGGCCGCGGTGGACCACATGGTGGCCCTGTCGCAATAAGGGACGCCATGCAGACCGCAGCCCCCCTGTCACGACGGCGCTGTATGGCGGGCGCCGGTCTTCTGGTTCTTTCGGCCTATCTGGGCCCGGCCATGGCTCGCGCTGGCACGGTTCGCATGTCGCGGCCGCTGCTGGGCACACAGATCGACATCGTCGCTCAAGGCAAGCTGGCGGCACGCGCTGCGGATCTCGCACTGTCGGAAATGGCCCGGCTGGAGCGGTTGATGAGCCGATACCGGAATGACAGCGAGGTGGCCGCCCTGCACCGTGCCGCTGGTCGGCACCCGGTGGATGTTTCTCCGGAGACCATGGCCGTGCTGCAGCAGGCACTGACCCTCTCGCGGGAGAGCGGCGGACTTTTCGACATCACCATCGGTGCCTATGACGGATGGTCGTTCAAGCCCGGCAGTCCCCGACTGCCGTCTGTTCAAGAGCGGCGGGAACAGCGCCATCTGGTCGACCACCGGCAACTCCACACTGATCCCGAGAGAGGCCAGGCACAGTTGATGCGCCGAGGAATGAAGCTCGATCTGGGTGGTGTCGCCAAACTGCCCATCCTGGAGGCAGGCATGCGAGTACTCAAGTCACACGGGCTGGACGGTGCGATGATCAATGGCGGGGGTGATGTGCTGGTGACTGGCCAGCTGGACGGCCGCGACTGGCGCATCGGCTTGCGTGACCCTGCGAACCCTTCGGGTTTGCTGGGTACCGTGTCGCTGACCGATGGCGTGGTGGCTTCTTCGGGAGACTACGAGCGTCATTTCGTCCTGGATGGACGGCACTTCCATCACGTGCTAAACCCGGAAACCGGACTGCCCGCCCAGGGTGTCCGGGGGGTGGCTATGGTGGCCCGCGACGTGAACCAGGTCAATGGCCGGGGAGCGATGGCCATGCTGCTGGGGCCGGACGCCGCTGCGCAGATGCTGAGCAAGCTACCGGGCACAGAGAGCGTCCTGGTGAATGGCGACGGACGCCGGTGGCTTTCGTCGCCCGGCATGGCTCGGCGCCTGGCCACACCCGCCGCAGGCTGACCACGGGTCAGTGCGTCAGCGACTTGCCTGCCTTGACGGACTTGCGCACCTTGGGCAACTGCAGGCTGATCGGTTGCAGCGCAGCAGATCGGGCCAGCGTCGGCGGCACCATCAGGTCGGCCAGGGTGTAAGCATCCAGCGTGTCGAAGTAGCTTTGCATGGCTTCCCTGAAGACGCCCTTGAGCCGGCAATGCCCGTCGAGTTTGCAATGGTTGCCCGCCGGGTCGAAGCACTCAACCAGCATCAGGTCAGACTCCGTCCGGCGAACGACATCGCCCAGACGCAGCTCACTGGCGGGCTTGAGCAGTCGCAGTCCGCCTCCCCGTCCGCGGGTCGTCTCCAGCCAGCCATAGCTGGCCAGCGACATGACGATCTTCATCAGATGACTGCGTGAGATGCCATGCGCCTCGGCAATCTCGGCCACCGTCGGCGGTTTGACCCGTTCCTGACAGGCAGCGCAATACATCAGCACGCGCAGGCTGTAGTCGGTCCACTGGGTCAGTCGCATGACGGCTTCAGCCCCGATCAGCGGGGCAGTGAGAGGACATCAGTCCGGATTGGCCAGCAGGCGGAACCCTTTGCCACGCATGCAGTGGGCCACCAGGTCCTCCTGATCGGACTTGGACACCTTGTTGATCCCTACCTGGAACTTGCACTCCGACAGCTGGGTGTAGGTATCGTCCGACGTGACACCTGGCTTGTGCCAGTAGGGCTTGGAACTGGCGCAGCCAGCGAGGATGGCGGCGCCGACAAGGGCGATGAGCAGCTTGTGGGTCATGGGAGGGATCGGGAAGAAAGAGGCAGGCCAATGCGTGCAAGCATATCAAACGGCGGCATGGCTGACCTGCCCCGTCACGGAATCAGGCCACCATGCCAGGGTTGCCTTCCATGCCGATGATCTTGGGCGTGTTGACTTTCACGCCCTTGATCACCTTCTTGTTGCGCAGATAGCCCGAGACCACGTCCCAGATCGGCTCGCCCTGCACGCCTTCCTGGACCGAGGCCCAGCCGGCCACTTTGTACTTCTTGTCGGCCTCGATCGGCTTGCCCTTGAGCATCATGTTGTTGATGCGCTGGCCGGCCGGCGCGTTGGGGGTGCAGCTGTAGGTCATGCCACCGACGCGCACCATGTCGCCGCCCTGCTGGTAATACGGATCGGGGTTGAAGATGTTGTCGCAGACATCTTCCATGATCTCCTTGATCTGCGCGCCGCTGAATTCGTTGAGCGTGGTCGCCGGATAGGTCAGCGCCATCTGGTCCATCATTCGTTCGTAAGTGATGGTGTCACCCGGCAGCAGTGACGTGCCCCAGCGCACACCGGGCGAGAAGGCCATGTCGGCACCCTTGACCTCCATGAGCGCGTCGCAGATCAGCTGATCCCACGAACCGTTGAAGTTGCCGCGGCGATACAGCAGATCCTCGGTGACCGCCAGCTTTTCTTCGAGCTTGTCCTTGTAGGGCGCGCGCACCTTGTCGATGAGGGCCTGCATTTCCTTGTCGGCGGGCAGCAGGTTGGAGAACACCGGCAGCAGCTTGTAGCGGAAGTCCTGGACCTTGCCACCGCGCACATCGAAGTCCAGCACACCCAGGAACTTGCTGTTGGAGCCGGCGTTGGTCACCAGCGTCTGGCCGCCGCCGTTCTTGACGATGACCGGTGCCGGCATGCCGTCGTGGGTGTGGCCACCCAGGACGGCATCGATGCCGCGCACGCGGGAAGCCATCTTGATGTCCACATCCATGCCGTTGTGCGACAGGACGACAACCACCTGCGCGCCTTCGCTGCGGGCCTGGTCCACCATCTTCTGCATGTTCTCGTCCTGGATCCCGAAGGTCCAGTCTGGCACCATGTAGCGCGGGTTGGCGATCGGGGTGTAGGGGAACGCCTGCCCGATGACCGCCACCTTGACGCCATTCATCTCGCGCATGGCGTAAGGCTTGAAGACCATGTCCTCGAAGTCGGTGGTCTTGATGTTCTGGGCCAGGAATTCGATGTGACCCTTGAAATCCTTCTCCACCACCTCCTGCACCCGCTTGGCACCGAAGGTGAATTCCCAGTGCGGGGTCATCATGTTGACACCCAGCAGCTTGCAGGCGTCGACCATGTCCTGACCATTGGTCCACAGCGATGTGGCCGAACCCTGCCAGGTGTCGCCGCCATCGAGCAGCAGCGCGTGCGGACGGCTGGCCTTGAGCTGCTTGACCAGCGTGGCCAGGTGTGCGAAGCCGCCGACCTTGCCGTAGGTCTTGGCGGCCTGGCTGAAGTTCAGGTAGGTGAACGCGTGCGCCTCTGGCGTGTTCGGTTTGAAACCGAAGTGCTTGAGCAGGTGCTCACCCACGATGTGCGGGGGACGGCCCACGGCTTCTGCCACGCCCAGGTTCACGTTGGGTTCACGGAAGTAGATCGGCGTGAGTTGCGCGTGGCAATCGGTGAAGTGCAGGAAGCTGACGTTGCCGAATTTCGGCACGTCATACAGACGCTCGCCGGCGCCCGGTTTGGCGGCCAGGACATCCTGGTGGGACAGCGCCATGCCGGTGGCTCCAGCCACGGCCAGCACCTGCATGAATTCGCGACGGCTGAAGCTCATGAACATTCCTTATCAATTGATTGCTAATACTTGCGCCAAATTTTTTTAGTCCTGGCGCCGCCCCCTGGCGGACCTGGGCAGGCCCGAAGGCCTGCCCGGATGACCGTTTACTTGTTGACCGGTGAGTTCGGGTCCAACAGCAGGGCCATCACATGCTTGAGCTGCTGCTCATTGAGAATGCCCTTGTGGCCAGCCCGAGGCATCTGGGAGCAGGCGTTGTAGGCCCGCGAATTCCACATCTTGCCCCAGGTGTACTCGACGATGGCCTTGGACGCCGGGCTGTTCGGGTCGGAGACGCCGCGCAGCTTGCCGTAGTTGTACAGGCTCGGGCCCAGGTTTCCAAAGGAGATTTCCTCCTTGGTGATCTGGTGGCAGTTGTAGCAGTTGCCGCCGTTGACGGTTTTCTCGTTGTCGCTCCAGGTCAGGCCGCGTCCGCTCTGGGCAATTTTCTCGCCCTCCTTCCAGTCGCCCAGGAACTTGCCATCCGAGGGCCACTTCACGGTCTTCATCTCGGCCTCTTCAATCGCCTTGGCCAGCTTTTCGTCGATGGGCTTGCCTGCGACCTGGGCGGCTGCACATTCGCGGTTGGCGTCATCCTGCACCAGGCGATCCACTTTCGCCATGCCCTTATCCTGAAAGGATGCCTTCACGACATCACCCGTGATCCGGTCGTACTCGGCCGAGGGCAAGGAGGAAACGCAGGCGCTCAGGCCAAGGACCAGCACCGGGGCGGCCAACAAGGTGGCAATGGTGGATTTCTGCATGTGTTCTTCTCCTGTGGTCTTCAGCGCTTGATGGTGGGTACGGCCGACTCGGCACCCTTGGCATTCACACCCATGTAGACGCCAAGAGCAATGGTTGCATCGCTGCCGAACTTGGGCTCAGGGAAGCGCTGCTGGCGATAACAGTCATTCAGACGCTTCTGCATGGTCCACATCTGGGAATTGGACACACGGTAGGCAGGCCAGGCTGCAAAGCCGATGCCGTCGCCCGGGTTCTTGGTCAGGTTGGGCAAATCCTGCAGCCGGATGCGACCATCATCCGTACCATGACAAGATGCGCAGGAGAAGTCGTGCGGGCCGCCACGCTGAAAGAACAGGCGCTTGCCCACCTCGTACATGGTCTTCTCTTCGGCGGTGTTGTAGGGCAGCGCAAAGCGCATGCCCTTGGACTGGGTGGCCACATAGGTGGTGATCGCCACCAGGTTGGCGCCCTCGCCCCTGCCAATCGAGGGGGCTGCTTTGTACAGCTCAGCCTCATTGAAACCCTGAAGGGTCACCATGCAATGAATCAGGCGAGTCTCCAGATCCATCACCTTGCCGGTGTCCTTGAAGTACCTCGGCATCTCGACGAAAGCGCCCTTGAGCACACCCGGGCCCTTGCCCAGATCACACTGCTCCAGCGACACATTCTTCGGCCCGCGCTTCTGCTTCCAGAGCTCTTCGCCCTTCATCTCGAAGAGTTCAGCCGGGTTGCCATCCTGCAGCATCTCGCGGTACTTGGCGATCCCGTCTGCAGCACTACCCTGTGCCCATGCAGATCCCTGCCCCAGCGCCGCCAGCGCGACCATGGCCAGAACGTGTCGTTTCATCGGTTGCTCTCCTCGTTGTGATGAAAAACCAAACGGCCAGCGACTTGCGTGGCTGGCCGTGCAATCCACGCGCCTGATCAGGCGATCGTGGCTTCGTCGGTGCGGGTGTCGCCCTTGTTGTCGACCCACTTGACCGCGACCTTGTCACCCTTGGCGCCGCCCTTGAACTTGAAGGACAGGAAGGGGTTCTGCGACACCGAGCCGCTGAACATCGCCTTGAGAACGCTCTTGCCATTGTGGGTGGCCTCGACGTCCTGAATGAAATGGGCGGGGATGGTGTTGCCGGAAGCATCCTTGCGGGTGCCGGGCTCCATGGGGTGGGACATCAGCACGCGGACGGTGACTTCATCGCCTGCAACGGCGGCGCGGATGCGCATCGGATCAGCCATGATGGACTCCTGATAACTCTGAAAAATTGGGGGGTATCTGTCGAAAGGTCAAAGATGATCAGCCGCCGCAGCCGCCGAGCGTCACTTTGGTTTCCTTCGTGGCAGAGAACAGCTTGCCGTCGGCCTTGACCACAGCGACGACGTTGGTGCTCTGGCCCATCTTCAGGCGGGTCTGCACATCGGCAGCGGTGCCCGCAGGAATGAAGAAAGCGGCCGACAGGGGCGTCGGGTTCTTCTCGACGATCAGATAGATCTCGGTGGTGTTGGGCAGCTTGCTGGTGGCGCCCACGGGCACGACAGCGCCGTTTTCGGCAATGTCGGGCGAGACCACGGTCACCTGGTCGCTGGAAGCGGCCTGGCCACCGATGGCCTTGAGGGCATCTTCAACGGTCTTGACCTGGAAGCTGGCACGGTCCACAGCGGCCTGGGCCTGGCTCTGGGTCACGAGGCCCAGGGAAATCAGGGTAGCGAAGGCGCCCGTGGTCTTCAGGGCGGTGCGGCGGGAGGAATTCATGAGAGGCTCCTTGCGTGAGAAAGGGTGAAAGTTTATTTGTCCGGCGCGCCGGCCAAGATCCAGCCGGCAAGCAGCTTGAGCTCGTCGTCCTTGAGGTTGGGCTGCGGCGGCATGGGGATCGGACCGTAGATGCCGGAGCCGCCACTCTTGATGCGGGCAGCGACCTTGTCCAGCGCACCGGCTTCGCCCTTGTGCTTGGCGGCCACATCCTTGTAGGAGGGGCCCACCAGCTTCTTGTCGACGGCGTGGCACGACAGGCAGGCGCTCTTCTGGGCCAGCGCCTTGGCCGCTGCGGCATCCACCGCATGCGACATGGGAGCCAGGAAGACCAGAGAAGCGGCCAACAGAGCGGGTTTGAAAAGCATGTTCACAGGTTAAGGTCTCCTTGAAAAGAATCGTACTGGGGTTTACTAGTGCTTACTGATATCCAGATGTAACGCCAGATTGCCTTCGGCTCCGCGGGTCATTTGGCCCCGCCGGCGATCCACTCGGCGATCGCCTTGGCATCGGCATCGGAGACCTGGGGTTGAGGCGGCATGGGCACCGCACCATAGACACCCGAGCCGCCCGATTTGATCTTGCCGGCCAGGTACGACACCAGATCGGTCTTGCCCTTGTGCTTGGCCGCGATCTCATTGAAGCCGGGCCCCACGATCTTGTTCGTCACACCATGGCAGGCCGTGCAGGCGTTGCTGGCGAGCTTGGCCTTGACATCGGCCGCCCCACCGGCGGCAGCCGCCACGACGACCGCCTTGGGCGCGGGTGCAGAACCCACGGGACCCTTGGGCGCCGGCTTGGTGGTGTCGGCACCGCGGACCGGACCGATGACGCGGTTCTGCTCCAGGATGTTGCCGTGCGCATCGCGCGCAAAGTCCGGCAGCGAGGAACGGATCTTCATCTCGGTCGGGCAGTCTTTCATGCAGGCCACGTTCTGCACGTCGCCCTTGCCGTTGACCTTCCACATCGGCTCATAGAAGACCATGCCGTTGCGGTTGGGCATGCGCTTTTGCACCTCGGCGATGTTCTTGTCGCTCAGGACAAAGTCCCCGGGCACCACCTCAGCCAGGCTCAGCAGATAGGCCACCACGCCGTAGACCTCATCGGCCTTGAGCGACTTGGGCGCGTTCCACGGCATGGCGCGGTTGATGTAGTCCCAGAGGGTCGAAACCGTGGCCACCTTCATCATCGTGGTCTTCTGTGGCGCCGTGGAGGGCGCTCCCTCCACCAGAGCAGCCACGCGACCGGTCTCGATGTCCTTCTTGGTGGTGCCGCCGATGATCGGCGTGAAGACCTCGTTGGATTCACCGAAGTCGCCATGGCAGGACGAGCACTTGGCCATCCAGACCTCTTCACCGAGCTGGACCGAACCTGCCCCAGCGGGCAGGCCCTTGAAGTCCGGACGGACATCGATGTCCCAGGCCTTGACTTCGGCCGGCGTGGCGTCACGCCCGATGTCGTGCCAGGGCTTGCTTTGAGCCAGAACGGATGCGCTCAGTGCCGTGAGGGCCAGACCAGCGACGGCGACGCGGATGGAGTTGCGGAAATCGATGTTCATCAGTACACCTGCACGTTGGAGACTTCGCCGTTTTCGGAAACCAGCCAGCTCTGGATGGCGTTCTGGTGATAGACCGAGCGAGTGCCGCGCACGGCGCGCAGCTGGTTGATCTTGGGCTGCACATAGCCGGTGCTGTCGATGGCGCGGCTTTGCAGAATGGCGGGCTTGCCATCCCAGACCCAGTCGATGTTGAAGCGGGTCATGGCCTTGGGCAGGACCGGGCCTTCCAGGCGGGCGGTGCGCCAGTTGCGACCGCCGTCCACGCTCACGTCCACGCGCTTGATGGCACCCCGGCCGGACCAGGCCAGGCCGGTGACGTTGTAGAAACCCTTGTCCAGCAGGGTCTGACCGGCCGATGGCGTGGTGATGACAGACTTGCACTCCTGTATGCCGGTGTACTGGCGGTGCGTCCCATCGGGCATGTGGTCGATGTAGTGGACGGCCTCATCCTTGGTGGCGTATTTTTCGTCGCCCACCTCAATGCGGCGCAGGTACTTGACCCAGCTCACGCCCTGGATCCCGGGCACCACCAGACGCAACGGGTAGCCGTTCTCGGGACGCAGCATCTCGCCGTTCATGCCCCATGCCACGATCACGTCGTCCATGGCACGCTCGATGTCGATGGTGCGGGTCATCGAGGAACCGTCGGCACCCTCGGCCAGCACGTATTTGGCTTTCTTCTTGTCGATCCCGCACATTTCCAGCAAGGTCGACAGCAGCACGCCGGTGAATTCCGAGCAGCTGATCATGCCGTGGGTGTACTGCACCGTGGGCACCGCCACGTTGCCCCACTCGGTGGCGGTGTTGGCGCCGCATTCGATGAAGTGAATGCGCGAGACACTGGGCAGGCGCATCAGGTCGTCCATGGTGAAGACGCGCTCACGCTTGACCAGGCCGTTGACCATGAGGCGGTGCTTGGACGGATCGATGTCCCACCAGCCCTGGTGATGGCGCTCGAAGTGCAGGCCGCTGGGCGTGATGATGCCGAACAGGCCCTGCAGGGGCGTGAAGCTCACCGACGCCTGGTTGACCCGGGTCAGGCCAGGGCTCTGGCGGCGCTGCAGGTTGGCCTCCCATTTGCTGGGCTTGCCGTAGCCGTCGGTGACCACCGGCAGGCCCAGGCCCGTGGTGTGTTCGGGCAGCTTGAGGATGGCGTCCTCGCCCTCGGCGGCCACCGCACGGGTCGCTGCCGTGGCGGAAGCGGCCGCGCCCGCCCCCATGGCCAGAGCCTTGCCCATGAAGCTGCGCCGCGCCTTGCGGGCCTGCTCCAGGTGCTCGGCACTCAGGTGGTTTTCGGGTGCAGGCAGGACGCGCCCGATGACGTCGCTCAGGTCTCTAGACACTTGTTTCTTCCTTGTGATGGCCGATGAAGGGGTCGTTAGCCGTGGGTACAGAGGGATCGCCGAAATCATGGTCTGCCGGGGTCGACACCTGCGAGAGCACCGTCCGGCACAGGTCCAGGTACACCGGACTGCTGACCCGGTAGAACACCTGGGTGCCTTCCCGGCGCCGCGACACCAGCCCCGCTTGGTACATGAGTCCCAGATGACGCGAGACATTGGCCTGGGCCAGACCCGTCACGCGCAGGATCTCGCTGACGCAACGCTCCTGCCGGCACAGGGCGTGAAGGATCCGCAGCCGCGCCGGTTCACCCAGCACGCTGAAGTAGCGCGCCAGCGAGTCGTACACAGACTGTGGTTCGTTCAATCCCGCCTCCGGACAAGCCTTGATTTCGGTCAATCAACTATATGATTGAATGCCTATATATAGATTAGTGTAAACCCTGATTCTTCGGATTTGCTGACATGCGCTACCCGGTGGACACACCTGAAGTGCATGAAGGGGCAGCCTGACCGGTGACTGACAGAGGAGAGGAAACCGGGCCCTATGCCGCTAGGGGTTTGCCCCGTTGGGCTAGCCTGTCGTCCACTGCTAGCATCGATCTGACATACATCAAAGCATCAGCAATTGCTGATTGATGGGTGGCAGACCGCATCTGCTACAGTTTTTGATGGCGGCACTCCCCGTCCTTCCACAATCACAGATCCGGAGATGAAGATGAAGAGAACGAAAAAATGGCTGGTGGCCGGCGCCTTGGGCACCGCCGCCCTGTGGGCGCAAGCCGAGGTCAACCAGGTGCGCGTGTGGGCCGCTGCCTGCGCCAACTGCCATGGCACGGAAGGCCGAGCCCTGCAGGGCATGGAAGCCCTCGCGGGCAAGGACAAGGATGAAATGCTGCAGAAGCTGCTGGATTTCAAGAACGGTCGCAAGCCGGCCACGATCATGCACCAGCTGTCCAAGGGCTACACCGACGAGCAGCTGGCGCAGATCTCTGCCTACTTCGCCGCCCAGAAGAAACAATGAGGAGACCCGTCATGCAACGTCGTCAGTTTGTTCAAACGCTTGGTGCCGGCTCTGCGGTCGCCGGTCTTGGTCTTCTTGGTGGATGTGCCGCCGGTGGCAGCGGTGCCAAGGTGGTGGTGGTCGGCGGCGGCTATGCAGGCGCCACCGCTGCCAAGTATGTGCGCATGTTCTCCAACTACGGCATCGACGTGACCCTGGTCGAGCCGAACCCCTCCTTCATCTCCTGCCCGATCTCCAACCTGGTCATCCAGGGCAGCAAGACCATTGCGGATATCACGACCCCCTATGACAACCTGGCCAAGCGCCACGGCGTCAAGCTGGTGCGCGACATGGTGGCCTCCATCGACCCCGAGAAGCGGATGGTCAAGCTGGCCAGCGGGGGAGAGCTGCCCTACGACCGCCTGATCGTCTCGCCGGGTATCGACTTCATGTGGGAGACCCTGCCCGGCATGGCCAGCCAGGCGGCCAAGGACAAGGTGCTCCACGCCTGGAAGGCTGGCGCCCAGACCGTGGCCCTGCGCAAGCAGCTTGAAGCCATGCCGGACGGTGGAGTCTATGCCCTGTCGATCCCTCTGGCCCCCTACCGCTGCCCGCCCGGCCCCTATGAGCGCGCCTGCATGGTGGCCAACTACTTCAAGAAGGCCAAGCCTAAAAGCAAGGTCGTGATCTTCGACGCGAACGACGACATCCAGTCGAAGAAGGGCCTGTTCATGAAGGCCTGGGATGAACATTACAAGGGCATCATCGAATACCGTCCCAAGCACCGGGTCACCGACGTGGACGCGGCCACCAACACCCTGAAGTTCGAGTTCAACGACGACTTCAAGGCCGCGGTGGCCAACGTGGTGCCGGCCATGCGGGCCGGTGACATCGCCGTCAAGACCGGCCTGGCGACCGCCAACAAGCGCTGGTGTGAGGTGGACTTCCTGACCTTCGAGTCCAAGGCGGCCAAGAACATCCACGTGCTGGGCGACGCCATCCAGATTGCCCCGGGCATGCCCAAATCGGGCCACATGGCCAACCAGCACGGCAAGACCTGTGCCGCTGCCGTGGTATCGCTGCTGCAGGGCAAGGAGCCGCCGGCCCTGCCGATCTACGCCAACACCTGCTACAGCTTCGTCACCGACGAAGACGTGGTGCACGTGGCCAGCGTGCACCGCTACGACGCCGAGAAGAAGACGATGCTGACCGTACCGGGTTCCGGCGGTGTGTCGTCGGCAGCCAGCGAACTGGAAGGCCGCTATGCACTGGCCTGGGCCCGCAACATCTGGGCCGATACCCTGGCATGACGCACCACCCCGGCCCCGGCCGGGGTTTTTCCGGCTCCAAATATCAGTATGAGGTTATGCAATGAAACCTGAGCACACCAGGCTGTTCCAGGTGGTCGCGCTGTCGGTCGCGGGGCTTTTCGCCGGCTCCGTCCACGCGCAGGCCGACGAGGCCCGGGCCAAGAAGATCGCCGGTGGATCCTGCTTCCTGTGTCATGGCGCCAATGGCGAATCCACCAGCGAACTCTTCCCGCGTCTGGCCGGCCAGCACGCCGAGTACATTGCCAAGCAGCTGGACGCGTTCAAGACCGGCAAGCGCAAGAGCACAGCCATGTCGGAGATGGTGGCCAAGCTCACCCCCGACGAAATGCTGGCCTTGGGCAAGTACTACGAGAAGATGTCCCTGCCGCGTGAAGAGGCCAAGGATCCCCAACTGGCCGGCATGGGTCGCTACATCTACCACAACGGCAACAAGTTCAGCGGCGTGCCTGCCTGCGTGAGCTGTCACGGCACGAACGGCGAAGGCGCGGCCAACCTGCCGCGTCTGGCCACCCAGTTCTCGGGCTATATCCACAACCAGCTCAAGTCGTTCAACAAGCGCGAACGCACCAACGACAACGCGGTCATGCACACGGTGGTGGAAAAGATGACCGAGCTGGAGATGGCGGCGGTGGCCGAGTACGTCAGCAGCAAGTGACACTGGGCCATCGCATCGGTTGATGTGCGGAAAGGCCGGCGCGCACGCCACTTTGTCGTGCTGGTCTTTTTGTCTTCAGCCGCACCCCGTCATGGGGTGCGGCTTTTTTTGCGGCCGCGGTCAACCGCAAGGCATCACAAGGGCTCGATGCGGTCCGGGTCCGGTCGCTCCAGCCATTGCGCCCATTCGTCGGCCAGGCGCACCGCCTCTGACACAGCCACATGCCACACGCGCGATCGCGCGCCGACATCCATCCCGTAGCGGTTGAAATCGGTGCGATCAGGCAGCTTGCCGTTGGGCAGACTGCGGACCCAGTCGGTGTCGGGTGCGAGCACCAGCATCCAGTCCAGCGCCGATGACGACCGGTGGCGGTTGCGCCAGGCCTTGTCAAGCCAGCCAGGCACCACCGCCTTCTGGAAGTGCGGATAGAGCACGATCGGTGCGTCCACGCGGTGCCGATAACGCAGGTGCAGGTGGTAGTCGGTGATGCCACCATCCCAGTAAACGCCCCGGGGCGCATCAGGGATGTCGGCCACCGGGCGCAGCACGAAGGGGATCGAACAACTGGCCTGCAAGGCCTGCATGAAATTGCCGGCATGCAGCCCCACCTGACGGGTGTGAAGATCGGCCGTATCAAACGGCAACTCCGCAACGGCACCGGCGGCGCTTTGCGTGGAAAACACCACGCGCTCCAGCCATCCGCCCAATGCCGCCCGGCTGAAGGCATTGGCCACATAGGCACCCAGATAGCCTGCCGGGGTCCGCCACCGGCCGTCCCTGGACAGCAGACGGCGCCCCCGCGAGGTGACCACATGCAGGCGATAGCGGGAGTGACCGAGCACTTCGTCCACGCGCCCACCATAGAAGCGCTGCAGGTTGGCCGCAAACCCGGCACTGATCTGATCGGCGGTCAGCCGTTTCTGTCCGGGGGGCAACTCATAGCGCTGACCGATGTACTCGCGCTCCAGCCGGCTCAGTGCTTCCACGGGGTCATGCAGGCACGCGGTGGCCACGCGCCAGGCACCGATCGATGCACCGATCAGGTCGATGGGCTGATCCGAACGCATCAGCCAGTCCCCAAACAGGAAGCGGTCCAGCGGGCCGAGGATCAGCCCCTTGGGTCCTCCGGCCGCGCCGGGCACGGTACCAACGTGACCTGGCACCAGACCATGATCCCTGATGTGCTGGCGGGCCTTGGGGCCCGCAAAAAGGCGAAGCGCTTGCATGGGCTGCGATTGTGACGCAGCCGGACGCACCTCAGGCGCCGTCTTCCTCGCCGATCCGCGTGAGTGCGGGAATGTCTTCACCGATCACGGTATCGGGATCGATGCCCAGCACCAGACCCACCGGATCGGGATACGAGCTGATCAGCGCCTGACTGCCCAGCGAAAGCTCTTCGGCGCGGGCACGCCAGGAGGCGATGTGGATCACGCCGGCAATCGGCTCATAGACATCGTTGTCGAATGGGGCGATCTGATGCTCGATCGCATCCACCATGTTTCTGGGGAACTTCCACTCCCTGGCCAAGGCAGCCCCCACCTCGGCGTACGAGTAGCCGAACACCCCCCGTTGGGCACGGGCCCGCTTGAGATCGAGCAAGGGAATGCTGCGGTTGAGCTCCAGCATGGGTTCGGGCATGGCCACATGCATGACCAGCTCGCCGATCGCATGCACCAGACCGGCGGTGAACGAGGCACTCTCGTCCAGCCGGATGGGCAAAGCCAGGTAACGGGACAGGTTGGCGGTGTTGAGGCTGTAGCGCCAGAACTGGTTGAGGTTGATACCGCCCACCGCATGGAAACTGTCATCCAGCGCGGCCGCGATCACCAGTGCCCTGACCTTGATCAGTCCGAGCACATTGATGGCACCCCGGGCATCCGAGACCGAACGCGTGAGTCCGAAGAAGGCCGAATTGGCCAGCTTCAGGAGTTTGGCGGTCAGCACGGGGTCCGCCTCGATGTACTCCGCCACCTTCAGCATGTCGACCTCTTCCTGGTCGAAGGTCTCGATGAGCTTGCGCACCACCTTGGGCGCCGACGGGAGGGCGTTCGGCTGCTTCAGGAGTTTGTGAATGGGCGTCATGGAAACCTCGCGGCGATGATGAATGGGTCTGTCAACTTACCCCTGTGCTGTACATCGTCATTCCCGGCAGGATCTTGAATGCTTTGTGCTCAATCCAGAAAGGCACCCAGGGCCTGACTGAACTCCCAGTCTTCCGGGTCCTTGCCCAGCACACTGTCGAGGTCCAGACCCAACGTCAGGCCCACCATGTCGGGGAAGGTGGCGGCCAGTCCCTGTTCATCGAGCTGGATTTCCTCGGCCCGGGCTCGCCAGGACGCCAGATGGATCACACCGCCCAGGGCATCATAGGTCTCGCCTTCAAAGGGCTTGATCTGATGCCGCAGGGCACTCACCGTCTCTGCGGGGAACTGCCAGCGCTCGGCCATGCCGGCACCCACATCGGCATAGCAGTAGTCGAACACCATGAGCTCGGCGCGGGCACGGTTGAGGTCCAGGGCGGGCGTCCCCATGTCGATGGGCGCCATTTCGTCCGGCATGGCAATGTGCATGATCAGGATGCCAATGGCATGGATCAGCCCGGCGGTGAAGGCATTGCCCTGATTCTGGTACAGCGTACCCGCCAGGGATTTGGCAATCTCTGCCGTGCGCAGGCTGTAACGCCAGAACTGCTTGAGATCGATGCCAGGCACACCCTTGAAGCTGGAGCCCAGGGCCGCCGCCATGACCAGTGAGCGCACATGCGTCATGCCGAGCATGGCCACGGCCTCGTCCACGTTGCCAATCTTGCGGCTGACACGGAAAAAGGCCGAATTGGACAGACGCAGGACCCGGGTCGTCAGTGCCGGGTCGCGTGCAATGAGCTCCGACACCCGCTTGGGACTCGGATCCTCCTTGTTCATCTCGGACAGCAGGTCCGAGACCGCTCGCGGCATGGCGGGCAAAGCGCGCGGGTAATTGAGAAGGGCTTCGAGTTGCATGGGCCTCAGGTCCGGATGTCAGAACATGTGTCAGTCATCATACTGAGCATCGGCAACGCAGACACTGACTTGAGACAGGGATATCCCTGTTTGCGTCGTCAGCCTTTCCTGAGCGACTGCAGCTTGGCGAAGGCCGAGGCCATCGCTGAACTGGGCTCCGTCTGCCGGTTGCCTCCTTGGCTATGCCTGGGCGCGCCGCGGGCCGGCTCGTATCGGTTGTCGCGCGGCCCGTCCCGGCGGGCCGGAGCGGCGTCCAGCTTCATGGTCAGGCTGATGCGCTTGCGCGACACGTCCACCTCCATCACCTTGACCTTGACGATGTCGCCGGTCTTCACCACCTCGCGCGCGTCGTTCACGAACTTGTGACTCAGCTGACTGACGTGGATCAGCCCGTCCTGGTGCACGCCCAGGTCCACAAAAGCACCAAATTGCGCGACGTTGGATACCGTTCCCTCCAGAACCATGCCTTCGCGCAAGTCAGCGATGTCATCCACGCCCTCATTGAAACGCGCCACCTGGAAGTCCGGACGCGGGTCGCGGCCCGGTTTCTCCAGCTCGCCCAGGATGTCCTTGACCGTGATGACGCCGAACTTCTCGTTGGCAAACAGCTCGGGCCGCAGGGTCTTGAGCATGTCGGCACGGCCCATCAGGGACTGAACCGGCTGGCCGGTCTTTTCGATAATCTGCTCCACCACCGGGTAGGTTTCCGGGTGCACGCCGGTCATGTCCAGCGGGTTGTCTCCGTCACGGATGCGCAGGAAGCCGGCCGCCAGTTCGAAGGTCTTGGCACCCAGACCGCTCACTTCCAGCAATTGCTGGCGGTTCCTGAACGCACCGTTTGCCTCGCGCCAGCGCACCACCGCCTTGGCCACCGAACCCGACAGGCCCGACACGCGCGTGAGCAGCGGCACGCTGGCCGTGTTCAGGTCCACCCCCACACCGTTGACGCAGTCTTCCACGACCGCGTCCAGGGTGCGGGCCAGCTCGGTCTGGTTCACATCGTGCTGGTACTGCCCCACCCCAATGCTCTTGGGGTCGATCTTCACCAGCTCGGCCAGCGGGTCCTGCAGGCGGCGGGCAATCGACGCCGCGCCGCGCAGGCTCACGTCCACGTCCGGCATCTCCTGCGCCGCGAACTCGCTGGCGGAATAGACCGAGGCACCCGCCTCGCTCACCACCACCTTCTGCACGCCTTCCATCCCGGCCTTGGCCAGCATCTTGATCAGGTCACCGGCCAGCTTGTCGGTCTCGCGGCTGGCGGTACCGTTCCCAATCGCGATCAGCTGCACGCCGTGCTGGCGACACAGCAGCGCCAGCGTGTGCAGCGCACCGTCCCAGTCGCGGCGCGGCTCATGCGGGTAGACGGTGTTCGTCGCCACCAGCTTGCCGGTCGCGTCCACCACGGCCACCTTCACCCCGGTACGGATGCCCGGGTCCAGGCCCATCACCGCCTTCTGGCCGGCGGGCGCGGCCAGCAGCAGGTCGCGCAGGTTGTCGGCAAACACCTTGATCGCCACCGCCTCGGCGCGCTCTCGCAGGCGGGCGAACAGGTCGCGCTCGGTGGACAGGCTCAGCTTCACGCGCCAGGTCCAGGCCACGCACTTGCGGATCAGATCGTCCGCCTTGCGGCCCTGGTGGCTCCAGCCCAGGTGCACCGCGATCCGGCCTTCGGCCAGCGACGGTTTGCCCGGCTCGGGCTCCACCGGCTGCACCAGCTTCACGTCCAGAATCTCCAGCGCCCGGCCGCGGAACACGGCCAGCGCCCGGTGCGAGGGCACGCGGCCAATGGGCTCGTCGTATTCAAAATAGTCGCGGAACTTGGCGACGTCGGGGTTGTTCTCGTCCTTGGTCGCCACGCGCGTGCTCTTGAGCAGGCCCTCGGCCCACAGCCACTCACGCAGGCTTTGGACCAGCGCCGGATCCTCGGCCCATCGCTCGCTCAGGATGTCGCGCACACCGTCCAGCACCGCCTGAGGCGTCGAGAAGTCCGCGCCGGGCTTGCCGTCGTCCAGCACCTCGGGCGGCCGGGTGAAAGCGGCCGCTTCGGCCAGCGGGTCCAGCGTCGGATCGGCAAACAGCTTGTCGGCCAGCGGCTCGATGCCAAATTCCCGGGCGATCTGCCCCTTGGTGCGGCGCTTCTGCTTGAAGGGCAGGTAGATGTCCTCCAGCTCCTGCTTGGTCGGCGCATTGGCGATGGCCAGACGCAGGGCGTCGGTCAGTTTGCCCTGCTCGTCAATCGCCTTGAGAATCGCACCCCGGCGGTCCTCCAGCTCGCGCAGGTAACCCAGCCGGTACTCCAGCTCGCGCAGTTGGGTGTCGTCCAGTCCTCCCGTCACCTCCTTGCGGTAGCGGGCAATGAAAGGCACCGTTGCGCCTCCATCCAGCAACTCGACAGCGGCCAGCACCTGGCGCTCCTGAACCCGGATTTCCTGGGCGATCTGGGAAATGATCTTCTGCATGGCTAAACGGGGGCCCCTGAGACCCCTGACTGACGAAAGCCGGCGAGTTTGCCATACCCGCCGACCTTGACCTCCTGCCAGCCAAGGGGCCCGTCACATGGTGCTGGCGACACCGAGAGGGACGGTCAGCCGGACCCGGGTTCCGCCGCCCGGCGCAGACTCGAATTCCAGCACCCCACCAATCGCTGCGGCCCGGCGGCGCATGCCCGTGATACCCTTTCCCGAGGACGACTGTGTGGTCAGGGTGCTCATGCCATGCCCGTCGTCGCGGACTTCGAGGACCAGCGCCCTGTCGGTGGCATCAAGGCCGCAACTCAGCCGAATGGTCGTGGCGCCGGAATGGCGCATGGCGTTGGCCAGGGCTTCCTGGGCCACACGGAGCACCTGCCGGCTTCGCTCACGGCGAACCGTGTTCAGCGGCCCGTCCAGGGGAACGTTCCACTGCAGGACGATGCCCAGCCGGTCCAGCGAAGGCTGAACACGGTAGCGAAGCCGACCCAGCGCGTCGATCACGTGCTCATCCGCGTCGTCGATCGCATCAACCAGGATCTTCACTTCCAACAGGCACTGCTCGAGGGACGATGCCAGGTCCGACTCCCTGGGATCGTCCTTGTCCAGTCCCGCAAGGATCGCCACCATCTGCGATCCCACGCCATCATGCAACTCCTGAGCAATCCGTTGCCGCTCCAGATTGACGGCCTGACCGGAGTCGTGCTCACTGGGGGTGTGCCCATACCCGTAGAGGCCGGAGTGGGCAAACTGCTGAGCAATCACAGAGGCATCCGAGAGGGGACGCCGCAAGCGAGCCAGACGACCACTGAGCTCCATGCGACCCGAGGCAATCATCCACACCAGCGTCAACAGCCCGGCAAACACCTGATGAATCAAGGTGGGCGCCAACGCCTCTGCCGGCGTGGCCACCAGGTCCTCCATCACGATGCCCAAGCCCACAAGACCGGCGAGCAAGGGCAGCCACGCCCGGACGCTGGAAGCCTTCGCCAAGGCCAGCGCCGCCAGCAGAAAGAGGGTCGAGGACAGCAACACATTGCCCGCCTGCCACACCAACCAAACCCAGGTCTGGGGGGTAGCCGGAAGAAAGTGGGTCGCCAGCAGGACGGCTCCCCCACACCACTGCAGCAGCCACAGCCCCCAATCCGGCCAGGACTTCCTGCCAGCAGCCGTCAGCAACAGGAACGTGATACCAGCCAGGATCGCCTGGTAGATCTGGTAAGCCATGTGGCGGGCAACCCGGCTGGCTGGCTCCAGCTCAATCCACAGCTCGGTGAGGACCCACACGAATCCCAGCATCACCACCGCGGCGAACATGCCGTCTGCCGCCGTGAGTCCGATCGTCTGCTGGTCCCGGGAGCCTGGAAGCAGAAACGTGGCCGCCAGTGCGGCAAAGGTCAACACCACCGCCACCAGCAAGCCCGGGCTGATGGCCATCCAGCGCACTTGCAAGGGACTGCTCTGCAATGGCAGATGCCGGAACGCGAGATCGGCCAAGACCAGCAACAGCAGGGCCAGCACCAGCAGCTGGAGCACCCGATGACCGACAGTGAAACGATCAAACATGGGCTTCTCGGTGGCCCGGAGCCGGCCTGATCAGATCAGTCCACGCTCGGTCGCGCAGCTGACCGCCTGTGCCCGCGTTCGCACACGCAGCTTCCGATAAATGTTGCGCACATGCGCGTTGACGGTCTGCATGCTGATGTCCAGGCGCACCCCGATCTCGCCACTGGTGTAACCCGCAGCCACCATGCGCAAGACCTCTCGCTCTCGGTCCGAGAGGCGCTCCTTGGAAGTGCGCGCGGGCTCATCCGAGGGGCGCCCTTCCAGTCTGTGCAACAGGCGCCTGGCGAGATTGGGCGTGATAGATGCGCCTCCGTTGACCACCTGCAGAACCGCCTGAGAGAAGCTGCCGAACCAGGAGTTCTTGATCAGGTAGCCAGTCGCACCCAGCTCAAACGCGTGCAGGGCGTGCCTTTCGTCCTCGATGGCCGAAATCACCACCACCTCTGCCATGGGGCGAAGACTCTTGACCTGCTCGATCAACTCGAAGCCGCTGCCATCGCCCAGGTTCAGGTCAACGAGCAGCACATCGAAATCCTGCTGCGCCACACGACGCCGGCCTTCCTTGAACCCCCCGGCCTGCGCCACCAGGTGAATGCGCTTGTCGGCCAGCAGCTCCTGGGCAATCACATGGCGAATGTGCGGATCGTCGTCGACGAGCAGGACCCGGACGGGCTGGTCCGGTTGTCCCACCAGGAAATCGGGCCACACCGAGGCAGGACCCTGCCAGCTCTGCCCGCCGGACACCGGAATCTGCGCAGGAGCATTCCGACTGGTGCCGGTAACGACAAGGTCATCGTGGGTCAACGTGTTCATGTGTCCTCCCGGCAGTTGCCCGCCTTTACAACCCCCCACTGAAGTTTTGTGGACTTGCGTCACAAAACCTCTCCACGGCCTGGCAAGTGAACACTTAAACGTTAATTGAAGTCAAAACACCGCCAACGGGAGATGCGAATTTGATACAGATACAGGCATTTTCTTGTGCAACTTTCTATTTTTTACATTCGATACATTTTGTTACTACATAGTTCTTTTTGGGTAATGGATTCAAAAAAGATAGCAGTCAGATCCGACCATGGATGGGGCAGATTCACCGTGTAACCTTTTTTACTCCAATTTGAATCGTATCCCTGTAGTACCCACGGAGCGTCATTGGCCGTCACGGAACACATCTTCACACTGCGATCCCAGACGACGGCAGATCGCAAAACCCCAGTGAAACGCGATCGGTCGACGTCGACAGGCTGGCAGACCTGGAATCCTCCAGGCCGCCGGGAAACGTGGACCAACTTCTTGAGGAAACCATCATGAAAAAGCTTGCCATCATCGCTCTCGCGACCGCTGCCTCTTCTGCCTTCGCGTTCAACTGGGGCCAGAATCCCCAGCCGCAACCGAACGCTCCCTGCGACACCTGCCCCCAAATTGACATCAAGGGCGCTTCGGTACAAACCGTTTCCGCCACCTTCTCGACTTTCGGCAACGAGGGTTACAACGGTGGCAACGCACAACAGAACGTTTCCAGCAACTCGGGCAACGTGCTCGTGACAGCACCGTCGAACCAGACCACCACGGCATTTGGCTCGGCGGTGACCAACAAGGCTGACGGCAACAACGCCTATGCCAGCCAGAACCTGTCCTCCAACGTCGGCAAGGTCAACATTGCTGCAATGTCCATGCAGACAACTTCGTTGGCAGGTTCGGTGGTGTTCAACAAGGCTGGTGCCAACTCCAAGGCGGTCCAGAACCTGGCCACCAACAACGGCTGCATTGCCTGCAAGTGATTCAGCGCGACTGACCCTGGGACAGCATCCATGTCTGCGCACAGGATGCTGTCCCTTTTTCTTCACACCAGGAGTCGAGGCATGAACACACATTCAAGTGCATTGACGTTCCGCGTATTTTTCTTGGCGCTTCTCATGGCGCCTGCACTGGGGATACCAGCCGCACCGGGCGAAGACATCATCGTCCTGTCCAAGCCTGTCTCCTATGTATCCACGCCTCTGCCCGATGCATCAAAGTCCGAACACCTTAACCACGTCATCGACATGCCGGCGTGGATGCGGGCACGTGTCAGCCGGTTCACCGCGAAAGCCTATTCCGCATCCGCCGACGACGGCAGCATCATCACTGACAACGATGTGGTCACGACGACCACCAGCCAGGGACTTCGCAAGACCTGCGTACAGGAAGTAGGAACCACGACCACGACGTCGGATTCGCTGGGTGGCCGGTACGGCCCTGGACAGAAAGACCAGGTGGTGGTCCTGCGCGGCGACCTGGTCAACGTCTGCCGCTGAGCGCACAACAAGAACCGAGGGCATCATGAAACATCGTCATCAAGAACTGAGCGTCGCACCGGGAAAGTGGACCCGCCTGACAGCGTCGCTGTTGGGTGTTGTCTTTCTGATTGCCGGTTGCTCCACGCCGATGGATGCCCGCAAGGATGCCCCTTTCCAGTCCTATGCACACATGGCGGACCGGCCGACGCAGCGGCCCATGCGGTCGCTGTCGAGCTTCTCGGACTCACTGATGTGCATGGACCGACTCTTTCGGGATGCCCAGATTCCAACCACGCTGATCACCAGCAAGCAGATACCCGACTTCTCAGGCCGTGTGCCGGTGGCGACCAAAGACATGATCGTCACAGCCATCTCGCAGATGTCGCGCCTGAGCAATGCCTTCCGTTACGTCGACTTCGAAGTCGACATTGCACGCCAGGACACCGTGCAGAACCTGACGACCTTGCTGCTCAACAGCAACCAGATCCAGCTTCAACGACCAGCGCTCTATGTGTCTGGGGCCGTGTCGTTTGTGGACCAGAACGTCATCAACAACCGATTTGACGTCGGCACCTCCGCGTCCCGACTGGAGACCGGCTACAGCCAGAACCGAAATGCCACCATCATCGGGATGGAACTGCACCTGGGCGATTTCCGGACACGGACACTCATTCCGGGATTGGACTCAGCCAATGAAGTCATTGTGGGCACCGGCGGCCAGGGTCTGGACCTGGCGGGCCGGATTTCCGACTACGGGTGGCAGTTCAACGTGGGGCGTGACTACACCCAAGGTTCCGGCGCGGCCATGCGCACCCTGATCGAGCTTGCCATGATCGAGCTGGCCGGCAAATGGGCTCGGGTTCCCTACTGGCAATGCCTGACGCTGGACCAGACGCACCCGGGATTCCAGCGCCAGTTGCGCGACTGGTACGACGAGGGCAGCACCAACGTCCATCAGGCCCTGGTCAAGAAATCCCTGACCAGCAGTGGCTACCTGAACGCGCAGACCAGGGATCTGCCCATTACCCACCCCACGGTTCGCTCTGCATTGGCCAAATATCAGGCGGATCAGGGGATGGTCGTGACCGGTGAGCTCAACTTCGCCACCTACGAACGCGCACTGCGCCACTACGTCACGCTGGGAGAAGACGGGCAATTCATCCGCGTGGGATGGCTGCCTGATTCGACACAGCCTCCAGTGCCCACCGTCCACGATGGGCAGGTCACCGCCGCTCCGCTGGGCGCCCCGCTGGGTGCCGACCCGGATCCCTTGCGCCTGGATGTCCAGGTCGAGAACCTGGTCGCGGACAAATCCGTGTTCGAGCAGGGCACACAGATCTTCCTCTCCGCGACGGTATCCAGAAGCGCCCACCTGTATTGCTTCATGGAGCAGTCACAAGGTGGCCTGATGAGGCTCCTGCCCAACCCGATCAACAGCAGCTCACAGGTGTCCGCGCAGCAGGCGGTTCGCATCCCTGACTGGATGGTGCCCAACCCCGGCTTCGTTCTGGATGCAGGGATGCCGGGCGAGGAATCGGTGGCCTGCTTTGCGACGGACAGCGATCTGATGACCAAGCTGCCCGACAGCCTGCAAGGCCCGGGATTGCGCCCCGTCGTCGGCATGACCGGGATGTCATCCGTCCGTGAAGCCTTCCGTCAGGCGGCTGGCACCCAGGGCTTTGCCGAGCAGAGCATCCGGTGGCGTGTGATGCCCCGACGTGCCCCGGCGCGCTGATGCATGGGGCGGTCATGAAGATGCTGCCGCGTTGCCGGACGGCCCTCCTGATCCTGTCGGTCGGCTCCCTGCAACTGCAGGCCACGGAGCTGACCTCTCAGGAGCCGCTGCGGATCCCTGCACCGGTCATGGACGGCATGACGATCCCGCCGTCCAGCGACCCGGGGCTGAAGCTTGATGTACCGATGGCCAGCCCCATTCAGGTCTCAAGGGAGAAGGCCGAGCCATTGCGCGTCTCGCCCCTGGCTGACCCATGGGTCACGGCGGAGGTGGAGCGGCTCAAAGCGCAGGTGGCACGTGGTGAGGCGGCCCCCAAAGGGAGCAAAGCCAACCCACAGCGGCGCAGATCTGCCGCCGAGGCCGCGTGGTGGCTGGGCCTGATCTACTTTCATGGTGCCGGCGTTCAGCAGAATGCCCCGCAAGCTCGCCAGTGGTTTCAGCGGGCCCATGAACTGGGGCATCCCCTGGCTGCGGCTGGCCTGGCCCTTTGCGAGATTGATGGTTGCGCGTCACCGCCCAATCCCGCAGCCGCCAGACCCTGGATCGAGCAGCTGAAGAAGGCGGACTCACCACGTGCCCTGTACCTGGCCTGGCTGGCGGACTACCGGATGGCGCCAATCGAGATGGCTACAGGCGCAGGACCTGGCGCCGCTCCGACGGTGACCTTGCCCTTCCGTGACCAGCTGCTCAAAGCCGCCAACGCCGGCGACCCCCACGCCCTGATAGAAACGGGACTGGAACTGGCCGCCATGAGGCAGTGGCCTGAGGCGCTTCGCCAGTTCCAGCGTGCGGCACCGCGCTCCGCCGTGGCCGCGGGCAACGCTGAAACCGTGCGAGAGATACTGGCACGGGATCAGTCGCCGCCAGCGGCCACGGCCGAGAAGGCCAAACGACTCCTGCTGGAGGCCAGGCGCGCGCACCGGGGCGAAGGGGCTCCCGCCAACTACGGCGAGGCCCTGAGGCTGTACCGCGAGGCGGAGGTCGCCGGGAGCGAAGAGGCCGGCCGAATGCTGGCCCTCATCACATCAAGGCCGGCACCTGGCGGAGGCATCAACATCGAATGGATGCGCCAGCTGGCCTATGTCGACCTCTCCCAAACCCTGCCTGTCTTTGGCAATCCCTTGCAGGGGCAGCGTCTGCAACGCGAGCCCTCGCCGCTGTACGACTGGCTGCCCGCCGCCTGGAAGAGCGCCCACGCGGGTGAACCCCGCCGCTGACCGCAAGTTCAGGCTCGCAGCTGAGCTCTCAAGGCTATGCCGATCTCAGGGCGCTCGACAAATGGATCGGGCGGATTCTCTGCCGCACAGATGGCATCGAATCGAGAACGCGCGTTGCCCAAGGCCTTGGGATGGCTGAAGATGTAGAAGCGGTCAGTGGTCATGGCATCAAAGACCTTCTGCGCCACTTCCGCGGCCGTGACCTTACCGGACGTGACCGCCTTGTCGGTCATGGCCTGACCAATCAACTGGCTCTGCGTCGGCTTCTCATCGGCCAGTTCCGCCGGCCGGTTGCGGTGGCTCTGGCTGATGCCCGTGGACACAAAGTACGGGCAGAGGACACTGGCGCTGACCTGGTCAGTGACCAGACGCAGGTCCTGGTAAAGCGTCTCGGTGAGACTGACCACGGCGTGCTTGCTCACGTTGTACACACCCATGTTGGGCGGTGTGAGCAAGCCCGCCATGCTGGCGGTGTTGACGATGTGGCCCCGATAGGCCGGATCGGCCTTGGCGGCCGCCAGCATCATGGGCGTGAACAGCCGCACCCCGTGGATCACACCCCAGACATTGACACCCAGCACCCATTCCCAGTCGCGCACCGAGTTTTCCCAGATCAGTCCACCGGATCCCACGCCCGCGTTGTTGAAGACGAAGTGGGGGGCACCGAAACGCTGCTCGACCGCCGCGGCCAGGGATTCCATCTGCCCGGCATCGGACACATCCACCTTGCGAGCCAGCACCGCCACGTCAGCGGCCTCCATCTCGGCCTGCGCCCTGTCCAGCGCATCCTGCTGAACGTCCACCAGCACCAGATTCATGCCCAGCCGTGCACCGATGCGCGCACATTCGAGGCCAAAGCCCGAGCCAGCGCCGGTCAGAACGGCGGTCTTGCCTTTGAATTCCGTGATCATGATGGAGTCTCCTGGTGATGCAAATCAGTGACGCAACATCTCGATGTGCGGGATGCCGTCTTCGACATAGGACCGGCCGGCCGGTTCGAAGCCGTGCTGCCGGTAGAAGTGTTCAAGGTGAGCCTGTGCACCGATGCGGATGGGCTGTGGCCCCCACAGGGACAACAGGAGCCGCACGGACTCGCTCATCAGCACGTGGCCCAGCCCGCCACCACGGGCAGATGGTGCCGTGACGACACGACCGATGCTGGCTTCCTGGAAAGCGATACCGGGCGGCACCAACCGCGTGGCGGCCCGCAGCGACGGTTGAGCGCCCGGAGAGACCTGCTCTCCCAGCACGTGCAGACAGTGCGGGTCGACGTCGTCCATGTCCAGAAACAGGCAGGCCTGTTCCACCACGAACACCTCGGAGCGCAGCCGCAGCAGGCGGTACAGCGATGACGCCGAAAGCGCATCAAACGGCAAGCAGCGCCAGGACAACGCCGCCTGCTCAGGGAAGCGGGTGGTACCGGTCAAACGCGCACTTCCTTGAGGACATAGCCGATGCGAGGGAAGTGCACATGCACCCTCCCGGCCCGCTCATCTTCCCGTGCAATCGTGTAGCGCGTCCGCGTGGCAGCCACCAGGATGCCTTCGCTGGGCTCGGTGCCAAAGCTCTCCGCGGCCACCGTGACACGGCTGCCCAGCGCAATGCCGTGGTCGTCCTGGAAATGCTCGCCCGCCACAGGCTCCGGCGTGGCTGCAGCCGCCACGGCGATCGCCTCTGTGGAACTCAGCCGCTGAGCCGACCCATGACCCAGGGTGTGCATGCGGTCCAGCCAGGCCAGCACCTCGGGGGTTGCCTCCAGGATGCCCGACATGGCAGGCACCATGCGGCGTGTGAACCACAAAGGGTGATAGGCGGCAAAGTCGGCGACACAGGGTTGCTCACCCAGCAGGTAGGGCTGATCATGCAGCATGTGGGCCAGGCGGCGCAGGTAGCTGCGATAGGCACCGGCCGCGTCCCCGGGACGCAAGCGGTTCATGCCGCTGCTCATGGCACCGCGGTCTGCGGCGAACGCCTGTGCCGCTTCCGGTGGCTGACTGGCAAACAAGGCGGCAGCCCCTTTGGGACTCAAGCTGTACGCCATCGACGCCCAGAACAGGCTGGTATCGGCCCACTGCGAGACCACGCGCGCCAGGCCTTTGAGATGGGCGGGGAACAGCGCCGGCTCGGGACGATGGTGTTCCAGCACCTCGGCGATCAGAGCGGTGTCGCAGTAAATGTCCGCCCCGATCTGCAGAAGCGGGGTGCGCCGGTAGCCACCGGTCAAGGCCACCACATCCGGCTTGGGCATCACACTGGGAATGAAGACACTTCGCCAGGACAGCCCCTTGAAGCCCAGCATGAGCCGAGCCTTCTCGGCAAAGGGCGACATCGGATAGTGGTGAAGGATCAGGTCAGCCATGTCGAACTCCCTGCGGCAGAGAACGGCGAATCACCGCATCAGATCAGCTTGACAAGCTGCTTGCCGAAGTTCTTGCCCTTGAGCAGGCCCAGGAACGCCTCAGGGGCGGATTCGATGCCCTGCGAAATGGTCTCGCGCGGACGCAACTTGCCCTGGGCCACCAGGGTGCCCAGTTCGGTCAGCGCCTGCGGCCAGTCTTCCATGTGTTCGCTGACGATGAAACCTTGCACCTTGAGCCGGTTGATCAGGATCAGCGCCGGGTTGGCCAGCGGCAGCGGCTGGCCGTCGTAGCCGGCAATCATGCCGCAGACGGCAATGCGACCGAAGGCGTTAATGCGCAGCAGCACCGCGTCGAGGATCATGCCGCCGACGTTCTCGAAGTAGCCGTCGATACCCTTGGGGGCCACTTCCTTGAGCGCCTTGGCCAGCGAGTACATATCTTTATGCTGGCGATAGTCGATACAGGCGTCGTAACCCAGCTCTTCCACCGCGTACTTGCACTTGTCCGGACCGCCGGCGATGCCCACCACGCGACAGCCTCGCGCCTTTGCCAGTGCCGCGAACGCACTGCCCACCGCACCGGTGGCGGCACTGATGACCACGGTCTCGCCTTCCTTGGGCTCGATGATGCGGACCAGGCCATACCAGGCCGTGACACCAGGCATGCCTACGGCACCGAGGTAGTAGGACAGTGGCACATGGGTGGTGTCGACCTTGCGCAGTGCGCCCGGTTGATTGGCATCCACCACGCTGTATTCCTGCCAGCCGCCCATGCCGACCACCTGGTCACCGGCCTGATATTTGGGGTGCTTCGACTCGACGACCTCACCCACGGTACCGCCAATCATGACCTCGCCCAGCGGCTGCGAGGCCGCGTAGCTCTTGCTGTCGTTCATGCGGCCGCGCATGTAGGGGTCAAGGCTGAGGTAGTGGTGCTTCACCAGCACCTGTCCGTCGGCCAAGGCCGGCGTGTCGGTCGTGACGAGCTTGAAGTTGTTCGCGGTGGCTTCGCCCTGGGGGCGGTTGTCGAGCAGGATCTGGCGGTTGGCGGGCATAGCGTGTCTCCGTGAAATATCTGTTCAGTCGGTCTTGAGGGTGTTCAGCGCCTGGGTGGACTTGCCCACCGGCAGACGCGGCACGTACTTGAAGGTGCCGGTGGCGTGCGCGCACAGCTTGCCCTCGGCATCCACGATGCGGCCTTCGGTGAAGGCCATGGTGGCGGTGCGATGCAGCAAGCTGCCATGCGCCACCAGCGGGCCCTTGGCGGCCCGCATGAAACTGGTCTTCATCTCGATCGTCACGCAGCCCATGGAAGGCTCCACCGAACGGGCCGCGTGGGCCATGACCACGTCCAGCAGCGTCATGCTGGCACCGCCATGGACGACGTTGAACGAGTTCTCGTGCTCGGGGCGCGGGTTGAAAGTGATCTGTGCCTGCCCGCCTTCGAACTGCTGCAACTCGAAGCCGAGGTGCTCGACAAAGGGGATGTGGACCTGGAATTTCATGCGCGAACGATATATCCGTGGCCCGTTCAGCCGCCAGTCACGATGGAAACCCCACCGTCGACCGCCAGCCACTGGCCGGTGATGTGTTTGCCGGCATCGGAAGCATAGAGCAGTGCCAGACCCTTGAGGTCTTCGTCATCGCCCAGACGGCCCAGCGGCGCGTGGGCCGCCAGCTTCTCCTCACCCATGGCCTTGAGGGTACCCTGCGTCATCTTGCTGGGGAAGAAGCCCGGGCAGATGGCGTTGACACGGATGCCGTGCGCACCCCACTCGGCCGCCAGCGCCCGCGTGAAGTTGATCACCGCGCCCTTGGAGGTGTTGTAGGCAATCGTCTTCATGCCGGGCGGGTTGCCGCCCAGGCCGGCGATGGATGCGGTGTTGATGATGCTGCCCTTGCGGCGCGGAATCATGCTGGCCTTGGCCACCAGCTGGCTGAGCAGGAAGTAGCTGCGCACATTCAGGTTCATGACCTTGTCCCAGGCGTCCAGCGGATGGTCCTCGGCCGGCGCACCCCAGGCCGCACCGGCGTTGTTGACCAGAATGTCAATGTCACCCAGGCGCTCCATCGATTCGCTGGCCAGCTGGCGAATCTGGTCTTCGTGCTGGCAGTCGGCCGCGATCCAGCGGGCGTCGATGCCGGCGGCCTGCAGTTCGGCGGTGGCCTGCTCCAGGTCCTCGGCCTTGCGCGAGCTGATGAGCACGCGCGCGCCGGCTTCGCCCAGGGCGTGGGCCATTTGCAGGCCCAGGCCGCGCGAGCCGCCGGTGACGAGCGCCGTACGGCCCTTGAGGTCGAACAATTGCTGGATGGTGCGGGTCATGGTTGTCTCCTTGTGAATGGTGTTCAGAAAGCGTCTTCGGGCAGGCTGGCGCAAGTCAGGTCGCGATCGCGCACCACCTGCAGCCAGGCGCCGATCTTGGGCAGTTCGTAGTGGAAGAAGAAACGCATGGCGGCCAAACGGCCGGTACGGGCGTGGCTGTCGGGTTGTGCCTGCGCGGCCAGCGCCACATCCAGCCAGATCCAGGCCAGCACTGTGTGACCGAATGCCTGAAGGTAAGGCACGGCATTGGCCAGCGCATCGGTCGGGTTGCCGGTGGCCCAGGCCGCCTTGGTCGCGGCACCCACATCCTGCAGGGCCTTGCCCAGCGCGTTGGCATGGGCGGCCAGTTCAGGCACCTGAATCGCCCGCTGGATGGTGGCATTGATACGGTCGGCCAGCAACTGAAGGCCCTTGCCGTTCTCCATCAGCACCTTGCGGCCCAGCAGGTCCATGCCCTGGATGCCGTGCGTGCCCTCGTGGATCATGTTCAGGCGGTTGTCACGCCAGTACTGCTCCACCGGAAAGTCGCGCGTGTAGCCGTAGCCACCGTGCACCTGGATCGCCAGGGAATTGGCTTCCAGGCACCACTCGCTCGGCCAGCTTTTGGCAATCGGCGTCAGCACCTCCAGCAGCAGGCGAGCATCGTCCGCCGCCTCCGGCGCGCCGGTGTGCTGTTCGTCCACCAGGCGCGCACAATAGAGCTCCAGCGCCAGCGCCCCTTCGGCGTAGCTCTTCTGGGCCAGCAGCATGCGCTTGACGTCGGCGTGCTCGATGATGCGCACCTGCGGCTGGGCCGGGTCCTTGCCAGCCGGCCCCATGGGTCGACCCTGCGGCCGGTTCTTTGCATAGTCCAGGCTGGCGTGATAGCCGGCCATGCCCAGCATGGTGGCGGCCATACCCACGCCGATGCGCGCCTCGTTCATCATGTGGAACATGCATTTGAGGCCTTCGCCCGGACGGCCCACGAGGTAGCCGATGGCTCCGGCGTCCCCACGAACGGGGTACTTGCCTTCGCCGAAGTTCAGCAGCGTGTTGGTGGTGCCGCGCCAGCCGCATTTGTGGTTGAGGCCTGCCAGCGCCACATCGTTGCGCTCGCCGGTCAGTTGACCATCGGTGTCGACCAGCTTCTTGGGCACGATGAACAGCGAGATGCCCTTGACGCCCGGTACCGGCTTGCCATCCGGTCCGGGAATCTTGGCCAGCACCAGGTGGACGATGTTTTCGGTCAGCTCGTGCTCGCCAGCCGAAATCCACATCTTGTTGCCCTTGAGGCGATAACGTGGACCCAGCGGGTCGGCCTCGGAATCGGCCCCATCGGGTACGGCGCGCGTCGCCACATCGCTCAGCGATGAGCCCGCCTGCGGCTCCGAGAGACACATGGTACCGGAGAAGCGGCCATTGAACTCGTTGAGCGCGAACACGCGCTTCTGCATGTCGGTGCCATGCGCCATCAGCAGGTTGGCGTTGCCGGTGGTGAGCATGCCGCTGCCAATGGACACCGAGGCCATGGCGAAGAAGGCGTTGGCGGCCGCCTCCACTGAGTACGGCAACTGCATGCCGCCAATCTCGTAGTCCTGCGCGGCACTGAGCATGCCGCTGTCGGCATAGGCCTTCTGCGCATCGTGCGTGGCCTGCGGCAGGATCACCTTCTCACCGTCGAAATGCGGCTCCTGCGTGTCCACCAGCCGGTTGAAGGGCGCGTACTTTTCGCGCGCGATGCGCTCGCAGGTGTCGAGTACCGCGTCGAACGTCTCACGGCTGTGGTCGGCAAAACGTTCACGCTGGTTCAGGCTGTCCACCGACAGCCAGTCGTAGAGCAGGAAGTCAACGGTGGGGCGCACGCTCATATCGGCTCCGGAAAGAAAAAGGGGCGGCAGCGGCCGCCCCTCGGACGACGTGATTACAGGACCTCGAACACCCCGGCAGCACCCATGCCGCCGCCGATGCACATCGTCACGCACACGCGCTTGGCGCCGCGGCGCTTGCCTTCGATCAGGGCATGGCCGGTCAGGCGCTGGCCCGACACACCGTAGGGATGACCCACGGCGATGGCGCCACCGTTGACGTTCAGGCGGTCGGCCGGGATGCCCAGCTTGTCGCGGCAGTAAATCACCTGCACCGCAAAGGCTTCATTGAGCTCCCACAGGTCGATGTCGCTCATCTTCAGGCCCAGGCGCGAGAGCACCTTGGGAATGGCGAACACCGGGCCAATACCCATCTCATCGGGTTCGCAACCGGCGACGGCAAAGCCCAGGAAACGGCCCAGCGGCTGCAGACCCTTCTTCTCGGCCAGGGTTTCATCCATCAGCACGCAGGCACCAGCGCCGTCGCTGAACTGGCTGGCGTTGCCGGCCGACACCAAGCCACCGGGCAGTGCCGAGCGCAGACCGTGGATGGCGTCGAACGTGGTGCCGGGGCGGATGCCTTCGTCGTTCTCGACTGTCACCTGCTTGGTCATCAGGCCCATGACCTTGTCTGCCACGCCGGCGGTCACGGTGATGGGCGCGATCTCGGCCTTGAACAGGCCGGCTTCCAGCGCGGCGGCGGCCTTCTGCTGGCTGGCGGCGCCGTACTCGTCCATGGCGTCACGGCCAATGTTGTAGCGCTTGGCCACCTGTTCGGCGGTCTGCAGCATGTTCCAGTAGATCTCGGGCTTCTGTTTCTCGAGCGCCAAGTCCTTGAGCATGTGCTGGTTCATTTCCTGCTGCACGCAGGAGATGCTTTCCACACCACCGGCCACATACACCGAGCCTTCACCGGCGATGATGCGCTGGGCGGCCAGGGCGATGGTCTGCAGCCCGGAGGAACAGAAGCGGTTGACGGTCATGCCCGAGACGGTGATGGGCAGGCCGGCCTTGAGCGCGATCTGGCGCGCGATGTTGGCACCGGTCGCGCCTTCGGGGTTGGCGCAGCCCATGATCACGTCCTCGACTTCGGCGGCGTCGATGCCGGCGCGCTGAACGGCGTGCTGCACCGCATGGCCGCCAAGCGTGGCGCCATGGGTCATGTTGAAGGCACCCTTCCAGCTCTTGGTCAGGGGCGTGCGGGCGGTGGAAACGATGACGGCGTTGGTCATGATGAATTCCTCAAATCTTGGTGCGTGCGGTCATCAGAAGGTCTTGCCTTCGGCGGCCAGGCGGGCCAGCAGAGGCGCCGGCTGCCAGAACTGAGCGTCGTCCAGCGGGTTCTTGGCGAAGCGCTTCATGGCCTGGACCACGTTGAACAGACCGACCTCGTTGGCGTAGTTCAGCGGGCCGCCGCGGTGCACCGGGAAGCCGTAGCCGAAGATGTAGACCACGTCGATGTCGCTGGCCTTGTTGGCGATGCCCTCTTCCAGGATGTGTGCGGCCTCGTTGACCAGGCTGAACACCAGGCGCTGCACGATCTCTTCATCGGAGATCTTGCGCGGCGTGATGCCCAGGGCCTTGCGGTGCTCCTCGATCATCTGAACCACCTCGGCGTTCGGGATGGCGTCGCGCTTGCCGGGCACGTAGTCGTACCAGCCCTTGCCCACCTTCTGGCCGAAGCGGCCCTTCTCGCACAGCAGGTCGGCGGTCTTGCTGTACTTCATGTCTGGCTTCTCGACATAGCGGCGCTTGCGGATGGCCCAGCCGATGTCATTACCCGCCAAGTCGCCCATGCGGAACGGACCCATGGCAAAGCCGAACTTCTCGATCGCCTTGTCCACCTGCTCCGGGGTGCAGCCTTCGTCGAGCAGGAAGCCGCCCTGGCGGCCGTACTGCTCGATCATGCGGTTGCCAATGAAGCCATCGCACACGCCGGAGACGACGGCGACCTTCTTGATCTTCTTGGAGATGGTCATCACCGTGGCCATCACGTCCTTGGCCGTCGCGTCACCACGCACCACCTCCAGCAGCTTCATGACGTTGGCCGGGCTGAAGAAATGCAGGCCCACCACGTCCTGCGGACGCTTGGTGAAGTTCGCAATCTTGTTGACGTCCAGCGTCGAGGTGTTGGACGCCAGGATAGCCCCGGGCTTCATCACCTCGTCCAGCTTCTTGAACACGGTTTCCTTGACGCCCATGTCTTCGAACACCGCCTCGATCACCAGATCGGCATCGGCAATGTCTTCGTACTTCAGCGTCGTGCTCAACAGGCCCATGCGCTGGTCAAGCTTGTCCTGCTTGAGCTTGCCTTTCTTGACCTGGGCCTCGTAGTTGCCACGCATGACGCCCACGCCGCGGTCCAGTGCCTCCTGCTTCATCTCCAGGATGGTCACCGGAATGCCGGCATTGAGGAAGTTCATGCTGATGCCGCCACCCATGGTGCCGGCACCGATCACGGCGACCTTTTCGATCTTGCGCTGCGGCGTGTCTTCCGGCACATCGGGGATCTTGCTGGCGGCGCGCTCGGCGGTGAACAGGTGTCGCAGAGAGCGGCACTCGGACGTCCACATCAGGTTGATGAAGATTTCGCGCTCGAAGGCCATGCCGTCGGCGAACTTCTTCTTGGTCGCGGCTTCCACGGCGTCCACGCACTTGGCAGGGGCCGGGAAGTTCTTGCTCATGCCCTTGACCATGTTGCGAGCGAACTGGAAGTAGGCGTCCCCGTCCTTGTGCTTGCACGGCAGGTTGCGCACCAGCGGAAAGGCCGAACCGTCCGCGTGCTTGGCGGCCATCTCGCGCGCCAGCGCCAAGGCTTCTTCGGCCAGCGACTCGGGCGAGGCGGCCAGCTTGTCGAACAGCTTCTGCCCGGGCAGCATCGCCAGCATCTCGCTCTTGACCGGCTCGCCGCTGACAATCATGTTCAACGCGGCTTCGACACCCAGCACGCGCGGCAGGCGCTGCGTGCCACCGGCGCCGGGGATCAGACCCAGCTTGACTTCGGGCAGTGCGACATTGCAACCGGGTGCCGCGATGCGGTAGTGCGCGCCCAGCGCCAGCTCCAGCCCACCGCCCATGCACACGCTGTGCACGGCCGCGATGACGGGCTTGGTGGTGTTCTCCACCCGGCTGATGACGCTCAGCAGATTCGGCTCCTGAATCGCCTTGGGCGTCCCGAATTCACGGATGTCGGCCCCGCCGGAGAAGGCCTTGCCTGCACCGGTGAGCACGATCGCCTTGACGGCCGGGTCGTTTTCTGCCTTCTCCAGACCGTCGACGATGGCCTGGCGGGTGGACAGACCCAGACCGTTGACCGGCGGGTTGTTCAGCGTGATGACGGCCACGTCGCCGTGGACCTGGTACTCAGCGGTCATGAGATCTCCTCTGTGTGATAGGGGGAAACAGTCCGAAAAACGAACGGTCGTGCGATTTTAGAAAACTTGTGCGATGCGGCAAGGGCCACTTGTCGCATGAGAGTCATCGGCGCACGGGCAGGGTCAGAGGTGCCGTGGAACTGGCTCTGCCAGGCCACAGGCACCGCCCCCCAGTGGGGGGTGACGCCGAAGGCGGCGCGGGGGGCGTTCAGACCTCCAGCCATTCCTTGCGGGTGTAGGGGTCGGCGCGCAGGGTATCCGGCGTACCTTCAAACACGATGCTGCCATGGCCCATGACCAGCGCCCGATCCGAAATGTTCATGGCGATGGTCAGCTTCTGCTCGATCAGCAGCACCGAAATCCCGCGGGCCTTGAGCTTCTGCAGATACTCGCCCACCAGCTCCACGATCTTGGGCGCCAGGCCCTCGGTCGGCTCGTCAATGATGATCAGATCGGGGTCGCCCATGAGGGTGCGGCACAGGGTCAGCATCTGCTGCTCGCCACCAGAGAGCACGCCTGCCTCGGTGTGCTCACGCTCCTTCAGACGCGGAAACATGGCGTACATGTCCTCGAAGCTCCAGCGCGCACCCTTGCCTTTGCCCTTCTGGCCCAACAGCAGGTTCTGGTGCACCGTGAGCTTGGGGAAGATGTCGCGGTTCTCGGGCACGTAACCAATGCCCAGGTGCGCAATCTCGAACGGCTTCTTGCCGCGGACAGGTTGCCCCTTCCATTCGATGGTGCCGTCACACTCAACCAGGCCCATGATGGCCTTGGCGGTGGTCGACCGGCCAGAACCGTTGCGCCCCAGCAGGGCCACGATTTCACCCTCACCGACACCCATGCTCACACCATGAAGGACATGGCTTTTGCCGTAATAGGCGTGGAGGTTTTCGATCTTCAGCATGTGGCCTCCTTCAATGTCCGACCGCTGCGGCCTGCTCATCGGCCAGCACCGATCCCAGGTAGGCCTCCTGCACCTTCGGATTGGCCCGTACGGCCTCGGGGGTGTCGAAGGCAATCACTTCGCCATAGACCACGACGGCAATCTTGTCGGCCAGACCGAACACGACGCCCATGTCATGCTCCACCGTCAGCAGCGTCTTGCCAACCGTCACCTCGCGGATAAGGTCGATGAAGCGGCTGGTCTCGCTCTTGCTCATGCCGGCCGTCGGCTCGTCCAGCAGGATCACATTGGCCCCACCCGCGATGGTGATGCCGATCTCCAGCGCCCGCTGCTCGGCATAGGTCAGGTTCATGGCCAGGGTATCGCGCTTCTTCTCCAGCCGGATCATGTGCATGAGCTCTTCCGCACGGTTGTTGGCGTCGTCCAGATCGGCCAGGAAGCGGAACAGCGTGTAGCGGTAACCCAGGCTCCAGAGGACCCCACAGCGCAGGTTCTCGAAGACGCTGAGCTTGGGAAAGATGTTGGTGATCTGGAAGCTGCGCGAGAGGCCCAGGCGGTTGATCTCGAAGGGCTTCTTGCCGTCGATGCGGGTACCGTTGAGCAGCACCTCGCCACTGGTCGGCGCAAACCGCCCCGAGATGAGGTTGAACAGCGTGGACTTGCCGGCGCCGTTGGGGCCGATGATGGCGACCCGTTCGCCGGCCCGAACCGCCAGGTTGGCGCCACGGATGATCTCGGTCTTGCCGAAGCTCTTGCGCAGGTCACGCAGCTCCAGGGCGTAGCCCCCGGCGTGGACGTGGGTCATGGACTGCTCGAAACGGTCGGTCTCTGCGGTGGATGCGGCGCTGCTCATTGCGTCTCCCGGCGCTTGATTTCTTTCTCGATGTCGGTCTGGATGGCCGCCCACTGGCGTGAGTACTCACGCCGGGCCAATTCAAAGATGCCCAGTCCGGTGAGCGTGACGAAGACGGCACCGAACCAGCTGCTGGCGGCTTTGGCATTGAGCTCCATGCCCAGATACCGGACCGTGTCACCCATGGCGGCGTCCAGCTTGAGGTGGTAGATCATCTCGACCATGGCGCCTGCCCCCAACAGAATGACGAGAGCGGTCACGCCCAGCGCCAGGTAGGACACCCAGATCTCGCGCAGCCGGCCGAAGGACGCCACGCGCAGGTTCATCATGATCAGGCTGGCGATGCCCCCGGGGGCGTACATCACCATGAACAGGAAGATCAGGCCCAGGTACAACAGCCAGGCCTTGGTCAACTCGGACAGCAGCACCGACGCCAGCACCATCAGCACGCCACCGATGATCGGTCCGAAGAAGAAGGTGGCACCACCCAGGAAGGTGAACAGCAGGTAGCCACCCGAACGGGCTGCGCCGACCACCTCGGCCGTGACGATCTCGAAGTTGATCGCGGCCAGCCCGCCCGAGATTCCGGCAAAGAAGCCGGCGATCATGAAGGCCAGGTAGCGAACGATCTGCGTGTTGTAGCCGATGAACTCCACCCGCTCCGGGTTGTCGCGAACCGCGTTGAGGATGCGGCCCAGGGGTGTGCGGGTGAAGGCGTACATCAGTGCCACACACACGAAGGTGTAGATGGCGATCAGGTAATACACCTGGATGGGCGGACCGAAGGTGATGCCCATGAAGGGATCACCCGCGACCCGGTTGCCCGACACGCCCGCCTCACCGCCGAAGAACTCGGAGAACATCAGCGACATCGCGAACACCAGCTCGGCCATGCCCAGCGTGATCATGGCAAACGGTGTGCCAGCTTTCTTGGTCGTGACGTAACCGAACAGGATGGCGAAGAACAGCCCGGCGACGCCACCCACCAGCGGAATGAGGCTGACGGGAATCGGCATCGAGCCACTGGACACCGCGTTGAGGGCATGGATCGCCATGTAGGAGCCCAGACCGGTGTACACCGCATGGCCGAAGCTGAGCATGCCGCCCTGCCCCAGCAGGATGTTGTAGGACAGGCAGGCAATGATGGCGATGCCCATCTGGGTGAGCATGGTCACCGACAGGCTGCTGGTGAACAGCTTGGGCGCCACCAGCAGCACCAGGGCGAACAGCGACCAGATGATCCAGCGGCCGACGTTCCAGGGTTTGAATTCGTAATGGGTCTTGGACATGTTCATCAGCCTTCGCGGGTGCCCAGCAGCCCCTTGGGCCGGAAGATCAGGATCAGCACCAGGAACAGGTACGGCAGGATGGGCGCCACTTGGGACAGGGTCAGCTTGAGCACCGAGTTCTCGAGCATCGCGGCGCTGGGCTCGATGCCCAGTTGCTGCACGAAGCTGATGAACGAGTAGTCGATGCCCACGGCAAAGGTCTGGATCACACCGATGAGCAGGGAGGCCAGGAAGGCGCCGGAGAGTGAGCCCATGCCACCGACCACCACCACCACGAAGATGACCGAACCCACCGTGGCGGCCATGGCCGGCTCGGTCACGAAGGTACTGCCCCCGATGACGCCCGCCAGCCCGGCAAGCGCTGTACCGGCACCGAAGACCAGCATGAACACCCGTGGCACGTTGTGTCCCAGGCTCTCCACCATTTCGGGGTGCGTCAGCGCTGCCTGGATCACCAGACCGATGCGGGTGCGTGTCAGCAACAGCCATAGCGACACCAGCATCAGCACCGCCACCAGCATCATGAACCCACGTGTGGCCGGAAAGGGCGAGCAGATGACGCCTTCAGCGCTGCAGACCGCCTGGCCGGCCGCGCCCCAGACCATGCTCAGACTGTCGTTGGCGTGATGCACCAGCGTGAACGCCGGTCCGCGCAGGACCTCCGGTGGAGGAAAGTCCACCGCTGTTCGCCCCCAGATCAGCTGCACGAGTTCCAGCACGATGTAGGACAGGCCGAAGGTGACCAGCAACTCCGGCACATGGCCGAACTTGTGCACCTTGCGCAGGCTGGCGCGCTCAAACAGGGCACCGAGTGCGCCAACCATCAGCGGTGCGATCACCAGGGCCGGCCAGAATCCGACCAGATCGGTCATGGTGTAGCCGATGTAGGCACCCACCATGTAGAAGCTGGCGTGAGCGAAATTGAGCACGCCCATCATGCTGAAGATGAGGGTCAGCCCCGAACTCAGCATGAACAGCAGCAGCCCGTAGCTGACGCCGTTGAGCATGGAGATGATGACGAACTCCAGGGACATGGGATCCGGCCTTTGCGCAGTGAACCGGCGGGTCAGCACATTGCTGACCCGCACCAATGACTTTCAAGGGAAGTCGGGCAACCGCCGAGGTTACCCGCCTGCCGGGACGGCGACATGGACCGTCCGGCAGCTGGCGACGCGAACCGGTCAGCCAGGACGCTTCATCTGGCAGCTGGTCGGGGTGCTGGCCACGAAGGACGGGAACTCCTTGACCGGCGCCAGCGTCATGCCGGTGTTTTCAGGGCTGTAGGGATACTTCTGGTCAGCCTTCTGCCAGACCGTCAGGTACAGCGGCTGCTGCAGCTGGTGATCGGTCTTGCGCATCTCGACTTCGCCGTTGTAGTTGTTGACCTTCAGGCCCTCCATGGCGGCGGCCACCTTCACAGGATCGGTCGACTTGACTTTGGCCATGGCGGTGGACAGCACGTTGAAGGCCGACGGAATCGCGCCGGTGAACATGTCGTCCTTGTACTTGGTCTTGAACTCGGCCATCCACTGACCCATCTGGCCACCCATGTTGTAGTGGGAATAGGCCACCTGGAAGACGCGGCCCTCGCCACCCGTGCCCAGAGCCGTCGGGGTCCCCGTCACGCCGGTGTAGTAGGTGTAGAACTTGCCGGTATAGCCGCCCTCGTTGGCCGCCTTGATCAGCAGGGCCAGATCCGAACCCCAGTTGCCGGTGATCACGGTGTCGGCGCCCGAAGCCTTGATCTTGGCAATGTAGGGCGCAAAGTCACGCACCTGGGCCAGCGGGTGCAGGTCCTCGCCCACGATCTTCACGTCGGGGCGCTTGCGGGCCAGGTTCTCCTTGGCGAACTTGGCCACCTGCTGGCCGTGCGAGTAGTTCTGGTTCAGCAGGTAGACCTTCTGGACGTCCTTCTGGTCCTTCATGTAGGTGGTCAGCGCCTCCATCTTCATGGACGTGTCGGCGTCAAAGCGGAAGTGCCAGTAGCTGCACTTGCTGTTGGTGAAGTCAGGGTCCACCGCGGCGTAGTTCAGGAACACCACCTCCTTGCCGGGGTTGCGTTCGTTGTGCTTGTTGACGGCCTCGATCAGCGCACCCGCCACCGATGAGCCATTGCCCTGGGCGATGTAACGCACGCCTTGGTCCAGCGCCGCCTTGAAGGCATTCAGACTCTCGGCCGGGCTGAGCTTGTTGTCGAAAGCCACGATCTCGAACTTCACACCGGCCGGGTTGCTGGCAGTGAACTTGTCAGCAAAGTACTGCCAGCTTCGCATCTGGTTGAGCCCCAGAGGCCCCATCAATCCGGTCTGCGGATCGATCAGGGCGATCTTGACCGTCTCGCCCTTCTGGGCGAAGGCAGAAGACAGGCTCAGGGCCAGGGATGCGACAGCGATGGTTTTGAGTGCAAAGCGCATGAATAGTCTCCAGGGTGGGCGAAAACCCCAGCGTACCCGCTGCCTGTAAGCTTGAACTCAGGGATTGCCCTAGCCCCTATCGCACAGGTGACTGTGCGCTCACACAACAATAGCAGGCTAGCCGCGCTCAGGGGCGAAGCATCTGGCACGTGGGGTCGCGGGCAATCTCGCTGGCCGGCATGAAATCCACCGGCACAAAGGCGTGTCCCGTGCCCTCGGCGGTGTGCTCGCGCGGACCCTCCAACTTCTGCCAACGGGAGATGTACACGCCTTTCTGCAGCTGATGGTCGTCCGCGCGCATCGACACCGGACCATTGAACCCGCGGAAGATCGCGCCACTGAGCCGGGCGGCCACCTGGACCGGATCGCTTGAACCCACATGACGGAAGGCATGCTGCAGCATCATGATGCCGTCGTAGGCCGCGTAGACCACGAAGTCCTCGCCATATTCGCGCCGGAACCGCAGCGCCAGTTCACTGATCTCGCCTTCCTGCCGCGTGTGGTTGGTGGCCACCTGATACACGGGCAGCCGCTCACCCGATGTGGCCAGCAGGGCCGGTGTGCCCGGCAGCGAGGGGTAGTAGGAATAGACCGGAATCCAGAGCTTGTGGGCCTGCATCGATTGCACCAGGCGGCGAAAGTCGACCCCCCAGTTGCCGGTCACCACCGCTTGGGCATCCGATGCCTTGATCCGGCCCACATAAGCGCTGAAATCCTCCAGCGAAAACGCGGGATGCAACTCATCGCCCACCACCTGAACGGCCGGGGCCTCCTGCTGGATGTCCTGCCGGAAATACAGGGCAAACTGCTGCCCGTGGGCATAGTTCTGGTTGAGCAGCCACACGCGCGTCAAGTCAGGCTGTCGGCCCAGGTGGCGGGTCAGCGCCCGCATCTTCATGGACGTGTCCGCGTCGATCCGGAAATGCCAGTAGCTGCATTTCTCGGCGGTCAGCGCCGGGTCCATCGCCGCGTAGTTGATGAGGATGACGGCCTTGTCAGGAAAACGGGTGTTGTGACGGGTGATGGCCTCGGACAAGGCAGCCGCGACACCCGATCCATTGCCCTGGATGATGTAGCGGAACCCCTGGTCGATCGCCGCCTTCAGGGCGTTGACGCTTTCCTGCGGCGACGCCTTGTTGTCAAAGCCGGCCACCCGGATGGGGGGCCCGCCATGGAGGCGACCGAGTTCCCGCGCCATGAACTGCCAGCTGCGCAGGCTGTTGCGACCGATGTCGGACGCAGGGCCGGACAGCGGGTCGATGAAGGCCATGCGCACCACTCCAGCGCTGCGCGGGGGCTGCGCACGGACCCAGGGGCTGGCGCAGGAAGCCGCCAGCACCCCCAGCAAAGCATCCCGCCGCCGCCACTGGCGCATGGCCATCAGCTCGTCACAGACCGGGCAGCTTGTAGTCCGCCAGTTGTTGACGCAGGGTCATCTTCTGCATCTTGCCGGTGGCACCCAGCGGAATGGCATCGACAAACACCACATCGTCCGGGATCTGCCATTTGGCGATCTTGCCCTCGTAGAAGGCGAGCAACTCGTCGCGCGAGACCTCGGTGCCGGGCTTCTTGACCACCACCACGATGGGCCGCTCGTCCCACTTGGGGTGCCTCATGCCGATGCAGGCCGCCATGGCCACCGCAGGGTGGGCCATCGCAATGTTCTCGACGTCGATCGAGCTGATCCACTCACCGCCGGACTTGATGACGTCCTTGCTGCGGTCGGTGATCTGCATGAAACCGTCGGCGTCGATGGTGGCCACATCACCCGTGGGGAACCAGCCGCGGCCGGCCGCGTCGTACTTGAGCGGGTCACCGCCCTCGCCCTTGAAGTAGCTGGCGATGATCCACGGGCCGCGCACCAGCAGGTCGCCGTAGGCCTTGCCGTCCCACGGTTGTTCCACACCGTCCTCGTTGACAATCTTCATGTCGACGCCGAACACGCTGCGGCCCTGCTTGAGGCGCACCTTCAGCTTCTCGTCGGCCGGCATCGCCACCTGCGCGTTCTTGAGCGTGCAGACCGTGCCCAGCGGGCTCATCTCGGTCATGCCCCAGGCGTGCAGCACCTCGACCCCGTACTGGTCGTTGAAGGCGTTGATCATGGCCGGTGGGCAGGCCGAGCCTCCAATCACGGTTCGGGTGAGGGTGCTGAACTTCAGACCGTTCTGCTGCATGTGGCCCAGCAGCATCTGCCACACGGTGGGCACACCGGCGGCCATCGTCACCTTCTCGCCCTCGATCAGTTCGTAGACCGACTTGCCATCCAGCGCCGGGCCGGGAAAGACCAGCTTGCAGCCCACGGCGGCGGCCGAGTACGGCAGGCCCCAGGCATTGACGTGGAACATGGGCACCACCGGCAGGATGGAATCGCGTGCCGAGCAACCCAAAGCATCGGGCAGCGCCGCGCCGTAGGCGTGCAGCAGCGTGGAACGGTGCGAATACACGGCGCCCTTGGGATTGCCGGTGGTGCCGCTGGTGTAGCACATGCTCGACGCGCAGTTCTCGTCGAACTCGGGCCAGGTGTAGGTGTCGTCCTGACCACCGATCCAGGCCTCGTAGCTCAGCAGATTGGGGATGCCACTGTCGGCCGGCAGCTTGTCGGCGTCGCACAGCGCCACCCAGTGCTTGACACCCGGGCATTTGCTCCAGACCGCCTGCACCAGCGGCAGGAAAGTCATGTCAAAGCACAGCGCGCGGTCGTCGGCGTGGTTGACGATCCAGACCAGCTGCTCGGGGTGCAGACGCGGATTCAAGGTGTGCAGCACGCGCCCCGAGCCGCTGACGCCAAAGTACAGCTCCAGGTGACGGTAGCCGTTCCAGGCCAGGGTGCCCACGCGCTCGCCGAAGCCCAGGTGCAGGCTGTCCAGCGCATTGGCCACCTGGCGCGCACGGCGGGCCACCTGACCCCAGGTCGTGCGGTGGATGTCGCCCTCCACCCGCCGCGAGACGATTTCCGTGCTGTGGTGGTGGCGGTCGGCGTGAACGATGAGATTCGAAATGAGCAGCGGTTGGCTCTGCATCTGGCCCAGCATGGGTATCTCCTGATCAGGGTGGTTAGGCAAACGGCCTTAAAAGAACGGTCTGGAGTTGACCCGGTTCCGTGGACACATCATGCTTTGTGTTCAAGGAGTCACCAATGTCCAAAGTACGACCGCCCTACCCGGCGGAGTTCCGCCAGCAGATGGTCGAGTTGGTTCGAGCCGGCCGCT
>NZ_JBHTBX010000015.1:0-74471 GCF_042665135.1 Hydrogenophaga bisanensis
TCCCTTCGACTACACGAAGGCTCGCATCGTCGTTCCACGTCTGGTTCCTGATGGCACCGACCATACGCACAGCCGTCTGGTTCGTGCATTCGTGGCCGAAAAGGGCGTTCGGGCCCGGGAGCATGCTGGGGTGCTGGTCTACTTCACCAGCAAGCGCCTCATGCAGGAGTGCTACGACTACCTCACTCCAGAGGAGAGGGAACTGGTCTTGCTACAGGGAGAATGGCAACCATCCGCCCTGATCGCAGAGCTCCGCCGTCGCGTTGACGAGGGGCGCAGGTCGGTGGTGTTTGGAATGGACAGCATCGGTGAGGGTGTGGACCTGCCTGGCCGCTACTGCACCCTCGTCCTCATCTCACGGCTGCCCTTTCCCTCACCGGATGATCCGGTGGTGGCCACCCACGCCGAGCACCTCGCTGCCAAGGGCCTGGACTCCTTCCAGCTGCTGACCCTGCCCAAGGCTGGTCTGAAGTTCGCCCAGGTGTGCGGCCGGCTCATGCGCAGAGAGGGTGACTCTGGCGACGTGGTCGTGCTTGACCGGCGAATCGTGAGCAAGCGCTATGGCTCGCGGATGCTCAAGGGAACCGAGTTCAAGAGCATTCAGGCCAGCTGAGGCTGCTGGGACTCAGAACCTTCTGTCTTCTGATCTGGAAGCCGATCCATTCCTGCTTCTCCGATGAAGGCTGAAGTTGGCTTGGAGCCACTGGCCGAGACCATCAGATGAGCACGAGCGCGGGTCATCGCCACGAAAAACAGCCTTCTCTCTTCCTGAACGCTCGATCCCTCATCGGGGAATGCCCCCTCCTCGGCGCCAACGATCCAGACATGGTCCCATTCAAGACCCTTGGATCCGTGTGCTGTCATCAGGTACACCTTGGGCGTCTTGGGATCACCACCCTCCTCCTTGCCTGTGCTTCGTTTGTTCTGCAACGCCTTCACCCTTGCTCGCAGAGCAGTGTTCCCCGGATCGGTCCCCAATGACTTTGCGAACACCTCTCGAGCGATGGTCAGCGTCTTGACCGATGCCTTGTTCTCGCTCACCGGCGCCTTCAAGACTTCCAGAACTCCGTCCAGTACGAACTTGACACCAGCGGCCAGGATCGTGCGCCACTCCTCACGACGACGGGCCAGCATGGCAATCAGCTTTTTGGTGGTGGCTGACAGGGCTGCCTGTTCGAGCTGCTTGCGTGTGAGCGTGGCCAGACCGCGTTTGCCGATCACCTTGTGCAGGGAGCTGAGCTCTTCCTCGGTGCAACCACACCACGCCAGCACCTGATCAAGGTCGCAGGCCTCATCGTCGGTAATCACCGAGATCAAGGCCATGATCACGCCCATCTCGGGACTGTTGACAATGCTGCCCCCCTCCGCCCGAACGAAGGGAATATCCTCTTTCAGACAGATGGCCTCGATCTCGTCAAGGCGCTTGTTCGTCCGCGCCAGAATGCCAACCGTGCGGTTCTGCTCCAGGGCCTCTGCAGCCCACTTGACGCATCTCTTGGCCTCGGCCAGCCTGTCTGAGTACCGATCCCAGTAGACAGACCCACCCGGGCCCTTGAAGGACACGAGGTCCTTGTCCATCCGGTCATCGTTGATGCGGATGAGTTGGCGGGCAGGGTTGAGTACCTCTGCATGGGAGCGGTAGTTGGTCCCCAAAATGATGCGCTGCGCCCCCAGTTCGCTGACAAAGTCCACCATACCCTTGTAGCCCAACGCGCGGCGAAATCCATAGATCGACTGGTCATCGTCACCCACGGCTGTGAGGACGGAGCCCCCTTTGGCGTGCAGCATCGCCCACTCGTACTGAGGCAGGTCGGTGTCCTGGAACTCATCGATCATCAGGTGCGCCGTCTGCAGCGGCGAGATCTTTCCGGACTTGATCGCACGGTTGGTCTCCAACAGGATGTCCTGAAAGTCGATCACGCCATGTCGCTGGAGCAAGGCGGTGTAGGTCTGCACCAGGGCATGCTCCTGTTCGTTGGCCGCCGCCCTGTGGCCCGCCTTGATGGCCTCAATGTCGGCCGTGGCCTGATCGACTTCGATACCCAACTCAGATTGCTTGATGCTTCGCTCGACAATGGACCGGCGCATCGATTCCTTGACGATCTCCCACTTACGGTCAAGCCGTGAGTACCCGGCCGCGAGGATGTCGCGTCCCATGCCGGTCTTGCTTCGCCCCGGAAAGGCCATGAGCATATCGATCGAGTGGAATGTCCCGACCAGCAGGCGCGTGATCTTGTCAGCGCCGGCCAGATCGATGATGCGATCACGCAACTCCAGCGCAGCGTCTCTGGTGAAGGTGACCGCGGTGACGGTCTGGCCTGTGGTCAACAGCCTTGCCGCCTTGACCGCCAGCGTCTTGGTTTTGCCCGACCCCGGTGCAGCCACCGCCAGGCAATGGGTATCGCACAAGGCGACTTCCTTCTGTTCTTGGTTCAGGGAGGCAATCTGGGCGTCGATCATCGTCTTCAAGTGGCGTCACACCATGAAAAAAGGCAGCCGGAGGGACTGCCTTGGGGAACATGCCGGCTGCTTCAGGCCGTCGCTTCGGCTGGCTCGGTCGCAGTGACTTGCTGCTCTTCGGCCTTGGCCTTGTTGATGCGCTTCTGGGCAGCTTCCGCCCGGCGACGGTTGAATGCCTTGACAGCCCGGATGCATTGGCGGTTGACCTGCATGAACAGGGTGCGTTCACGCACACGCATCGTATCGATCTGGCCCAGCGAAGCGCCGTCGTTGAACTCCAGGGACGCGAACTGCAGGATGGCCTCGTCCCACTGACGCAATGCCCGAACCAGGGTCATGGTGTCACGGGCCTTGACGGCAAATCCCGCTTCCAGCGTGGAGCTGGTGTAGGAAGGGGTAAGCCAGTCATCGCGATTGCCACGGGTCTTCTCCACCAGCAGCTGGCCCTGCTCCAGCGACTGCCGAGCTTCCAGCGCGTATTGCTCGATGAGCTCGCGAATACTCGCGCGTGTGGTCTCCACCTCGGAATCCGTCATGAAACGCGAGCCAAAGCGGTTGATCAGGTACAGCGTCCGGTCGGTCAGTCCCAGAAAGCGGGCTGCGGAACTGGCAATGTTCGGGTCATTGACCTTGAGGTCGACGTTGACGACGATGGCACTGGGATAGAGCCGCTCCAGTTCTGCCGTACCCATCTGGCGCTGACGCTTGGCAATCTGGCGCGAGACAGCAGCACGCTCTTCGGGAGTGAGTTCGGTACGCACCAAAGGAGCTTCCTCACCACCGTGCTCACCCGTAGCCTGGGCAGCCTCGGCGTACTTACTGGCCTCTGCGATGGCTGCGTCAGCCGCGTTGAGTTCGGCGTCCGCTGCCGCAAGGGCGGTTGTGTTGTCTTGGACTTGATCCTTGGCTGCTGCTTTGGGCATGAATGGCTCCGTTGTGTGGGAAGTTGCTGGGCTCATTCTGTGACCCTGGCCGCGCGCAGTGACTGCGAATGCGTGCCAGTTTGCCGAGTCTTTCGGATCTCCGCCAGGCGTCAAGGCGACCCGCCGAATCAGATTGAGAAACTAGGGTTTACCCTATGTTTGTGCATATTTGAATACCGATAACTTACAAAAAAGGGACCGGACAAATTTGTCCGGTCCTTAGTTGGCCGAGTTATCCACAGGCTGCAGGAAATACTGCTTGCCAAATCTCAACATTCAAAGTTGTGTCGGGCCTGTCGAATGTGATCATGGGGAATGACCCTTCCTCAGCACGACTACCTCCAGGAAATCGCCCTGGCGGCACGCAAGCACACTGCCTCGACAGCGCTGCACCATGCCCGCTCGCTCTTCAGAAAGGCCCTTCGCACACCGAGGCTTGCACCCGATGAAGGCCTGGGAGTTCGGCATCTTGTTGTGACCCGTGCCGGGCTTGACGACCACCTCGACACGATCACCCCTTCTGGCCTATTGCATTGAGCACGATGGACACACCGCCACCTTTGCACCCCTGCATCTTCTTCATCGGCCTGCATGGCGTGGGCAAGACAACCCTCGGCCGCCATCTCCATCAGCATCATGGATGGATGCACATCAGCCTGGGCGACCTCGGGCGCCTGGCTCGCTCGCGCAGACTGCCTCGCGAGCACAGTACCCGCTTCATGGGTCATCTGGCCGCACAGCTTCCCGGTGACCGCCTCAGTCGACCGCTGATCGAGTCCCTACTGGGCGAAATTGAGCGGCATCGACAAGCAGGTCCGGTATCGGTTGACGGCTTTCCGGCCGAGCCGTTTCACATGGGCCTGCTTCCCCCAGGCTCGCAAGTGTTCCACCTGGAGGTCCCTGATGCCCAACGAGAGGAGCGCTTGCTCGCTCGTGGAGAGCACACCGTTCGCCAGTGGACAGGCAAGCCGCAGGGCAGCAACCGCGACAAGGACCTCCCTCTTCTGCTGGAGCTTCACCGAGAGCTGATCACCTCCATAGACGCCAGCTTTCCGGTTGCGTCGGTGGCCAGCCTTGTACTCTCTCACCTACCCAGCAATCAAGTCGCCTGACAAAGGTCATTGCATCCATATCGGACGCCAGAAAAAAGTAAACCCCCGCTCAGCCCAAGAGGGCCGGCGGGGGTTGTTTTTTGGTCAGAGGATCTTCAGACGAAGAAGGTCTTGATCACCAGCGAAAGCACACCAGCCAGGACGGTGGCCTGCATCCACTTCAGCAGTTTGATTTCGGACCTCACATCGACCATGTCTAACTTCAGACTGGTGACATCGTCCTTGGTCGCGTACACACCCGAAGATGACTCAGCGAGAGCGACAGCCAGCGCCTCAGCTTCGGCTTTGGCATGCGCTTCGGGAACGCCTGCATGCTTCAGGCGCTCGACGAATCGCAAGGTGTCGAACTGTATTGCCATGCTCATCTTCAATCTTCCGTTTTTGCATGGTAGCAGGAAGCTACCGTTTGTGTATCTTCAGCGCCCCAACCTGTTTCCAGATTGGGGGCCTTCCTTGCTTCGAGGCCTCAGCCCGCATTCTCCAGCGCAGCGTGCATCAACTCAGTGGCCACGGATGCTCCGTCAGCACACAGACCCTTGAGCTCGTCGATGTAGCGTGGGATCACACTGCCATCCTTTAGCGCTCCGACCTTGAGCTTCATGTACCGCAGCACCAGTTCCTGCTCCAGGTTCAGCCTGAGCACTTCGCAGTTGAACTGCAGCCACTTGCCAGTCATTGCGCCCAGACGCGTCACCATCCCCGACCAGGTCTCGATCACCTTTGACGGCTCCTGCTCCCATCCCTGGCCGAAGCGGGCGTTGGCCCACTGCGTCAGGTCGGCTGCATAGCCACCATCGCGGGCATGGTCGAGCATGCTCTGGAGCGACGTGCCTTGCTGCCCATGGGCGCCTTCTTGACGATGCGTCGTGACCGAAGCCGACTGTTGGCCGGTTGCTTCAATGACCTGAACCGGACTGCTCGACACCGAAGGGGTCGCATCGACCACCATGCTGGCGTCATTGCTGGTGCTCTCGATCCAAGCCGTGGGCACCACCGCCTGAGTCGATCCGGCTGCGGGTGCTGTGGCCGCAGCAGGCAGCAACATGGCTTCCTGCTGCTTGAGCCACATCACCTTGGGCAACTCGATCTCCATGTCCAGCTGGGGAACCCACTGCTCACCGAGCTTCGCCTGCCCGTTCTCATCGAAGTAGGGGCGAGTCACCTTGGCCTTGCTGATCCAGAAGACTGGCCGACCATCAGGGGTGAAGTTCGGCAAGCGACCTCGGCAGGTCTTCATGGCCTGGCTGAGGCGCAAGTAGATCTGAGATGCGGCTTCCGTGGAACCGGTGTGCAGCTCGAAGACACCAGCGCCGGCAATGCCGGGGATGTAGAAGCGCAGCGTGCCGCTGAACTTGCACATGCCAAAGCTGTACTCCTCGCATTCCTCCGGCACGCAAGGACCACGCACCACCGGCTTGCGAGGCACGTGCTGCACAACCTTGCGCTTGGTCTGCTCGGTACGTACCACCTCAGGGAGGTAGACGCAGACTCTGCTGCCATCAGGCTCGTAGCGGGAACGATAGCGAACCGTCTCCGGACCTCCACCCTGCACTGTCAGGCCGCCACCCACGAGTGTGTCGAGGTCGTAGTCCTGGACGTCGGGAAAGACCACTGGGAAGCGATACAGCTTGGGAGCTGTATCGCGGCCCTTGATCTCGCCGTAGAGGTCCAGGATGTGCTTTGCCGTGGCCATGCCGCCCGTCGTCATGTCCCAGGGATGGGCATGAAATTCCTGCGTATTGCGCGGGTAGAACGGGTTGCTGATGCTGCAGCTCTTGTAGATCTCCTTCTCAGCCTCTCGGAAGCTGATCAGGCCATTGAGAGCCTTCTGGTACAGCGCAGCGGCTGTGGGGTTCTCTGCAGCTTTCTTGCTGATCGCCTTGGTACCGACGCGGATCTTGCCACCCACGCTGAACTGGACATCACGGGTTGCCACCCGGTCAGCCAAAAACGAATTTGCCATTTCCTATCTCCTTCGAAGCAGGTTCCCGCTCCTTTGGTTGTCAATGCAGACATTGCACAGACCTTCGTTGCCATATTCACGGCGTATGAAGACTGCTGGCCACGGGAGATGAACGTCGCCATTGAGATCGCCTCGACTGTGATCTTGCACGTCAACGCGATTTCAATGACCTCTGCCCGTCCGGTTTTCGAACTTGCAAGTGACTTTGGTGCTGCTAGCCTGAGTTCATGGGAAAAGACGCACACGCCCCAATCCTCCAGAGCTTGGCCCTGCCTACTCTGTCGCATGTCCTGCTTTGCCTGCCTCATCAGTATGTGGACCGCAAGCGGGCGTTCGACAGCCTTTCCCAGGCGCCGCTGAACAGACCGGTGATGCTTCGCGTCCACTTCCGTTCGTTTCGGGCACTGGATCGGGAGGGCAACGCCACACGCAACCGCTTTCCCACATCCATCGAATGGCAGCTCTCTTCCCGATAGCAGCTCAGTGAGTACCCGGATGTTCGGCATGACCGTAGACCAGGCCGAGACTATCGAGGGAAAGAACGGCACGATCGAAGCTCAGATCATCCAGAGTATGGGCGGACGCTATCTCCGGGGTGCTCGACCACAGCGCATGACCCGTCGTGTCGATGCGCTCTACACGGGCATCCCCGGAAAGCTCTCGGGCGAGCTGATCGCCGCCGGCATCGAGGAGCAATGGTCCAGTGAGCAGGCAATCAGTGAAGCCGCCGAGGCCTTGATGCTCTCCCCTGTCATCCGTCAGTCGCTGGCGGCCCGCTCGCGCAGCCCTGTGGCCCTGCTGCGTGCCATTCACCGGCCCGATACCGTTGAGCAGGGTGAGCGCGCTTTGGCATTCGCCCGACAGTGCGCGATCGACGAAGTGCGCCATGGTGCGCGAGCGAGCGTGAAGGCCACAATGGGCCCGGCCCGCTTCAGCATCGACACGCCATTGATCGAGGCGGTTGCGGCACAGCCGGAGACGCTCAGCGAATCCCAGCGCCAAGCCCTGAATACCATCCGCAAGGCGATCAACCTCCAGCAGAGCGCCAGGGTCCTGCTCAACGGCGATGTCGGCAGCGGCAAAACACTGGTCTTCTGTCTGGCTGCCGTGGCTGTGGCGAGGGCCTCAAAAGGACTTGCCGCCATCCTGGTACCCAACGAGATCGTTGCGCGTCAAATCCATGAGCTGACCGCCGCGCGCTTTCCCGATCTCAAGCCCCAGCTGTGCACGGCTGAAGCTGGGGACATTGATCCAGAGGCCCGCCTGCTGGTGGGCACCCAGGCGCTACTGCACCGTGAGCTGACGCAGCCCTTGAGCATCCTTGTGATCGACGAGCAACACAAGTTCTCGGTTGACCAGCGCATGCAGCTCGTTGGCGAAAGCACCCATGTAATTGAGGCAAGTGCGACACCAATACCGCGTTCTCTGGCGCTGGCACTTTTTGACGGCTGGACTCAAGCTCGGATCGCAGGCTCACCGGTGGAGAAGTCAATCCAGACGCACATCCTGCGCGAGAGCGAGCGCAACGCGGCCATCGATCTGGTGCGTCATCACCTCCAGGAAGGACGACGCTGCATCTTTCTCTACCCCCGGGTCAAAGGGAAGGGATCGGTCACTGAGAGAGCCAAGGCGTTGAACGAGCGCTTCCCCAACAGGGTAGCGGTCATCCACGGCAAGCTAAAACCGGCAGAGAAAGAGGCAGCCTTGCAGCAGTTCCGTTCGGGTCAGGCGCCGATCGCCGTCGCGTCAACGGCGGTTGAAGTGGGCGTCGATGTACCCGACGTAGGCATGATGGTCATCAGCGAGGCCGAGCGATTTGGTCTGACGCAGCTGCACCAGTTGCGTGGCCGTCTCGTTCGTAACGGCGGACGAGGTGACTTCGTGATGATGACGGCAGAGACGACCAAGCGGGCAACGCTGGAGCGGCTGCAGGCATTGCGCAAGCATTCCAACGGGTTTGATCTCGCAGAGGCGGACCTGAAACTGCGCGGCTTTGGCGATGTCTTGGGCGACATGCAAACCGGCAAGGCCCTGGGGACCTTCAAGCTGACCCGTCTGGTCGCTGAAGACTTCCTCTGATCTTTGAGCAGTGGCCCTTCCGCAACAGCGGTTTGATGGGACGAATCGATTGTATCGATCTGCTGGCGCTTGTACAGCGCGGAAATGCCGCAGACCCAGCCCATGCTTTCGCATGAGACTGGGCCTCTGGAGGGTTACGCGGCCAGCCGGAGCATCGCATCGATCTTGTCGATGATCTGCGTCGGCTGCGTGGCTGCCAGGTCGGGGTTCGCTTGCGCACCCGATCCACCCTTGCAGGCAGACCAGAAGCACATTCCTTCTCCAGTCCTCAACCGTGCAACGGTGAAGCCACGGTAGAGGAAGCGCACAGGGATACCGTGCCGGAGCTCGTTCCTGGAAGTGATTTCAATGGTCGGTTTGAACATGGTCTGCATCTCCTACTTTCCGCAGTTGCGGTGTTGAAAAGGCGATGTGTGGGCTTTCTGCTGCACTGGTGACAGCGCAGTAGGAAGCCCGCATTGAAGCGGGCTGGGGTTGTGCCTATCGGGATGCCTGTCGGAACTCCCAGGGCGCAATGGCCTTGAGATCACTCCAGACGCCCCTCCTGGCGTTCTTTGCCTGTTGCTGCAATTGGTACAGGGACTTGTCGGTGACATACTGGTCATAGACCCATGCCATACCGGCTTGAACCATGTGACTTTGAGCGTCCACGCCCGCGCAACTTACGCGGGCGATGGTGCGGCCGTAGCGATCTTCACCCTCGACATCGAGCACTGCGGACTTGCCAAAGCAGATCCGCCCCAGCTCCTGCTTGGCTCTGTTTCCAAAAGCCTGTGTCGACTCGGGAGCGTCGATCTGGGAAAGACGCACCTTCACCTGCTGGCGGTCCGAGGTGAGGACCTTGAGCGTGTCTCCGTCACTGATGCCAATCACCTTGCCGGCCAACTGGCCGGCCATGGAAGGCGCGGACAGCAGCGCGCAGAGGATCAGTGTCAGTGCTTTCATGGTGGTTGTGATGCGCATATCTTCAGGCCGCAAGGGCAAGTTGTTGTCGAGGAATGAACACCGGTGGCGCAATCTCGTCAGTGGCTTTGTTCACCTGGAGGCTCCAGGTCAGCAACCGAGTGACGCAGCCCGGGTCCATGAGGCTCCCAGCGTAAAGCAGCAAATCGGTCTCCAGCGTCTTGAGTGAGTGATAGACACCCACCTTTTTCGCCAGAGCGGTCATGCAGCTTCGCCGGATGCCTCCTGCGCGAACATTGGCAGCGATGGCCAGAAAGAGCCGCTGGCGGCGAACCGACGGAGTTTGCAGACGTCGCTTCATCTGTGCCTCCGTGGTCAAACCGCGACCTCGGTCAGAAGACCGAGCTCCATCTTGGCCTGATCGTCCCACCGCGCCAGCGCGGCTTTCGGATCGGCCTCGACCTTATAGGCCCAGGCACTGGCCTGCTCACAGACAGGGTTGAACGCCACTTCCACCTCGCGGTAGGTACCGAACTCGTGGGGGTTGCAGCAGATTCGAACCCCCGCGTGATCGACGCCCGCCGGAACGGGGTAGTGACGCAGGATCTGGCGCTTGAAGGCCTCGGTTTCATTTCGCGAGCGAAGGGGGTACTCGCTGCACCCGACCATCGCACAATCTTCGTTCCACGGCGCAGGGCCAATGGTCAGACTGTCAAGTTTCATGCTTTGCTCCTATCCCGCATACAGCGGTTGTTGATGAGGAGCACGTCGTTCAAAACGACTTTCGTATGCGAGTCCGGTGACCCCATGCGAAAGCGCTCTGATGCGCAAAAGGAGCCCCCTCCCATGCCATTGGCACAGAAGGGGGTTTGAAATTACTCAGCGCAGGCCAGGGCGCTGGCATCGTCGGTGTTGATCTCCAGCATGCTGTCGATCTCTGCCTGACGCTCCAGCAAGGCTTGCAGCTTTTCCTCGTGAGCGAAGGGCCTTTCGGCCTGCTGCCTTTCGACCAGGCTCGCCTGCAGGTCCCTCAGCCTGGTCTCGGTCTTTGTCAGCTGGTAGGTGATCTCCTCCTCAAACCACGATGGCTTGAAGCACTCGATCAGGTCCTCCAGATTCCTTGGCAGCGACCTGAGCCTCATGGTGAAGGCTTGACCATCCAGCCTCACCTGCTCAAAGGGGCCAGCGCTCCAGCTCTCCTCAATCTCGATCGCCACGTTGCCCATCTCAAGCAGGACACGCGGTTCATGAGCGCTGCGCCGATCTCTGTGGTCCTTGAAGAACTTGCGAATCTTCTGGCCCCGCTTGAGGACAGCTTCTGCGCATGCATCAAAGTCGGCGTACCGCTTTCCATCGACCACATACCCACGGCCATCCACCTTTGCGCTTTCGCGCAGGGCTTTGACGTTGTGCAGATGATCGCGGGCGGATGCAATTGCTGCCTCCAGATGGACCACCTCTCTTCGGTTTTTGTACTGATCGCTGTCATGGACCGACTTGAGCGCCTGCAGTCTTGCGACCTCGGCGTCCACGCCAGCCTTTTCGATCACCATGGGATTTCCGCTGGCCAGCGCCTTGACCTCTGCAAACGACAGTGCTTGCATGGAGACGTCCTCCACCGTGCGCACACTACCGTTGTTCTCCATCACTTGCGCAATGAAGCTTGCCTTGCGCTCCAGCCCCTGCCACATGTAGACGTCGAAAGTGGACTCAGTTGCATACCGGTAGATCCACACCTCTTCGTTCATGTTGCCTTGCCGGATGATGCGCCCGTCGCGCTGCTCGACGTCTCGCGGCCTCCAGGGTGCGTCCAGATCGTGCTTGGCGACCAGTCGGTCCTGCACGTTGGTCCCAAACCCCATCAGCTCTGTAGACCCAATCAGGACCCGCTTCTTGCCCGCCCGCACCATGCGATGCAGCTGGGCCTTCTGCCTGTCCGTCTTGAAGTCTTGTGCGAACGCGATTTCTTCTGCCGGAACACCCTTGGCGATCAGTGCAGCCTTGATGTGCTCATAGACCGAGAAGCTGTTGCCTGGCACGCTCAGGTCACAGAACACCAGTTGCGTCAGACGCTCCTGGATGCTTTGCTCCCAATGTGCGTACACACGCTCGATGCATGCCTCGACCTTGGTACCCGGCTCAGCCGCCAGCGTGGGGTTCACACATCGCATATCCAGCGCAGCCTTTCGGCCATCGTTGGTGATGCACAGCATGTTGTCCACTTCCGGTTTGACTTCACCCGTTCTTACCCTCTCGGCTCTTTCCACCAGCGACCGCACGTAACGCCGCTGACCTTCTGTCGGTGGCACGGTGACCACCGTGTGCCTTCCCCCCACCAGCTTGGGCTCGGGAAGGTTCAGTTGCTTCTTGGTACGGATCTCGGCGACTTCGCGGAAGATTCTCATCAGCTCGGGCACGTTCACGAAGCTCGCAAAGCGGGTGTGCAATCGGTAGCCAGAGCCCTCAGGCTTGACTTCCACACACGTCACCTCACGGGCAAAGTTCGCCGCCCAGGCGTCAAAGCTGTCGATGGCCAATTCGCGCAGTCTTGCCTCCTGGAGGTAGGTCTGCATGATGAACATCTCGCCCAGGGTGTTTGAGATCGGTGTCGCCGTGGCAAAACATAGGCCGTAGCCGTCGTTTCCTCTCTTCTCAAAAATCACCCGGGACTTCAGGTACAGGTCCAGCGCCCGCGATGAGCAGCTGCTGGAGATGCCCGGGATTCGCTTCTTCTTGGTGAAGAAAAATAGGGCCTTGAACAGGTCGGCTTCATCGACGAGCACCGTGTCAATACCGAGCTTCTCGAACCCCAGCACACCCGAGTCCTTCTCATCGCTGATCAGGCTCTCCAGCTTCGTCTCGACCATCTTCGCCGCCCGCGATGCTTCACGCACCACGTTCTGATCCGTGACGCCCATGACCGCCTCGCGCGCCTTTCGCTTTTGCTCGCTGATGAACTCCTTGACCACCTCGTCGCTCAGGCCAATGCGACCAAACGTCGAGTGCGTGACGATCACGCAGTCCCAGTCGTTCGTTGCGATACGCATCAGCAGCTCGCGCCTCGCATCACCCACCAGGTCGTCCTTGCTTGCCGCCAGGACCTTCGCTCGGGGGAACGCACGCAGGTACTCAGACGAGAAGTTAAACAGCATGTGGTTTGGAACAACCAGCATCGGCTTCTTGGCAATTCCCAGCCGCTTGAGCTCTTGCGCCACACAAATCTGGATCAGCGTCTTGCCACCACCGACCGCCAGGGCGTACAGCGTGTTGCCGCTGACGATGCCCCGCCAGATCGAGTCCTTCTGAGCATCACGCAGCGTGATTGCCGCGCTCAGCCCAGGAATGACAAGATGGCGGCCGTCATAGCTGCGGTTGACATGCCCGTTGTAGAGCATGTTGTACTTCTCCTGCAGCGCTTGAACCCGGTCCTTGTCGGACATGAGCCAGTCAACGAACGACTTCTCGATGGTGCGCGCCATTTCCTGCGCGGCCAGCGACTCGTCCTTGTTGATCACCCGGCGCTCTTTTCCTTCCACTTCTATCGTGTCATACACCTCCGGTGTTTGTTGGTTCAGCAAGTTCCCCAGGATGTCCCAGAAGTTCTTGCGTGATGTCCCCCACTTGGTAGTGAAGGTCTCGTGCTTGGGATAGCCGAAGCTGACGACCCATGAGGCGGTTTCCACCACCTGTGTCACCTCCAAGGAGGTATGGGGAAAGCCCGAGTACTCGTTGAGGTAGCGACGTCCGATCTTGAACGTCTCCTCCAGCCACTGGCGAATGTGCTCCTCACCAATCCACGACACGCCCAGCTTGATGCCGACTTGCTCCAGTGGAATGTTGGGAGGCACTACCGCCTTGAGGGCGACCACGTTTCTCCCATAGATCTGGTCGCCCTTGGCTGCTGCTTCGGCGATCCTGAGCTTTTCCCTCACGGGCCCACTCAGGTACTCCATCGAGTCCACCCACTTGCCGCTTCGCGGATCCTGGTAGATCCGGTCACTGGCCAGCAGTCGCTCAATTACCTCCCCTTCGGGCACACCCATCGCTCCGGCCATCCACGACGTCTCCAGCCGCCCGAAGCGGTTGTAGGACAGCGCAATGGCGTCTTCGATGGTGTCCGCGCTGTCCTTGAGGACGGCGTTAGACACAGTGCTTTCCCGGAAGATGTCAGCTTTCAGAGCAGTTTCCTGCTCGTCGTCCCAGATCTCCAGTGACCACAGCAACGGCGCGTGGCTGTCGTTGCGGTACAGGCGCCGGTTGCCAGCATCCATGAGGAACCCATGGTGCTTGACGAAGCCGTCGTAGATCCGGTTGAGCTCAGCACGGTACTGCTCAGCTGCAGTGCTTTTGACCGAGTCGGCCTCCAGCAGTTGCAGCACACAGTCCCGGATGCGCGTCATTCCTTCGAGCCGCCGCAGCTGGTGAGCTGGGTAGTTCTCGGTGTCCGACACGCTGTTGTTGCCTTCAATGACCATCAGGCGCCCCTCCTCGTCGAAGAAGAACCCATGGGCCACGAAGCTCTTGATGGCCTTCGGATCAGCGATCTGCGCCCTTTGACCCTGAACCACATTGCGATCGCTGTCGAACACGCCCTGGATGCTGGCTTCCTCACAGAGTCCCGACAGCCGCTGCTGCCAGTCTTCATGTGCTTCAACACCCAGTCGCGATCCCCAGCGGTTGCTCGCCAGGGTGTACTTGCCAAGGACCCAGTGAGGGTTCTTCACGAAGATGGCGTTGACCTTGGAGGCTTCAGCCCAGTACGTGTAGTTGGCAGTGCAATTGGCCCTGTCCGCATTGGCCTTGTTGGGCAGCTCAAAGGTCTTGTCCCAGGGACCGACCTCGACCACCTTGTCGCGCCGCTGCAGGATGAGAACATCGGCAACCACGTCCGTGCCACCGAGCCTCGCGAACGCGGCCGAGGGCAGCCGGATGGCCATCTTCAGCTCAGCTCGTGAGCACAGGTGAGCCAGGAAATCCCGTGCGCCGTTCTCCAGCGTTGAGCTGGTGGTGATCAGCGCCACAATCCCCCCCGGTCGCACCAGTTCGATGGACTTGATCAGGAAGTAGTTGTGGATGTTCAGCTTGAGCTTGTCCAATCGAGCATCGCTCACCCGGTAGTTGCCGAATGGCGCATTGCCGATCACCAGATCAAAGGCGCCGTTTTCACGAATGCCCAGATCCTGAAGACCGATGGGCATGACGGTGGTCTGCCGGTCGGCATAGAGCTCATCTGCCAGCGCTGCCGTGATGGGATCGGGGTCGATCATCACCACGCGGCTGTCGTGCCGCAGATCCTCGGGCATGGCACCAATGAAGTTGCCTGTTCCGCAAGATGGCTCCAGCACCCGTCCACCTTTGAAGCCCATGCGTTGGACGATGCTCCAGATGGCCCGCACCACGAAGGGTTCCGTGTAGTAGGCAGAGAGCACCGATTCCTGCGCACCGTCGTACTCTGCCGGCGTCAGCAGCTCCCGTAGGCGCTCCTGTGCTTGCTGGTACTTGGTGTTGGTTGCGAAGACGTTGGAGAGCCCCCCCCAGCCGCTGTAGGCGACCATGGCACGCCGCTCCTCGTCTGTGGCGACCATCCGTCCTTCTGCACGCATGGTGCGCAGGGTTTCGATCGCCTTGATGTTGGCGTCGATCTTGGCGCCGTCGCTGCTCAGGTGGGCCAGCATCTCGTCCTGGAGGACAAAGAGGTTGCGCCTGGGCGTACGTGGGTGAACCACGTCTTCGACGGCGACCTGGATCTCGCTCTTGCAGGCCGGCACCTCTTGAACGGGCTCCTCCAGGACTGCGAGGTCCAGGAAGTCGAACAAGGAAGCTTGGCGTGCGTCGATTTTCAGTTTCATGTCGTTTTCCTTTCCCGAAGTCGGGTGGTTGTGAAAACGACGGCGCAGAGCCATGCATCAGGGTTCAAGCCCTCATGAATGGGTCCGGGTGGTGGTTGTGAAAGATGGTCACCGAACACGCACACCCTCATCGGATGTGCGTGCCAGGCGACTGCCCTCAGGTGGGTCCTGCCGATTCACCAAAAGCGCCCTTGGGCATCTCCCAGTTATCACCGACATAGATTTCCATCGTCATCTCCCGCGCGTTGGCTGCATCGATCCACTTCTGCTCGCACTCATAGGGTGTTCCCATGTCGGCCATCTGGCCGACCGAGTGCTTGCGCTGGATGGTCACGCCAAAGCGCTTCTCGTAGCTGTTGATGCTTTCGAAGGCTTGGGGTGCGACAAGCCTGATGGTTGCCCACTGGTTCTTGCTGCCAAAGATGCACTGCCTGCAGCTCAGACGTCCCCAGCCAAGGTGGTACCCAGGGTGGGCACGTATGCCATGACGCCGGATGATGTCCCAGACCTGTTCTTCCAGCCAGGCATGGATGGGGCGCCAATGGTCAATGTGCCGCTGGTGCTGGCGACCATGTCGCAGATCTGCGCGATGTGCCTCGCACGTCTTGTACTTGGCCCGTGCCGCACTCTCCTGGGCTCGCTCACCGGTTACTACCAGGGTTTTGCCTGATCGATACCGTTGGTCATGTCTCAGATACGTCGACCCAATGTCGATCTTGAGGTATGCCGAGCACCAGCGAGTCGACAGATCGGCACTGACCTGAGGGAACTTCAGGCGGGTTCCTTCAGGTCCCTGTCCACCATGAGCGACGTGGCCGCCTTTGCCGTCGGGGATCATCACCGCAGCCGTGGGACTGTTCTGACGCAGCATCTCTTGTTCAAAGCCGCCTACCCGCCAGCTCGTCTCAAGGGGCATGCCCAGATGGTCGGCCACCGCTTTGCAGTAAGCCTCCGTCACGGGCCAGTCCATGAGGTTCGAGCCTTCAGCGCCATCCACCAGGTGATGGTGCAGCACGATCTTCCGGGACGGTACACCGATCTCCAGGAGGTGCAGCACACAGGCCAGAGAGTCCTTTCCGCCTGAGAAGAACACGACGTAGCGGTCATAGCTCAGGGGATCGAAGGGGACCGCTGGTGACGGCTTGCTTTGCTCGTGGACGTATTCAGACGCCCACAAATCCTGTTGCACGTAGTCCATTGCTTTCTCCATTCCCCATGCGGGGTGTTCTGAAAGCGATGGCGTAGAGCCACTCTCATAGGGTCACGAACCACATGAGAGTGGCCCCGAGGGGCCAGTGGATGCAAGATCCTTCAAGCTCAGGATCGATCAGACCGGTGTCCCATGGTCATCCTTGTCCGCCAGGTAGATCCTGTCGCTGACCTTGAGCACACTCGCCTTGCCGCAGGACTGCATGAACGCATTGGCCTGGGCGGTTCCTTCGCGCGTGTTCGGGAAGTCGGCCAGCACTCCAAAACGCCTGCCATAGAGCGTGACGGTGCCTGGAGATGGAGTGTTCATGGCTCACTCCCTCCCAAAGGCGATCACACGCTGGCGACGCTCATGCCGGCGCTGCGCGGACAGCACGGGCGGCGTCTTCCACGGGAGCCAGTTCTCGACAATGCCGGCCCGGCGATTGATACGCTCGTGAATCGATCCCTGGGCGATGCTGGCCAGCCAACGGTAGCGGGCCGCGGTGTTGTAGACCATGCCCCTGCCGTCGAAGTGGCAGCGCTTGGGTGCACGAGCGAGGAAATCCCGAATCTCGTTGGTGTACATGCTCAGGCCTCCTCAATCCGCGTATCCGAGACGCAAACCGAGTTGATGAAGACCACTTGATCATGCTGCGAGAGGAGATCTGCACGGGCCTGCTCCGCCTGCTGCTCATTCATGCGATGACGCTGGACCTCCGCGTCCCACATCGCTTCTTCGAAGGCCGCAATCGCAGCGCGTCGATCCGGGAGGTGAAAGATCAGGATGCTGTCTTCCTCATCACCCGGGATTCGGCCAGTGATGGCCCAGTACCGGTTAGCAGGTATCTGCTCGCTGTGTGGTGTGTTCATGTGCTTGCCTTTCCCTCATTCGAGGTGGTTAAAAAGGCAGGAGGCCAAAGCCACACGGATGAACGCCCCTGCGTCCAGTCGTCTGGTCTTGCGCCAGTTGGAAGACCCGCCAGCGTGCGCTGGCAGGTTTCGGGATTGCACAGATAGGCGCCGTGATCAGGCATCGTCACCGGTCTGTGACCGGTAAAGCGCCTCGGCTGTGATGCACAGCAGTTCGTGGTCTTCCACCGTTGCCTCATCGAGCGGTCGATATCCCACGACCGACTCGTAGAGCTCATTCAAGCCCTGGCGCCCAACAACCGTGTGCTCAGAGAGCACTTGGTCATTGAAGTCCAGAACCGTTATGCGGATGTGATCCGTAGCGAAGTCGGCAATCTGCAGGTCGTTCCGATGTGGCGCGCTCACCTGGATGTCGCCCAACGGCAGCTTGACCGGGCAGACGAGTGGACCCTTAGGCTGACCATGCTCATCCACAGATGGTTGCAGCGTGATTCCACCCTCCCCGATGCGGGCAAGACGATAGTGCTGATCCATCAGCCCACTCACGCCGGCACTCGCCGCTGCACTTCAGCACCGATGCGTTCCATGATCGCCATGTGCCCAAGACTGGCCACGTCGATGAACTTCCAGTAGGTGCGACCCAGTCTCGCGTAGATCGTGGTCATTCGGCCGCTGTAGCGCTCCGAGAACGCAAAGCTCTCACCCGCCGGTGTGCGCACCCAGTTGTCTGGTGGCAGCATCTCGAGGGCGTCGTTGAACTGATCTTCGCTGATCATTTCCGGCGCCGTGCGAAGGTGTGCTTCCTGCTGCTCGATGACAGCGTCAAAGTCGCGCAACTCGATCTTGGGATAGCGCTGGCGAATTTCCTCGATCGTCTGCCCGCTGTAGAGCCCCTTGCCATCAGTGGTCATCTGGTCGATGACTTCCGGGTAGCCAGCGTCGTTGACATTGACGAACACCTGTTGCTTGAGTTCCATGTCCTGTTCTCCTTGGTGATGCCGAAATCTCGGCGTTGATGAAGGAGAAGCCAGTCGGCTTTCTTCAGCGGGTTCGCTCAAGAAAGCCTCCTGTGAGGGAGGCGTGAAGGGCTGACCAGCGGTTACCCGGTTGCCAGCGCGAGCTGATAGACCGGTGAAACGTGCTGAGTCTGGCCAGATGCCTGGTGATACCAGTTCAACAAGCTGATGCCAATGCGCTCGAACAGTGCCTTGACTGGCGTGAACAGAACGCTTTGCCCCAGCAGTTGGTGTGCCTTGCTCTGAGACATACCTTCGATCAGGTGCTCAGGGATCTCCTTGATCCTGGCGTGCTCGTTGGCGGTGAACAGCCGGTAGACCCCCTCGCGCTCTGGATGAGCCAGCAAGGGGTCGGTGCTGCCGCCCTTGGCATAGCCTTTTCGCAGAACCGGCACCTGGCTATCGCCGGGCTGGACGATCTGCATGGCGAACCCGTTCCCCTTTTCCTGGTCGCGCTCCTGTTTGACCTTGAGGTAGTTGAAGTCGCGCCAAGCAGGATCGTCTGAAGGTACCGGCTCCATGATCTCGGCCAGCGTTCGCACGGCAGTGCAGACGGGCGCGAGGTTCTCCAGCTCGATACCGACCCCTTGCGTGGCAGCCACGAGGAACCAGCGCTTGCGATGCTCAAGAACACCGAAGCTCTTGCCATCGAGCACCACCTCCTTGACCGCGTAGCCGCAGTCGCGCAGGTGCTGGCGCATGATCTGCGCCGATGCGCTTTGCTGGTACTCGGTGACGCATTCCACCACCACGATCGATGGTTGACTGCGCTGGACCACCATCAGAAAGCTGGCGACCAGATGCCCGACCTCCGGATGCTCCTCCATCATGCCCAGCTTGCGCTTGGACACGCCGGCACGCGACGCACCAGAACACGGGATACCCACTGCAAGGATGTCCACCTGAGGAATCTTGGACATGAGCCATTCATCCTGGACAACCTCCTGCATTGGCGCCCCCAGGCCTACCGTCTTGCCGTGCCAGACCTCGTTGTGCTCGGCCGCGTGCTCCAGCAAGTCGGTGTCAATCTCGTTGGCCATGGCCAGCTGAGAATCGATGCCTGCCTGCTTGAGCCCGGTATGAGCGGCGTTGTCCAGAATGCCGCCCCCGTGAGACAGGGAAGCCGTCGTCAGCTTCCCCTGGCTCAGGTTCTCACGCAAGCGTGCAAGCCGCCGTTGCGCGTTGAGTTCCGATGCCATGGGCATCATGCAGATCATGTTGTCCTGAATCACCAACCGCACGGCTGCCAACCCGTCCAACGGATCGAGAGCTGCCTTGCTGTTGATGTCGATGACGGGGAGGACCTGGCCATTGGCTTCCTTGCGGCTGACCCTGTACTGGCCCTGAGCATCGACGCGGAGGACCACCCGGCGGTTCTCGTGGTCGGTGTGTCGGGAGTACGAGGCTCCCGCCTCAAAGCCGGCATCTGCCAGCACCTTGGTGTCAAGGTAAATACGCGGCGAACCTCGGTGAATAGTGAGGCTGCGGACGATGTATCGCCTGATCATGTTGCTCTCCTTTCTGCATCAGCAGTGTTTGAAAGGAGAGAGCCCAAATGGGCATACCTGAGCCTTGGCGTGACTCAGGTTTACCCACTATGTCAGGGAAGCGCAAAAGCCCGCGATGACCGGCCTTGTTGGCCGCGCAGGCTGAGTGCTGAGTTTGTGTTCCCCGTCCATTCCGCAATTGCGACTGCGGACGGGTACGGCTCCGGCTCGATGAGCGAAACCTAAAGGGATTTTGGCAGAAACCTGGGCGCCTTTGCAAGCCCGAAAAGTAACTTGAATGCAGACTTGGGGACACGAGACGCTTTGTCCGCGCAGGAAGGCATATCAGCGCCCGCTCCAGGAGCGCAACCGTCCATCATCGACATGGACAAATCTGCGGTCGACATAGAGTCCAACCCCACCGCCGCGGAGGTACTTGGCTGCTTCAGACATGATGGCCGGCGACATACCGGGCATCCGACCGTCCCAAGCCCTACCCTCGATATGCAAGCTCGCTCTGGCGGCACCTTCGAGGCGACTGTTATGCCTGGCGGTGCGATGTCCAGACGTGGTCTCCAAGGGGGCCTCTACGCCATGCACCCGCGCAATCCCCTGCACACCGCACAGGATATCCAGCAGGACAGGCGACATCTGGACGGCCACGTCCTCGCGGACATCTCTCAGGATCCGGCAGATCTGGAGGTACGGCTCCAGCAACAACTTCCCATCCGCGAAATAGACGCCCCGAAATTCCTCAACACCACGCGCGGTCTTGCGCTGCAACCAGATCTGCCGCGGCATCGACCAGAAGTCGGGGGCCGCCTGAGCCAACGCGCTCGTTGCCAACAACCCCGGAACGCAGGCTGCACCGGTCATCTTCAGGAAAGCACGCCTGCTGCTCTGCCAGGTAGGCGATTGCGACTCATTGGAGAGCTCCTTTCCAACCTCGACAGCTTCTGGCATTGCCCAGAATCTCATCACAACGACTCCTTCCTCAGTGTTTCAGAGCAACCAGCAGATGATCAGCCACTCTCAGGATCCATTGACCAGTACACAACAAGCTGTCACTTGGCACTCGGACCCTGTTGTCAATCGACTTCTGGCTACCACCATCGAACGGGACTGGGGCGCCCTTGGCCAGAGCTTCCGACCGCCAAGGCAGCTTCGGCTCAGGAGGGATGGCCTGCCCTGTCCAGATGCTCAGCTCAAGTGTCTGCCCTCATCGGTTCGCGTCGCGCACGAATGCGACATCTGTTTCGGGTGAATTTGATGGCTGCATTGAATCTGCTCAACCTGGCTGAAGATGGCCACTTCTGTCTCGAACTGCGAACAAAGGGTTCGATGACGCTATGGCTTGCGGACCATCACACGAGCACAGCCGCTGGCGGTAAGGATCTGGTCTTCACGCCTGCAGAAGCTGCGCCAAACACGGCGGTTCTTGTCGACAACCAGTTGCAGGTCTACGCACTGTCGGATATGCGCTGGTACCACGCAAGGCTATTCAGTGTGGCGATCAACATTGACCGCTTCTTACTCAACACATCGCGGCCGAATCGCGCTGGAATTGCGCGCGTGCTCCCGTTTCAGCTCTGCCTGGCCAACGGATCGATGACTTGGTCTCCACAGCGTTGCCCGTCCGCAATTCCCCCTCTGGCGCCGACTCGGCACATCGGCACAGCAGCGCTTCAAAAGTACCTGGACAGTGCCATGGTGATGAGGAACATGTACGACCGCACAGAGTGGCAGATGCTCGCACGTCCGTCCTCACTGGGTCGCTCCCTCATGGTGAAAGCAGCATGAGTGAACTGCTCACACAGGACTTGGGGGGAACGCCCCTGTGGAACTGGCTGCTGCAAGCCATCGGACTGGCATCTTCATATGCCGGCGCCGAGCTCAATGCTCGGATGAAGGTCTCAGGTTTCTACATCTGGATAGGCAGCAACGTCTGCCTGGGGATACTTCACGCGACCTCTGGCCTGTGGGGACTGCTTGTGCTGGACCTGTTGTTCTTCAAGGTCAACTGTCAGGGAATTGCCCGCTGGAGGGAGCGGTCATCACAGCAGAAGACTCTGCAGCGTCTGGAACCGAACGCTTGAAGTTGGCCAGACGGCTGTTCCCCAGCCATCGACCGAGCTGGCGATAGGCGGAAATGTAGGATGTGAGCGTTCCTTCCTTGTATCCCTCATCCAACAGTGCCTGAACCAAGGCGCTCACATGCACCACATCGAGCCTGGCCACATCATCGAGATGGTAGCCAAGGGCCCAGATACGCTCAGCACCACGAACCAGTGTCCTCTCAAGGGACTCCTGCCGTTTGGCATTGATCTGGCGACCAATCCGCTGCTTGACCCTCCGCTTGATCAGTCGGCCGATCGAGCCAAGGAATCTTTCCCGGCGCTGGGCCGGGTTAGCCGCCAGATTGATATTCACACCGACTTTCGTGAGTTCCTGGGCAAGACCAGGGGCAGCCTTCGCCAGCGCTTCTCGATCAGAAAACGCAGCTCTGACGAGTCAGCAATCTCACTCGCTGGAAACAAGAGATATGACCCGTCCAACCGGTACGTCACATCGTTTCCATCTGTATTGACCACCTGGTCGATGACCACGCCTTTTTCGGGGACCACATACAAATCTCCACGGTCATTGAGCCAGGCCGTGGAAATGTCCACCGGTGCAGTCAGGAACGTCGCACCTTGGTAGACCTGCTCATGCGTGGCGCAGCCGGCCGACGCCAGCACCGCGCATAGACCCACGGCTTTGAGGAACTCGCGTGTTCGGATCATCGATATCCCCTTTGCGACGCCAGGTACGGCTCCATTTCGACATCTCTGGTCAGAGTCAGGGTGAACGGCGTTCCGATCTCGACCATGCCAGTGGGCGGAATCTGGATGTTGCGAGCTATCGTCGCCTGAATGACCTGGGACAGGGCTGAGCCCATGATGTTGCCCGCGGTCTGGCTTCCGCCCTCGGATCCGGTCACGATGCTGATGTTGCGATCACGTTGTGGCAGCAAGTACGAGCTGGCACCGACCACCAGAGCGGTTCCAAACATCTCCAAGAAGTGGTTGTCGATCTCGGCAGGAATGCCAGCAGAGCCCTGCTCGCTCCCTGCAGGTGTGCCACTGAGGGCGAACGACTTTCCATTGGGCAAGCGCAACCGAGTGCATGCAGCCAGGATGACCTTCTGCCCCTGCATGAGATTCGAGTCGTAGCTGCAGGTAACTTCGCTACCGCGAGGGACAAGCAGGATTCGCTGCGAGACTGAGTCATAGACGTCAGAACTCACACGAGCAGTGATCGTGCCCGGAAGATCCGAGTTCAAGGAACGGGTCAACACAGTCCGGATGATCGTACCTTCATAGAGGGTAGGCGCCATGCGAGCTGCCTGCAACTGTGTGGCCTGCCCAATATCGCCATTGCCAGCGTACTGGGCAAGGAACATGCTGTGCTCAGCACTTCGGGCCTGTCCAGCTGACATGGAGGGTGATCCACCGAACAACTGGCCACCAGAGCCACCCATGCCAACCCCTGGGCCACCGCCGGCCACAGACTCAACCAACTTGGCATGCCGGGCAAGAGCCTCGTTCTTGGCTTTGCGCTGCTCTTCGAGTAGCGCTTGGATCGACTCACGATCGGAATTTGCCGTGGGCTGTGCGGTCTGCCTCTGATTGACCTGACCAGCAGTGCGCAGCTCAACGTCCGTTGCCGCCATAGGAGAGATCAATGCCAATTCAATGCGCTCATCCACTGGTGGCGCAGCAGGCTGTGCGATAGGGGTGGGAATCGGCGTCTCGGGATACTCAGGCAGTGCAACAGGCGGAGGCACCTGCTGCAACTTGTCCACCAGATCGCCGACGATGTCGGTCTGCTGTGGCTCTGGGACCTCCTGCTTGACCTTCTGGCCGGAACTGGGCCAAAGTAAGAAGGCGGTCAGTCCAATGGCCATGACGCCGACTGCGATGTTGCGCAAGTTTCGAGCCGGCATGCCCGTCTGAAGGCGCGCGTCCTCAATGTCAGTGTCGGCCTCGAAAGTCGCTCCTGCTCGTCCCGGTTCAACGATACCGTCGTCGTCGTCCAGGGGATTCGTTTGCGCAGAGGGCATGCGCTTGCGTGTGCTCATGGCTCAGTCCTTGGTCACACGAACTTGGACGCGCTTGCCGATCTGCAGAACCCACGTCGGATGAACCCGATCGATGATGACCACATCCCGATCACGAATGCTCTTGCGGTCGGCAACCGTATAGTTCACCGGCATCAAGCTCTCGCTGCCACGCTCGTTGGCTTCAACCATAAAGACCGCCGGGAGGTCCTGGATCCCTGGAGGCATCCGCATCCACGTCCGGACACCATCGGTGTAAGCGTGAAGACGCTGTAAGTCGGGATCACTGCTGTGCACCTTGTAGAAGTGCAGCTGTGAGGGATCCAGAGCGTCCGCACTGAGGTTGTGAGATGCCTGCTCTTTTGCTGCCGCCTCGACTGCTGCAACCTCCGCCCTGACCTTGCTGTCTGTTCGAATGCGGAACTCCTCTTCCTGGTCTGAGTAGGAAAAGACTGCTTTTTGGATTCGCTCGGACGGCTTGGAGGTCGCACTGAGTTCGAATTGGTAGGTGCGCTTGTCCGTCACCAAACTCAAAGAGGTGACCGTATCAGCCACGGTGGCCTTGATGTACAGGTTCTTCTCGTTTCCTTCGATCCGCCAACGAACCTTGTCACCGATGCGAGGAACTTCAATCAGCTCCTCATCTGGTGCCAATGCAATGTGGGTATGCATGCCCACCGTGACATTGAGCCGATAGACGACGTCAGGGGTATAGGCAAACGTCACCACGCGGCTGTCGAGGTTCCCAGGAGTCGGCACGGTGATGGAGGCCACCTTCTGTGCGTGGGCAGTACACGAGAATGCGACCATAGCCGCAACCAGGGCATAGCGGATGTTTTTCACTTGTTGTCCTCGGAAATGCTGAAGTTCATGGCGGCGAGTCCTGCCGGATTACGGAAGACGTCATCGCGAGTCCTGTGGCCAACATTGGCCAGAGTGATCGTCATTGCGTAGGTCTTTACGATCGGCGCAACATTGGCGGCCGGCCGGGATGTCAGCTCATATCTGATCAGGTACGTGTTGTCCGCGACCTTGTTGACCGTGTAGCGCTTGTACTCACGCACAAACAAAGGAAAGCGCGAGAGCATCTGCGGCGGGTTGTTGTCTGCCTTCTGCAGGTAGTCCTTGACCTGATCAACGGCCACTCCCACGGAAAGCGCCTGCAGCCGCTCAACGTTGCGTTGCCAGATCGCTGGCGTGATCTCAGTCAGTAAGGCCGCATAACTGGATGCCCACGCCATTTTGGTGTCCTCGTCAGCCTGGAACGTCTGCGCTTCGCCAACGACCTGGAGAGAACCACTCGTGTCTTTGGCAACCTGCAGGACATGCACCTTCTGCTGCATGATCACGGCTACAAGCGCGCTGCACACCAGCGCCGATACGGTGATGCTCGCCAGTGCCGTGAGCTTCCAGGCGCCCTTCTCCACTGCAACCGCCGAGCCACGCGCGAAGTAGGCGCGCAAGGCCGCCTCCTCCATGGGTCCGGGGACATGATCTGTGCTGGGCTTTTTGACTGGCATGTCTCGATTCTCTGGATGCTTTGGCCATGACGCCTAACGAATAAACGCTCTCTACGGCGTTCATTCACTCGACGTACTGCAGGATTGATCGTTGGATGTGAGCAGGTCTCACCACATCTGGACGTACTCGCTCGGCACAATCTGAGATGCCGAACCTTCATCGCCGGTCCTATGCTGTTTGGTTTGAGGTTCCAAACGTGCACTCACCCTCCCTACCGATGCAGGCCCCTCGTTTCGTTGAGCGGCCTTCTGATAGACGGAAGGGTCGAAACGTGAACCCACGGCAGCAGCAGACGCTTCTGGGGCCTGGGTCGTAGGCACCACCACCTGGACGGGTGCGGGAGCGTTCATACGGCAGATTGAATTCGCCCGCTCGACGCCAAGTGTGTTCTGCCAGATCAATGCTGCCTGGTATTGACCGTCAGCAGCCAGCACACATTCAATCTTGCTCTGCGCCATGGTCAGTGTTGGCAACGCCACGGTAGCAGCAACGAGAAACAACATCTTCATATGCAAACCTCTCATCATCTATGTAGAAACTCAGGCCGATTCCATGGAACTCACACGCCAGCCAAGGGACAATCTCATCTGGTCATGAAGTTGGATACGGCGCTCGAAACACTCTTGACCTTGCTCACGCCAGTGCTTGCGCCGTTGTAGGCGGTCTTGACGTGGTTGGCTGGGTTGGCAGCAGCACCGATCGCCTTTGTGTTGATAGCGGACCCTGCCCCGGTTCGACCCGGAAAGATCGCATCGGTAATGTTCGGGATGGCCTCGAACAGCTTGCTCAAACCGGCTGCGATCATGGCAATGCCTAGAGCCACAGCCGAGGACTTGCCACCACCCAGGGCCGTGAAGGCGGTCTCAAAAACCCCCGTGAGTAACTTCATGACCACAACGGAGGTAACAGTCAGGAATGAGGCGCCAACCAGGAAGTTCAGCCACTGAGAGAACCACTGCCGCGTATACGCGCTGGCCAACGTAGCGCACATGACCGGTCCGACCACTATGCCGACCCCTACGAAGATCGGGCCCATGATGAAGACACCCATCATGGATGAAGCTGCCTGGATCAAGAACCAGGCTGCTACGAGGAGGATGAGCATCGCAAAGATTGCGTCACCCAGCATGCTCATGAAAGACCACGACCACTCCGCTTGATCAGCGATTGCCTTGAAAATCTTGCCAACCGGGTCAAAGATTGACTTGATAAAGTTGACGAATGTCTCGCCAACGTTGAGCCCAACAGCGTTCAACACAGCCATAGCCAAGTCGTAGACTGTATTGGCAAGAAGTGCAAAGCTCTTGATCAGCGCTGCCGCAATGACACCAAAGAGCAGCGCCTCAAAGGCAGCGGTTACCACCGACTTCTTCTCCAGCATGGCCAGCATGACACCCCAGATCAGACTCAACAGGGTCAAGACGCCTGCCAACGTCATGGCGATACCCGTAACGTTCCCTGAGAGCGCCAGCGCCGCTGCCTTGACCTTGTCGGCAAAGTTTTTTCCGACCACCGCATTGACCACGTCTTTCAACGTCGTGGAGATCAGGACAAGGATTTCTGACTGGTCTTCTGCGAAGGCCGACAGCGGCAGCAAGAGCAGAACGCACGCAATGAGAATGAGGGGGGTACCCTTGGCAAAGCTTCGCATCACTTGCCCAGGCTGTTGAGGATCTTGAGGTCGTTCTGGAAGTCTTTCATCTTCTGCTCAGCCGACTTCCGCCATCCTTCTTCCTGCTTCGCTCTCTCGTCGTATTGGCGCTGGCGCTCCTTACCCATGTCTCGAGCAGAGGCTGACATCATGGCGAGCACGGCTTGCTGCTGCTGAATGAGCACACCCACTGAATTCGCAGTCGCTTGCACGGCCTGCGTGACCCCGGAAATCATCGGCATGCCCGCGGTAATCGACTGATGAGCCTCGAACGCCTTTGCCACTTGATCCTCAGCTAGCTTCGCTGAGTCGTAGAGGTGCTTGGCCGCGTCGTCCCCTACCTTCCTGCGACGATCGATGTCCTCAAGAAACGACATGAAGGAGGTGTATCGACTCGTCGCGAAGGCGCTGCCCATGTGGTCATAGGTTGACTTCGCATCGCGAAGGGCACCGTTGAGCTTCTGGGCAGCCTTGATGATGTCGATGAGCTGAGACAGCTCTTTGGACTTGCTCAACTGGTCGATGAGCGGGAAGTCGTTCATCGTCTGCTTGATGTCCTCCATCAACTGCTTGCCTTCGATCACGGTCGATGTGGTCGACTCAATCGCGGTAATCAGATTCTGGGAAAGGTTGGAGACGTCGATGACGGGGATACCCGCGGCTCTTGCGACCAGACCTACGCTGCTTGCGTAGATGGCGACCGCTGCTGAGAGGAAGTGGCGACGCGTGCTCATGTCAGATCCTTGTGGCTTGCTTGATGTACTCCGACCTCCAGTTGGGATCACCAGAGGACATGACCTTGTCCAGCAGTTCCTGATACTTCGGCTCCGACCGGATCAAGGCCAACGTATCCTGGCCGAAGTTCGTCCGCAAAACGCGACAAATGCTGCCCGCAATTCGCAAGTAATCGCGTTGAGGCCTCAGCCCTTTGATCATGCTGACCTGGTCATCTGTGAGACCAAAAATTTGCCTGTAGAGCGCGCGGTGGCTCTCCAGCTTGGGGTTGGCACCCAGAAGAATGTTGGGAATGTTGTCGGTAAGAGTGGCGCGGACCGCTTCACTGTCGACTCCCGTCACCGACTCCGGAGACTGCACCGTGAGCCAAACAAAGGCGTTCTTCTTTCGGAAGGTCTTGAGCCACTCATCGATCCCGGCAAGGAACGCTGGGTTGGACAGTGCGAAGCTGGCTTCCTCCACATAGATGAAGGTAGGCTTCCCGGTGAGCATGCGTGAGATGGACGAGAAGGCGTGATCGAGAAACGCACGGCCGAGCCTGTCCACCTTCATGATCTCTTTCATCTCGATGCAGGTCCACCGCGACAGCGAGAAGTGGTCTTCGTTGCTACCGAAGTAGCCATAGGGCCCGTTCTCCACCCACTCATGCAGCTTGACCTGGATGTCAGAACTCAGCAATGACCAAACCGTGTTGAGACTGACTTCCTGGTGTTCCGAGTCGGCCACCGCCTTGATCTTCTCGAAGATGTCTGCACGATCCAGCGCCGTCAGGCGCTCCCCGCCTTCCTCAACCCGACGGATGATGAATTCGCGTGCCTGGATCTGCTCTAACTCGCTTTCGCGGATATGCGCCAAGGGATTGAGCTTCATCCCCCGACGCAGGTCCATGTGCGTACCACCCACCAGGTTGGTGATGATCCGACACGAGTGGTCGCGGTCGAAAATCACGACCTGTGCATCGGGATAGCGTGAGAACTGGGCCAGGCAGTAGTTCACGAAGGTTGTCTTGCCACCGCCGGTTGGCATCACCAGCAGAGAGTGGCCCACCTGTTTGACAAACGGGTCGAAGTGCACTTCGGTACCAAAGCGCGATGTGAACGTGGCCAGCGGCGGTGTCGGTCGTGAGTAGATGGCACTCAGATGCTCTGAGACAGGGCTGCCGGGGTAGATCCCAACCGTGGGCAGCATGTGGCTGATGATCTGGTTGTTGGCCAGCATCAGGCGCTTGTTGTGTGCCCACTGTCCGGGCAGCGTCGAGAGCATCGCCGCCTTGAGGCCGAGGCGCTCACGAATCTGGGGCAGCCCACCGATCTCCCGCAATACGCTGGAGGTGACTTGCTGGACATGCTGAGCCGTCTCACCGTAGAAGGTGATTGACACAGAATGCATGGCAAAGCCAAGCTGCTCGGCCGTTTGTCGCCGCATGGCCTCCACACACTCCGCGTAGAGGTCCGCCTTGCCGGGGTCCACCTCGGGCTCAACCCCGCGCAGAAAGGCCGCCACACGCTGTGAGAGCGTGCTTTGCGTCATCCGGTAATAGCGACCGTGCTCATCGACGATTGCACGAGCATGGTCATAGCTCATGCAGTGCAGCACGTGCGTCAAGCGAAACTCTGCCTGCGTGGCCAGCAGCTTCACCATTGTTTCGGTGTTGCCGGGATAGCCACTGAGCGAAACGATCGTCCCGTACAAAGCCCGATTCGGACCCTGGACGGCGAAGACCTCTCGGCCAATCTTCACGTCCGATGTGGCCAGGGTTCCATCGAGCATGCTGCTGGGACTGGGTTCGACTCGGCTGGTGTGGCCCAAGGTCGGTGATGCCATGCGGAGCAAGGCGGTGTCCATGTCCCAGCCGCTGAGCCGTTTGAACGTCGAGATCGTGTGCGTGGAGACGAAAGAGGCAATCGTCTCCTGGGCGATCTCGATGTTCGAATCCAACTGCCGAGCATCGTGCAGCACCGCAGAGCGAACATTGCTGGCAGGGTTCAGGCTGGACAGCACAGCCAGACTGAAGTTGACGCCCTCTTCGCTCATCTTGCGCCGAACGTTCTCCATGAACGCATAGACGCCGGTATCGCCCGTGAAAAGGATGAACGCATAGGTCTTGAGGGTGTAGACCTGCTTGCTCTGGTAGGTCTTGTCCTGCATCGCATTGAGGATGCTCACGACCTCATTGCTCTCAAGACCATCCCAGCGATCCACCTCCTCCTTCAGGCGCTTATCGGTGACGAACCAGATGTAGAAGCGCTCGTCGAACTTGTCCATGGACTGCTGCATCTCCTTGATGCTTTGCTGCAGTCGATGAACGCTGTCTTCGTCGATGTCCACACCGCCGAACTCAAAGGCTGCCAGCAGGCTGCCGTCCTTGCACAAGACGAGATCGGGGGTGACGTGCACCATCCACGGAATCTGCTCGGAGAGTTTTCCGTCATCGCCCTTGAGAGGGCTTCGCGCACGCAGCCTGGAGAAAGTGGAGATGGTCACGATGGTCAGTTCAGCGGTACGCCATTGCCAAATCCGCGCGGACGTGACATCCACACTTCCCCATGAGAAGGAGTGCCGGCGTGGAGGTTGTTCGGCACGATTTCGTGCACGAGGTACAGAGCCATGATCTGGTGGTCCTTGCGAAAGAACCAGGTCAGGCCACCGTGGATGACGGCAGCAATCGGTATGGCCACAAGTCCCCAGGGCATGCCGATGACGACACCCACCAAGGCGGTCAGGGCCCAGATCATCGTGGCCGTCTTTGCCCCGACACCCGCGGCCAGACGGGGCCTGCGAAGCGCCGGGTAGTCGGCAATCTCTGCTTCGTTCTCTTGCACGGCTGATCAGAGCGAGCAGTTGGTCGTCAGGCCCGTGAGGGTGATCAGGTATGGGCCTGCCACCATGATCACGCAGCCGATGATGATGTACATGATGATGTCACCCACCACGCTCGACTTCATGAAGAAGGAGTTGAGGACGAACAGGATCAAGCCGATGATGGCGGCTACAGTCGCGATCTGCTTGAGGAAGCCTGCGAACTTGCACAGACCCTGTGCCGCAGCTCCACCGTCTTGGGCGAATGCAGCTGGCATGTAGAAAGCCGCAAGCACCAGCATCGGTACCAGGAACCAACGCATGACCCGCGCCCAGCTGAGGCCCTCCTCAGTTTTCACGGAAGTCATATTCAAGCTCGTATTCACCATTGTTTGCTCCTTTGACGGTGAGGATTTCGGAAACGCGACGGAAGCTCTTCGCACTGCCGTCCGGCTGGGCGACGTAGGAGCGAGAGCAGAAAACAACCAGGTTGATGCAGGCGGCGATGTAGCGCTGCGATGCCAGAGGCGACATCTGCACGCCGGATGGAAGGGACATCTGAAAGAGCAGCTCAAGCGTGCTCAATGCCCCTGTTGCAGAAGACGCATGCAGGGTGGTGACCGATCCGTTGTGACCTGATGACAACGCCCGCAGAAGGTCATAGGTGTCATCTCCACGGGTCTCGGAGAGGATGAGGCGGTCGTAACGCTCGCGCATGGCGTGCTGCACGAGGATCTTGGCAGTCAGGCCGGATTCCGGAGCTGCCAAGTAGCAGTTCTTGTGCTCGACACGCAGCGCCATCTCGCGGGCGTCCTCGATCAGGCCGATGCGCTCGTTGCTGGGCAGATGCATCAGGACCGCATTGGCCAGTGTTGTCTTGCCACCCGAGGTAGGGCCAGCAAATACGCAGTTCTGCCGTTCATGGACGATCTTGCGCACCAGCAGATCGGCCGTTTCGCGGGAGAGCATTTGCCAGTCGATCAGCTGATCAAGGGTGGGGCGCTCTTCCGGATCCAGGTGCTTTCGAATGGCGAGGGTGGTACCCCTGGAGTCCACCCCTTTGATGGCACCGGCGAAACGCAGCGCACCCACGCCGGTCGAAACCACTGCGTCCTTCGTGCCAGCCTTGACGTCCTTGCCGGTAGATCTGCCCTCTGCACCGGTGTACTTGGCCACCGCCATGATCGCCAACTGGCGATCTGTCTCTCCCAGGACGATGTCAGAACGCTCAATGGCACCCCGCCGTTCAATCCACACACGCCCATCCGCCGTCACCATGATTTCAGTGACGGTCTTGTCTTCCATGATCCCGGCAATCGGTTTCAGGGAATTGGCAATGATCGATTGGAGTCGGCCTGCATCAAGCATGCGCTCGATGATCAGACTTCATACTGCGCTAGGAAGCGCGAAACCTTGCACCGAAATCGCGTCTTTCAGATAGAGGTGAGGAGTCTTCACACGCCCCGAGCGGACAAGAGCTCAGCCTGCAACTTTGTCGCCGCAACAGCAGAACTTTGCCAAAGTAGTACTGATAGGCTACATAAAGTGGCACCGGACAAATTTGTCCGGTCCAGGTCGATATCGGGCCTGTGGATAACTCTGAAAGACCATGGCTACCCGCCTAACCGGGCCTCGCCTGCAGACCGCTAGCGCGCATGAATCGGAGATTGAATTGGTGCATCCAAGCGCACTGATTCGAATTTGCGTCAGTCCAATTTCAGTGGAAACTCATTTCCATTACCAAGGATGCAATCCAAATGAACCACGCCATTTCACCAATCCCGGGCCTGCGACGAGCCCTCAACGATTCCGAGGCCCGCGCATACACAGCAGTCGTCGAGACCTTTGGGCTTCAGTTCCCGGAGGGACGGATCCTGTCCAACGTCATCCTGCCCACAGGCACCGTTCGAGGCCCGGAGACCAGCGAGTACGACATCATCTTCGTCTGCAGGACCGGCATCATCGTCTTCGAGGTCAAGGGCTGGAGCAACGGCCGTTTGCGCTCGAAGAAGACCGAGGGTGGCAATGGTGTGCACGAATGGTGGATCGAGCGCACCGATGGAACCATCGACCCGGTTCGAGACCCTGTGGATCAGGGGGGGTTCAAGGTTCGCTATCTCCTGGAAGAGCTCAAGGGCATCCACGCCACTCAGTACACAGTATTGACCGAAGAAACCTTGGAGCTGGACCAGACGGTCAACTCCCACGTGGTCCAGCTGCGTGACTTGCCCTATCTGGCAAGGGTGACCAAGGCCACAGCGAAGAAGTTCTATGGCACCACGCTGCTGAGTGAGAACATGGTCAACGCCATCGCAGATGCCATCAGCGAACTCTCGCAGCGTCACACACCGCAACAGCACCTGGAGTCGATCAACCAGTGGGTCGCCTCCAAGCCGAGCGAGCAGAACCCCGGGGCCGACAGGCCTGTCTCTCCCATCCCGCAATCTCACTGAAGGAGCCTCCACATGACCGCCGTCTCCCCGGCCTACCCGACCGAAGACCTCCATGCCGACGTCCTTGTCGAAACCTCGGCTGAACCGAACCCTCCTCTCGCACCGGTTCCATCCATCTTGCGCGTGGCACCGGTGCGTGAAGCATCCGTTCTCCAACCGCCAGCTTCTCTGACCAAAGCGGATCACTCACGCGGACGCATCCCGGCAGGTGTCTCGTTCAAAGGAACGATCACCGGCACCAGCGGATACGTCGTGCAAGGCCGCTTCGAGGGAACGATTTCACTCGCCGGTGCGGACCTCTGCATCGAACAAGATGCCGACGTTGACGGCAAGATCGAAGCGCAGAACGCGATCATCGCCGGCCGGGTCAAAGGTGAGATCGACTGCCAGAAGGGGTGCGTGACCTTTGGCCCCACCGCCCAGTGCTCGGCGTCCCTGACTTACGAACAAATCGTGGTCGAACGCGGCGCCAAACTCAATGCCCAACTTCGTACTGCAGGAGCCTAAGCGATGACACCCACCATCAACACACAGAAGCTCTACGACAATGCCGAATGTCTGGTTCCTCTGGGCACCGTGATGAAGGGTGACGTCAACGCACCTGAGCCCATGGTCTTTGTCGTCAACGGCCACTTCGAGGGCTCTATCAATCTTGGCAGTGGCGGAGCGATCGTGATCGCCCCGACAGCGACGGTGGTGGCAGAGTCGATCGAAGCTGACGACATCCTCATTGAGGGCGAGATCTCCGGCCGCTTGCATGCCCGCAACGCACTGGTCCTGGCCGACACAGGCAAGGTCAAAGGTGAAGCGCGCTATGGCAAGACTCTGACCGTCCAGCCCAAGGCGAAGATCAACGGCCAACTCATCGACACATCCTGGACAGACTGAACACGCGTCTCACAAACGAGAAAGGGCCCCCTGGAAAACCAGGGGGCCCTTTTGTTTGGGTCAGTGTTTCTCTGCCCTGTTACAGGCTTCAATCAGGATCGAGATACCGTTCCAAGGCATGTTCATCGCAATAGGTCTGTTGCCAGGACGGGTCGCGCTCCCGAAGGAGCGGATCAGCCTGACACAGCTTTTCAATGGCCATGCTCTGCGGCCATGCCAAGGGCTCTGGAATGCCATCGACCACCACAAGGCGCTCGCCAAGCGCAGCTTCGATGCTCTTGCACAGTTTGTGGTCGAGCACGATGTCCTCTGCCAGAGCCCGCGCGCTGAAGTACGGCAGCTTGTACATCTTCGAGATGGTCGGCATTCCTGAGCGAAAGGACTCGACCACGTCCCTGATCAGCTCGTCGTCTTGCTGCTCCATGTTGACCCCCTCAAATCCGCGCCGGCTGCACCAGCGCCAACCAGGAACTGTCAACGACACCCTCGGCAGAGAGGCAACGGGCATACAGCAGGCTTGACTCGGAGGGACCCTTGCGCAGCACCATCTGTTCGGTGGGAACGCTGCGTGCCACTTCCTCGATGAATGCGCCACTGAAGGAGGCTTCCCAGGCTCGACGCTCACAAGGCAGCTTCAACGCCTTGAGCTCATCGCTCAGGGGGATTTCCACTTTGTGCTCGCAATCCTCAGAAAGCAAGGTCAGCATTTCATCAGCGACACGCATGCGCAGGTATCGCTGTTCCGAGATGGCCAGAATCCGCTGTACAGCAAGGGCCAGCTCCTTGGCTGAAACAGGCCAGTCAGCCGTCTTCGACGCCGTCTCTCCCTTGTAGAAGGCTGCGCAGTCGGGGTACTGGCCGAGGACCAGGCAGGTCACCCAGCAAAGTTTGTCCGTCTTCCACACAAGCTTGAGCGAGGCACCGCTTCCAATGCGGTAGATATCCACCGCATCGCCGGGCTGCAGGACCATGTCCACTGCCTGCGCGGCAGCGGTGGGCAAAATCGCACCAAAGTCAGCGAGTTCACAGGCAATGCTGGTGTCCACGCGGTTGAGCATGAAGCCGTTGGTGCCCGTCATGGACAGCGAGCCGTTTCGGTTCTCGATGTACACACCACAGAGGTACTGCCTGACGTCGTTGTGCGCCGCATAGAACTGCGGACTGGCGAAAGCCTTGATCAGATCCGAGCCCGTGGCCTTGGCCACCAACTCGTGACCCTTGCAGGTACTCGCCGCAGCAAACAGATCGTCGCTGGAGTTCGCTGCCTCCTGGAACTTGAGTTTGATGGTCGCCCCCCCGAACTTCAGGCGAAGACCGCCTTCGACCCGTGAGATTGCAACTTGGGCATCGGATGCAAGCGCGCCAAAGAGTGCGTTGGTCACGGCGCCATTGAGCGTGCCCGTGGCCTCCTTGTCGATGAATCCTTCAGCATCGACCTTCAGACGGACACAGCCCATGAAAGACTCGGCCTTGATGTGCAGCTGATCGCCGCTGACATGCAGGTCACAGGTTTTTGCGCTGACGGCCGACAGCGCTGCTTTGATGGCCTGCTTGAGCTGGCCAACGGTGGTTTTGATGGTCATGGATTACTCCTTGAAAAGTCTTCCCCAACACGGGGACTTGACGAAAGGAGTGGCCACGAAGGCACATGAGGACAAGCGGTTTGGCGTGCCCTCATCTACCCTCTGGACAGATGGTTCGTTGCAAGAAGCACCCACCTCCGACACAAGGTCGGAGATGGGGTACTGGTTCATGCGGGAACCGCTAGTTGCCGCTGAGACTTCAGGAGTCGAAACTGCGAGAGCTCGCCAGCGTTCCACAGTTCATCCCAGTCGATCCCTTGTACCTGGGGAATCTTCACGACAGCCGTCAGCCCTGCTTGCACCGCACGCTGCTTGAGCAGCATCGCGTTGTGAAAGCCTGGACGAACACCGGTCTTCGGATTCACAGGATCGTGATCGCCGCAGATGATCAACACCTTGGTCCCGACCGGCCAGCGAAACGCCGCCAGGTTGTAGCAGTTGCCACCGGCATAGACCGGGTACTGGCTGCGATGAGCCGCGACCCAGGCCAGACCGTTTTCAATGCCTTCTGTGACGATGGCCACGGGTCCATGACCCTTGTTGAGCTTGATCGAGTGTCCACTGATCTTCTCGACGACCGCTGTCATCATTTTCTTGGCCTGACCCGGGCTGACCGCGGCCTTGCCGCCCTTGCCGTCAAGGTAGGTGCGGTGGATGGTCACGATTTCATCAGGGTTAGAGGCGTCGTTGACCAGGCTGACCAACGCGGGCAGATGACTGACCCTGCCCAGATCCTCGTCCATGTGATAGAGACTCGGATGAAAGCGAAACGCCTTGGTCAGCCACTGGGGATCGAGATCCCTCACGCGGTTTTGCAGGTAGCGCAAGGCTGGTGTCCCAGCGATGCAGCTGCCGCCTTCCCACACGTTGCGCAGTGCGATACGTGCTTTCTCGATGTCTTCAGGCGTCTTGGTGGGGACCTCAGGAGGTGGACCCTTGCGGGTGAACTTCTGGGGGGCACCACCTGGTCCGAAGATCAGCTCGCGCAGTTCGATGATGGCCTTGGCGTCACTGATGCCATGCACCGCCGCGATCAGCCTCACACCATCACCAGCACCGCAGTTGCAGACCCACGTGCCGCGCCCTTTCTCGTTCGTGAAGCGAAAGCGGGACTTACCCCCACAGATCGGACAGGGCCCACGACGCTTCGGATTGGCGATCAGCTTTTCTTCAATCCCCAGGCGAGGGAGGACGTGCATCCACTCGATCGAGGACAGATCCAGATGTTCCTTGGTTTCCATGTTGTGATTCCTTCCCAAAAGAGGGGTTGATGAATCACTGAAGACAACGCTTTCTCATGGGGACTTGTGGCCATCATGAGAAAGCCCTGTCGGGCTTTGGGTTGATCGCAGAGACTGCTTCAACCCACAGGGGATGGTAGGCCTTAGAACGGGATCGAATCGTCGAAATCCTCGAATCCACCAGGATTGGCTGCCGCCGGTGCTGCAGCGGGTGCTGCAGGACGGGACTGCTGTTCCTGTGCGGGACGCGACTGCTGGCTTTGGCGCGACTGGTAGGAGCCAGAGCCACCACCCTGGCGGGAACCACCACCACTGCTTTCACCCTGACCACCGAGCAGCTGCAGTTCGGTCGCCACGATGTCCACCGTAGGCTTCTCTACCCCAGACTGATCGGTGTACTTGCCGTACTTCAGGCGCCCCTCGATGTAGGCCGAGCGGCCCTTCTTGAGGTACTCACCCGCGATCTCGGCCAGGCGGTCGTAGAAGGTCACGCGGTGCCACTGGGTGTCCTCGACGGTTTCACCAGTGTTGCGGTCCTTGCGACGGCTGGATGTCGCGATGCTCACATTGGCCACGGCCTGCCCGTTGGGCAGATAGCGGACTTCGGGATCGCGGCCACAGTTGCCGACCAAAATGACTTTGTTGACAGATGCCATGTGTTTTCTCCTAAGTGCATGGTGCCCGCTGCTGCGGGCTGTTTGAAACGAAATGAAGTGGCCCCAGGCCACTGTTTTGGGAACGCTGCTGATCCTGGGACTGCTCAAGCAGTCTGGATGTCGAAGACGTTCTTGTGCTGCTTGGTCTCCTGACCACCGTTGTCGACAGTGAACTCCTCACGACTCTGGGTGATGAGGACCCTGTCCCCCTTGCTCAATCCCATCGTTGCAGCCTTCTCCCTGAGATCGACCCCCGAGAACGTGACCATCTGACCGCCGTCCTCTCGGACAGTGACCGAATAGGTCGTGTACTTGGGCCGGCCTTTGGGGTGCACGGTGTTCTCTCCAACAAAGTCGATCACGCCCTGGGCGGACTTGACGATCATGGCGGGAGAAACTGCCTGTGAAGGAGCGTCGGTCGACTCTCTGACGGCCGGCTGCGGCGGAGCGAACAACGTCTTGCTTGCAGCCGTTGCCTCCTCTCGGACGGCCACACCCTTGGCACATGCCCGCTCCACCTTGCCCGAAAGGAACTCAGCACGGGTGTGGGCAATGGCACTGTCGAGCGTGTACTCCAGGCCAGCCTTACGCATCTGCTCGGGCCTCAGCGGCTTGAGCATGACCCGCGTGAAGGCGGCTTCCGAGCGCTGCCAGGGAAGGGGGGTGGTGGGCACCTTCAGGACCCTCTCGATGCGGTCTCCGTAGAGGTACACATTGAGCAGGTGATCCTTGATCGGCGCCTGCTTGCAGGCCTCAGATACCTCGTACGAGGCCGCTTGCAGGTGCTTGACCTCACTGGCCTGCAACCTGTCTATCACCGGCGCGGACTTTTCGATCTTGACGTCCTCGTGACACATGCTCGATCCGAACGCTACGGCAGCGCGCTTCCATGCCATCCGTCCATCGTCCCGACCGGTGAGTTTCCCGGCAATTGCCAGGGGAACGCCGATGAAGGAGAACAGCACATACCCGAGGGTGATGCTGATGATCTTGTTCATACTCAGTTTCCTATGGTGTGGCCCGTGGTAGGGCAAGAATGAAACGGCCCCTGAGAGAGGCCTTTGCTTCAGTGCAGGTCAAGCACGATGTACTTGCCCAGTCGCTGTCTCAGGTGCGCCGTCTTCTCAGGGAATCGCGAGCGAATGGTCTGAGACAGGCGTCTCAGTTCGTCGCCAAACTCGTTGCTGATGGCACTCCTGATGTCCTCCGCGTCTAGCCCCACCACGTCGCACGCGGTGTCAAAGGGGATGTAGGGAGGGCTCTCGTACAGGTCGTAGACCCACATCAGGTCTTCCCAGGCTTCACGACGCGCTGCGCAAAAGAGGAAGTGGTCTTCCGTCTTGAGCAGCCGCCGAAGGCGCATGAGGTTGTATGCAAGCTGCTCCAGAAGCTCACCGCCATGAATGACTTCATTGACGATCTCTTCTGCCTCAGCCTCCGTGAAGGGTTGCGACGGCTCGATGAGCCGACCCTCCAAGGTCTTTACGTTGTTTCCGAATAGGTCTTCCACATCGATCGCTCCTAGTAGATGCCGCAGAGGCGGCGTTGAGAAAGCGACCAGGCCAACAGATGCCTTTCTGATGCCCTCATGGAGCACATCAGAAAGGCTGCTACGCAGCCTTGGGTTCACATGGCCCGAATTCCCCTTCCGATGCTCAAGAGCAAATGGAAGCAGAATTTCAAGCCTTTCCAGGTCCAGCGGAGAAGGAACCGAATGGACACCACGAGGAGTCCAGTCGCGAACAGCAAAACAACCAAGGTGTCGTTGGCGATGTTCTCTTCCCTGATGACTTCATTGACTTTCATGGTCTACCTTTCGACGGTGTTACCGCAATCGCGGAGTGGAGGAACCGTCTGGCACTCAGATGCCTTTCTGATGCGCTCCTCAAGCACATGAGAAAGGCTGCTACGCAGCCTTGGGGTTTGGGTTAAAGAATGGTCACGTCAATGACCGCATCGCACATGTGCAGCAGCTCTGGCGTCTGGGTGATCAGGAACTCACGTTCATAACCACCCTTCTCCAGCACCGTGCGTTTCATCGCCATGTACTGGCGCTTTCTCTCCGGATCCAGCGGTCCGTCCGACTCATCACTGAACAGCGTCTGGAAGTGAATGTCACTCGTCCTGGCCATGTACAAGGACAAAGCCCTGACCAGACACTCGTTGATCCACACCTTCTCGCCGCCGCTCATGAGTTCCAGCAACTTGGTCTCTCCGCGCAAGGTGTCTTCCACCATGACGTTGAAGGTCTCGCGTTGCAGCCCGGCCGCCGTTTGCTCTTGCGTCTGGATTGAGATCACAAAGCGGCCACCGTAGCAGTCCTCCAGCAACGCATTGGCCAGCGAGGAGATCGCCGGTCCTGCATCGTCGATGGACATGGCAATCACACCATCTGATCCCAGCGCCTTGGACAAGAGCATCCACATGGCCATCTCTTGCGAGATCTCCCGAGCACGTCTGTCATGCGCCTGTGCTTCCTCAAGCCGCTTGTCGCAGACATCGATTTCGACCTTCAGGGCATTGATCTGGCGCTCTTTTTCGGCAAGCTTTCTGGAGCATTCGGTTTTGCTCTCTTGCGCCTGTATCAGCTGACGCTGCACCTGGCCTTGAGCGGCCTCGTCCACCAGCGCGGGCAGGCCTCGCTTGAGTTGCATGAGGTTGCTCATCGCCTTCTGGTTCAGCTCTTCCTGCGAGTCCTTCTCCTGCTGGTGACGGCCATGCAGAGCTTCCACTTGACCTTGCAGCTCCCCATGTCGTGTGCGGCTGCGCTGCAGCTGCTCGGACGCGGAGGTGAGGTCAGCACGCACCGAGGCGATTTCCGCCTTGGCACGCTCGACCTGATCGCGCAGCGCCAACACCTCGCGGCATGAGGCCAGCTCCTGATCAAGCTTGGCCAGATCCGCCTGTGCCTGAGCTACCTTGACGCTCGTCTCCTGCAGGGCTTCGAGCACCCGTAGGCTCACTGACTTGTTTTCGAGCTTGAGGCGATACACCGAGCGTGCGTTGGCAAGCTGGGCCTGCTGTTGCGGCAGCTCCTGTGCTGCCTCGTTGGCCTGGCAAAGAAGCTTGCACTGCCCTGCCAAATCGGACCCCTTGCAGGGCACCTCATCGAGCAGAGCCGCAGTTCTTTGAGACAACAGCAGAGCGGCTTTGAGGTGCTCGCCATCGCTGGCCAACTTGGTCAGGCTCTCGGTCAGCTGCTGAACCTCTTGCGTGATCGTTGCGACCTGCTTGATGTCCGGCGCCTTGTCCTCGATGAACATGCGCAGCTTGCGCTGCTGCTCACGAAGCTCTTCCGAGCGCTTGGTTGCCCGATCAATGTCGTCCACCCGGGCGAGCAGAGCGTCAAGACCCTCCTGGCGATGGCGCAGCTGCTGCATCATCGTCTGGGCCATCTGCACAGCTTCCTGGGCGTCAAGCTTGGCACGCTCGATAGCGAGTACCTCTTGCGCCTGACGCTCTGCCAGTGAACTGGACTGGCGTCGAGCTTCGGCCTGGGCTGCAGCGATTTGCTCATCGATGGTCTCATGCTGTGCCCGGATGGACACCTGCTTTTCCAGCGCAGCAGCAACCGTGGCCTGCTCTGCGATCAAGCGTGTGATCTCTGCAGACCAATTTGCCAGCTCCGCTTCCAGCACGCGCTCCTCGTCCTGAGCCCTTTGGAGACTGGACAGAAGCACGTCACGGCTGCTGAGGCTGCCCCGGATTCGCATGGACAGCTCCTGCTCAGCGACCAGATGCGGCTTGAGAGCCTTGTAGACCTCGTTGGCTTTGCCCGAAAGCGCAGCCACTTCATCCATTCGCAGCATCTGTGCCAGCAGCTTCTTGATCTCGGATGCACTCATCTTGGAGATCGGCGTCTTGCCCTGTGCACTGAACTGTGCCGCAAAGAAGACCTCGGGTTTGCCCAGCACACGCTCCAGACATTGATCGTAGTTCTCAGCTTTGCCGTCTGAGGTCAGACCCGTTGCGGGGTCCGTCCAGGGCTGAGTTGACCCGTCCGGCTGGACAACGAACAGATAGGCCTCCATTCGCTTGGTCTTTGCAGTGGCCCGCATCCTCAGGGTGCTGAGGTAGCGAACACCTGCATGCTCCCAGATCAGCTCCTTGGCAGCCTCACCCGCGTCCATGTGGTCGTAGTAGGAGAACGAGCCAGGGGAGCCGCCGTTGGCATGGGAAGGCATGACACGGTAGGGGTGAAGGTTGTCGATGATGGTGGTCTTACCGGAACCATTGGGCCCGGCAAGCGCCACCAACTGGGCTTGAGCTGGGACCACAGAGGCCAGATCCAGAGTAAGAGTCTCTTTCGATCGGCTCGATGAGATGCCAGCGAAGCCCGTGAGGGTCAATTTGATGGGTTTCATGGTTTTTCTCCTTAAAGCGTTTCCCCAAGGGGGGAGGGTTGAAGGAGAAGCACCAGCAGATGGGCTGTCTGCAGGGATGGCCCTGTAGACAACCCACCCCTTGCGGAGTGGATTGAGGCTCAGACGTTGGTCACCGGTGGTCGGTCAGAAGGCCTCGCACAGGTAAGTCTCCGCCTTGGCCTTGAGATCTGCGCCGGGGCCGAACCACGCACTGTCCAGGCGATTCTCCTGAGCCCGTGCACGAACGTGGTGATCCGTGTATTCGGTCACCGCATTCAGCAGTCCCCAGGCCGTTCCCTGAACACCTGGCATCGTCGATCCTTTGCCCGCTCCGTTGAAGAGGCTCATGATCTTGACGAAGCCGCGGGTCTCCTGGATCTGCGTCTCGCCAGACGGCGTCGGCAGGATGTCCACGAGTACGCTGCGCGCGTCGCTGTCGGTCATCTTCACCTTGGTGAGGTGACGCATGCGGCCCAGGAAGTCGTCGAATGCGCGTGCACCGACCAGTCCCATACTCTCCTTGACCGCGTTCGGATCAAACACGGTGTTGTGGCGGACCTTGACCTCCTGGCCACGCTCGTGGTGCAGGGCAATCGCCTGGGTGTTCCAGCAGACCACACGCGTCGAGACGAACTTGGCTGTCGTGGCCAAGGAACCATCGCAGCTGGTGATCAGCAGCAGGTAGGCCTTGAGCCGGTCATTGCCGAGCACGTCGTCTTCGATGTTGGTTCGCGCCAGCGCCCAGATGCGCTTGCCGCCCTTGAGAGCGCCCAGCGTGTCGATTTCGAAGCCTTCACGATCCACGAGGGATCGGAAAAATTCGATCATCTCCACGGGTTGCACCGTCTTGTAGCGGTTGCTGACGACCGACATTCGCGCTTTGGTATCGCTGCGGTAGATGACCTTGAAGTCGGGGAAGTCGTTCAGCCCTTCTTCATCGGTGAACTGCACGGGAGCTTCCTTGTAGCGCCAGTTCAGGTGGGCCTGCTCCAGCCAGGTCTCCAGGGGAGCACCGGCTTGAACTTGCTGTCCCAGACCGTGCCAGGGCTTCTCTCCGGCATAGGCCATTTCGGCTTTGTTCAGATCGAAGAGGGAGAGGTGATGTGCCATGTTAAGCGTCCTTTCAGAGGTGCCACAGATGCGGCGTGTTGAGAAAGGGGGGCGCTTGGCTTACCGGTGAGCCGCACAAGCTGTGCCATCACGGTCCACTGGTAAGCCCACCCCCGAGGGGGGTGAGTTACGTGAGGATCAGGAGATCAGTTCAGGGGGTGCAAGAGTTTGCACGGGTGCAAGCTTGAGCACCTCCTGGACGACTTCGTCCACGGGTTGTGACTGGATGAGTTCCAGGCGCGCACGCAATGCGTCCACGCCGTCTGTCTCGGTCACTTTTGCCCAAGTGGCAAGCTTCTCTCCCAAAGGCTGGGTGGAGATCCCTTGAGCGCGCTGTCGCTGCACCGTCAGGGTCTTGCCTTCAATTTGCACGTCGGCTGCTTTTTCCAGAATAGACCTGATAGCAGCTCGGTCTACATTTTGCCTGGATTCTTCATCAATGCAATAGCGAATCCGAACAAAAGCGCCTTCGCACTCAGAAATCCGCTGCCGCAGATCATCCAGGTCGGGAGCGCCCTCGTAGACGAGATCCACATTTCGCCGTGAAGGGGTTGGGCAGGTTTTCAGCAACGCTCCTGCTGCATCAAGGCTCCAGAGCAGCCAGTACTTGTCGCCGATCTCTCCGTGGTGAAAGCGGCCAATGGAGCCCGCGTAGGCAACCACCTGATGAAAGCCCAGTGTTTCCTGTTCCCAGCTTTGCTGCTTGTGGATGTGGCCGAGAGCCACACCATCGGCTTTGGCTGCGAACAGGGACCCCAGCCCCAGCTCGTGGTCGGTTCCGGCCATAGGCACACCGGACTCGCTGATGCTGTTGAACACCGTCCCGTGGCTGATGACCATGGACGGGATTCCCCGCTGGCGCAGAGCATCGTTGACAGGACCCCAGCGCTCAAGGACGCCCGAGATGATCTGCCGGGCATGTACAGCCGCCTCATCAACCCGGTTGTCCACCAGCGCAGCGATGGCCGCCTTGTTCAGTGTGGGCAAGGCGTGCACCACCAGACGGTAGGAACCCCCATCCTGCATGGGCACGAAGGCATCAGCCGACAGCCCGAACGAGCCGATGCGATCGGCGACCGTCACCGGGTACTTACCGCCGACCAGCGCCAGCAAGCGAAGGAAACCCGGCGGCTCGTGGCTGAAGGTGCCTTGCAACATCAACACGGGACAGTGGTCACTCAGTCTCTTGATCTGGGCCGCCAGCGCTCGCGTGGCGGGAGCATGGGCGTCCAATGCATGGTCAGTGGTATCACCAGTGATGATGACGCAGTCCACGTTGGTGTTGAGCGCCTCAGTCACCGCGGCGGTGAAGCAGCGATCGGCCTCCTGAAGGTTGCCTGCACTGTAGTGAAGATCACTCATGTGCGCGATTTTCAAAGTCATAGCTTTTCTCCTTTTTCGGCATCAAGCCGGTTTGTTCAAAAGGAGACAGGCCGGTAGGCTTTCTGCTGGGTTGACCCAGTAGAAAGCCCGCCGAAGCGGGCCTCTGGTCTTCTCTGTTACGCGGTGAGCGCGTCGTTGTCATGGGCCCATGTGCCCGCGATGGACTCGGACATTTCGGCTCCCCGGGCATAGATGTCGGCCACGACACCTTCATCGGTTCCACGGATGCGAACACTGAAACCCTTGACACCCAGCCACGCGGCGCCATCGGTGAGTTCGTAGTTGCCGTCCACCAGTGGCGTGTCCATCTCGGGTTCGAGTCCGAAATCCTTGGTGATCTGCTCGATGCTCAAGCTGCAGCTGGACACCCGCACATCCAGATGCTTGAGAACCGCTTCGCAGATCACATGGGACTCGTAGATGGTCAGCTGAGGGATGTCCGTAGAGACGTCCTCACCGTCGCCGTCGACCCATTCACTTCCATGAAACATGCTCGCCTTGAGCAGGCCTTCGTTTTTTATCGTCCTGACCAGGCGAAGAACCTTCTTGGCCATCTCCTGGTCGATGAGCACGGTGCAAGTCTCAGGCGCCTGATCGCAGTCGACCGAAGTGACATCGAGCTTGTATTCCTTGTATTCCATTGAGTGCCTTTCCCGCACTAGGCGGTGTTGATGAGAAGGCACAGCCGGTAGGCTTTCTGCTGGGTGAGCCCAGTAGAAAACCCGCCGAAGCGGGTTGAAAGTGAGACATCAGACGAACAGGCTTGCCTGGGTCGGGTTCAGCGTGGCGCATCGCTGCCTGAGGCTATCGGCGTCTTGCTGTCCGTGCAGGCCCATCCGCTGGAGCCATTGCGATCGTCGGATCATGTTGTCAACGCCACTGCTCTGGCCACTGCCTAACGTCACCACGCCGTAGCGCAAGTAAATGCTGGCAGCCGACGTCCAGTCGACGTCCTCTCGGTGGTAGCGCCGTATGGCGTCCTCCGCCTCGAAGTCCAGGAACATGCAGGCACCCTCCTCGTCCACCGTGAACTCAGGCAACTCGTCCAGTTCAAGGAAGACATTGCCTTGAGTACCCATACGAAGACTTGGCCCACAGCTTTCGCTGAACATTTCCCAAACCGGATCCCTGAGGCCCGGCGGCTGCAAGGCTGAGGAGCCCTCGTCCCAGTCCCTTCCGACATAGATCCGGCCCACTTCAGGGACCGGACTTGGCCGAACCGGCTTGATCAGAACGGGCGCTTCTTGCTTGTTGCCACTCTCGTGTTCGAGATAGACCTTGATCGCATGGAACGGCGGATGCCAGGCGCGTACCGACCAATAGAAGTCGATGGCGAAGAGCTCCCTCATTCCAATGGCGTTGACCCTCACGGGCGACCCCATCGCGTTGGCCTGGTCCTGTGCTGTCAGCAAGTAGCGCAAGAGCCGCTCACACATCTGGGGACTGAACTGATCGGCCTTGACGAGCATGTAGCCGTCATCGTCGATTGTTCGCCCCAGGTAGTTGCGCAAGCTCCAGTCCCACTGCGAGTTGACGACGAAGTTGCGAAAACGCAGAAGCGGCTCCAGGTACCCGTACTGAGCGGGGTCGCTCTGGATCATGTTTTCCACACTGGTGTCGTTCTGGACGGCTCCGCAGACCCAGCAGCCAGAGCGGGCACCGCAAGGGCTACCCTGTCCCTGACGCATGTCGGCAACCACAACGCATTCCCCGCCCGCAGCTGCCGAGTAGAACTCGATCAGATCGGCAAAGTCTGAGTAGCTTTCATGCAGGCCCGCTGCGCACTCTCCCAGGTATTCCCACACCTGATCCGTGCTCCAGTGGAGGATGGGACTGAGCCGGGCGTCACCGTCCGGTCCAAACCACAGATCATCGGCTCGCTCTTTTCGCTTGGCGGTGTTGATCATTCGCGCCTGTGATTCGGATGAGCGTGTACCGATCACGGTGACCAAAGGCTTGTCATAGGCCTGAGACAGAGTGCGCACGTGGCGGCCTACTCGCTGACTCACGGAGATCTTCCAGTCAGTCGTGCAGTCGCGACGCCCAACAGGAAACGGCGGCAGTGCCCTGCCCCCAATCACCCGCGGCGCGTAGGTTGCCGAGAGCGTTGGCTTGCCCACGAACACCTTCAGTGCAATACCACGGCCTTCGGCAAACGTGCGGATCTTCTGCAATTCCTGGTCCGCCAGCGCACGTACAACAGGGTTTTCGACCCCGGTGTCAGCGCTGCAGACAAAGATCGGAGCGCAGCTTTCACCGGCAGCATGCAGACGACTAGCGGCCGTCAGCAGCAGGTTGGCGCAGCAACTGGAATCCTTGCCGCCACTGAACTGAAGCTGCACTGGATGACCATCGCGCAAGATCTTCATAAGCGTAGTCACTGCATCCTGCACACAGTCCTGTTGCCCTGCCCCTGTTTGAGTATTGGCACCCTGGTCTTGGTCGATGACCTCGAAGAGATCAGCGGCCAGCATGGCGTGCTCCTTGCGCGGCGCAGCTTCCCACAAACATCGTCCCAGTCAAACCACTGGCGGTCTGAACACGGTAGATGCCGCGACCCACACGACACAGGTCATATCGCTCAGTGCGACCAGCGGATGCCGCTGCTGCTTTCTGGCGCCACGACTTCAGCATCGTCGAGGCTCTTGCACGATTCATGGTCATGTCGCGGATGGCTGGCTGGCCATCCCATGACCAAAAGAAATCGGTCGTTTTCATGGCGAGTCCTTTCTGAGTTGCCGTAGTAACGGCGTTGAAAAAAGGACTTGCCCCTGCCCCCTGCGGAAGGTGGACAGAGGCAAGTCATCTTTCGATGACTCGCGCTTTACTCAGGGAATGAAACGGTCGGTCTGGTCCAGGTTGACCCAAGCCACGTTCCCACGGACATCCAAGCCAAGGCTCAGATCGATCCAGTAGTTCCAACCGGTCTGATCACTGAGGTGTCGTTTGCACACCTGCTCCAGTGCCTGCTGGTCCACCTGCCGGGAGATGAAGAACCGTTGCCGATCGGAATCTCTCACCAGGTAGTACCCACGGCGCTGGCCGGGTATGACCTCGGTGCTGATCACTGCACCATCTCCAAAGCGAATACGCATGATTGCCTCCTGCGCTTCAGATCAGGGCGGGCTGCTCGTCAAGCATCAGCACCTGGATGCGCTGAGTCTCGACTGCATGGCCATCCATCAGGTAGCGCAGCTCGCTAGAGCGTTCGAAGGAGATGTTTGCCAGCAAGTCGTGCGAGACGGTGAGGTCATTGCGCGCTTGTCCGGTCAAGCTCGTGGACACCGCCTCGAACTGCTCACGCAGCCAGCGGTTTTCCAGCGGACTCTGCAGCCTGAACTGCACGTCATCGGGCAGGTCTCTCACGCTCTGGCGAGCGGCCTTGAGTGCATCGAAAGCAGCTTTGATGAAGAAGATGTCTTCCTCGGCATGCTTCTTTGCGCTGAGCCTGATGATCGCCACGTCCATTTCGTAGTCATCCCTGCCGACGAATACCACCCGGCCATCGACCAGGAGCACGTGGGCGAACGTCTTTTCGGACGAGCCTGCGTAACCGATGTGGATGCGGGTCTTGTAGAGCTCAATCCTGGGCTTGCCCTTCAAGGTGCTGCCGTAGGGCGGCTCTGAAGGTCCTTCAGCGGTATTGCAGCGTCCCAAGGTTGAGTGAAAGACCTTCCACACGTTGATGCCTCTGGCCTCACCCCAAGAGCCATCCTTGAAGCGCATGTGGTTGATCATCATGTTGAGCACGTCAAAGTCCTTCACAGGGTCCAACGTGATGTAGCCTTCGCCGCCATCTTCCTTGGGGACACTCAGACGCTGCGCGAGGTCGCTGCGGCCCATCGCCTCAAGTGCTTGGATCGCTTCGGATCGATTGTCGTCCGTGATAGCTGCAGAGAACCCCTGCTTGACGTTGTCCAGGACCACTCGGTCCAGCGCGAGAAGCGACGGCTGCTCGATCACGGCCAGCATGTCAGAGACGAACTTCACGGGCGATCTGCCATTGACCTTGAGCATCCCGCCAGGGATGGATTCGGCCAACAGGTAGATCCGCTCGATCATCTCCTTCTTGCGACCGAATTTCATGGCGCACCAGGATGCGGCCTTTGGGCCGTCCTTGATGCAGTGCGTGTTCTCCGTCCACACGTATGCCACCTCTCCCGAGGCGGTGATGAAGGACAGCGCCTTTGCTTGATTGAAGACGGTTGCTCCCATGGATTCCTTTCGTTCCCGCATATGCGGTGGTTGATGAAAGGATGGGCCGGTAGGCTTTCTGCTGGGTGGGCCCAGTAGAAAGCCCGCCGAAGCGGGCTCATTGGTCTGACAGTTGGATCAGGCGTAGGACCGACGGAAGAAGCCCATCTGACTTCTGACCATCTTCAGTTGTGTCCTCTTGAGCACGGTGTCCACCACGGCATGCAGATCATCGGCACTGAGGCAATGGTCTGACTGGCCGCCAAGGAGCCGCAATGGCCCACTGCCTGTCACCTCCATGAGGGACGAGAGCCTATGGCGGGAGATGAGTATCCCCATCGACCATGGCATCTGTCGGCTGCGTTCCGGCAGGTGGTAGAACTCGACCAGTGGCTCGTCCGTGCTGTTGGGCACCGGGCGATGCTTGCCATAGAGCTGGCCTGGCTCAACGATGCGAATCTGATACCTGCCCAAGATCAGGTCAGCCTCTTCAGGCAAGCTCATGGACATCCTCCTTGAGCAATTCCAGGCGCTTGTTCAGAGCATTCGCATCCAAGTACAGCGGAAACTGTCCATAGGCGTCTCCGGAGAACGTGTCGCCCCAGGGCAACTTGACCTCGAAGGCCCCCCATTCGTCGACGACAAACCTGGCATCGGGCTCGACGCTGTCAACCAGGTACATGAACAGGGCGCAGTAGCGCTCTTGCACACCATCCGGGACAACTCGTAGCTCACTCATGGCCTTGGATGAGATGAAAAGGGCCACCGGGTGGCGGGCCAGCTTCAACTTGCTCCAGGCCAGCATCGCCTTGCGCTTGAGCTGCACGTCGGCCACAAAGAAGGCGAGTACCACGGCGATCAAGGCGAACTCCTGTTCCGGCGCCATCTTGTCCCAGCGCTCGAAGCGGGCAACGTTCCAGTGGTTGGGAGACACATGGTCTCGTGTGTTCAGCATGTCATTCCTTTCGTTCCGCATCGCGCGGGGTTGAGAAAGGACTGCCGGTCAGGCTTCTTTGAGCGGCCAGCCGGCCACTCAAAGAAGCCCACCGAAGTGGGCTGAGGTGATGACCCGAGGCACAAGGCCCCGGATCTATCACGGCTGTGTGGTCGAGCGGTTCACAGCATCAGGGGGGCAACGCGGCCCCCGCCGATCACCATGACACGCTGACCCAGCGAGAAGCGCACACCGTCAACGCTGCTTTGAGCGATGGCAATGACACCCTTTCCGCCTTCGAGTTGCACGACGATTTCCTGACCGGCATAGGTGGATGCCAGTGACTTACCGACGAAGCCCCCGGCCAAAGCAGAGACACCAGCAACCAGAAGGCGACCGGTCTTGCTCATGCCTGCCAGAGATCCCACGCCGTAGCCTGCCACAGCACCTGCCCCACCGCCAACGGTGGTGGCTGCGGTTGCCGTTTGGTCGACCAACTCGATGTCGCGCACCGAAAGGATCACGCCAAAGCGAACACTTTGCGGCTTTTGGGCCGTGGTGTACGCCGTCGACGTGCCTTGCTTGCTGACAAACGGTAAGCCTGTTGCAGTACATCCTCCGAGGAAGAGCGCTGCGAACAGACCGATGACCAGCACGATGCTGCGAACGATGGGCTCGACACGGTTCAGATTGAAAGCTTTCATGATGGACCTCTCAGAGTTTCCGCATGCGCGGTGTTGATGAAGCGGTCCACCCATCGGGTGTTCTCATGCAGACAGGTTGCATGCATGAGAACACCCTCTCCCGAGGGAGAAGGTGCGGGTCTGCCTGGTGGCCCGTTCGCATCTCGGACGCTTGGGGACACAGGGCTACCTTTGTGGATTGGCGATCAGCTGGGCTTCACCTCCATACGCTCGACAGTGGTCTCGACAATGCTCGTGCCATCGGGCGATGTGCCCGGGTCGAACACTGCAATGAGACATTCATCCACGTTGGCGGCGCTTTCGCTTTCACCGATCATTTCCTTGGCTTGCGTCTCGCAGAGACCATCCCGAAGGAAGGACTCCATCGCGGCGCGATACAAGGCTTTTTCGTCGTGAACCTCGACGTTGATACGCACGAGAAAGCTCACAGTTGCCATGGTGGCTCCTTTCATTTCCGCATCTGCGGTGTTGATGAAGGTTGCCGTGACGTGTACGGATGAGCACGCGCGTGCGCACTCGTACACCCCACTGGGTCAGCGCCATGTCAATAGGTAAGCAGCACAAGTCCATACGCCCAGCGTGGAGCGGGGACGAGCGCTACAGGTTTACGGTTCGCCGCCGTGAAAGGCGAGCGATGTGCTTGCTGTGTTCTCTGGCCTTCTTCATCCCGCAATGGCGGTTTCGCGAAGAAGCACCACCTGACTGACGGCACGCGAAAGCCAGGTGAGGAAATTCTAGTCCCAAATCTCTTGGCTGCACAGCCACTTTGCCTGAGAACTTCGTGGGCTCAGTAACGAGGTGTCCTGTAGGGATTGCCAGGATCTGACGGGCTGCCGTACGGACGCATCGTGTCGGTGTTCAGACCCCGACTTGTGTCTCGGTCCAGAGCCTTTCCTCCTCCTGGAGCAATCGACTGACCCCCGCCCGGTCCGATGGATTGCCCGCCACCCGGGCCAATCGACAAACCACCTCCAGGGCCAATGGACTGGCCACCCCCTGGACCAATGGACTTGCCGCCGCCTGGACCTATAGAGTCACAGCCTCCCGGGCCGATGGAGCCCGGGACGCAGTTTCTCCACGCTTGGGCATTCACGCTCAAAGCGGTGAGCAGCAGGCCTGCAACGAAGATGCTACGCATTGGGATACTCCTGTTGCCAAGAAGTGGCCCCTCATTCAACCACAGCACGTGCGGCCTTGATAGCCCGTTGGCGAAACGGGCTGCCCACCTCAGGCATAGGCTGGCTTCAAGGGCGATTCCATGGGTTCGCCCCGCATCAGCTTCGCCATGGATCTGGCGCGATCGACAAGAGCGCACCCACCGGCATCCATCGCAGAAGTGCTTGTGTAGGTTGAAATGAACCCAGCCAAGCGCTCGATCATCTCGGCCGCCGACTCCACAGAGGCATCAGGTTCGACAGCATGTGTCTCACCAAATCCTGCTGCATCCAGCGCCTTCGCCGCAGAGATCGCCAACATGGCGCGGTGCGTATGGCGTTCGGCTTTTTGGAGCTCTTCCATGGACCACTGCCGCAGGGATTCTGCTGCCGAGCGGCCACACTGCAGGCGCACATCGATGCTCACGTGGCCAAAGTTGATGCAGGCGTAGGCGCTTGCTGCGCCGACGATAGTCTTTACGTGAAGGTTGGAGATCATGGTTTTCCTTTTCGTCTTTGCCGAAGGGTCGGCGGTTGGTGAAAAGGAATGCCTCAACGGCTGGCCACTGGCTAGCTGCCACTGGTCAACGGTCGGCGACATGATCGGCCGCAAGGAAGAAAGGCCCGGGTCGCATGCGCTTCCCGGGCCTTCCATTGTTCCTGTGTGTGTTCACTGGCCTGTTTTGCTGTCCGTGGTCTTGGTGTCGAGCTTACGCCCGATCCAATAGACCAAGGGGATTGCAACGGCCGACAAGATCAGATAGATCCGTGCGACCGGATCATCCAGCGCGAACATCTGGCTGAGGATCTCTTTCATGACTTCCATGTTCCTAGTGTATGCGTCTGCTACTCGCTGAGCAACAGACTGATTTACTTGAATTTTTCCTTGTCCTCAATCTGCTTGATGCGACGTTCGGCTCTGTAGATACCGGACGCAGCAACAAACATCCAGGCGACGCCAATCAGGAGTTGTCCTGGGGCGTTTTCGGACTTGAAGAGAACGACACCCAAGCCAAAGCCAACCATCAGCAGTGCTTGCAGCACATGCACCACAGTCTTGAGCATCGGGACATCGTCCTGAAGCCGTTCAACTGCTCGCTTTAGCGAACTCACAAGCTTCCTCACTTTTTGGATGGCCCAGACAACCGCAGCTGCATAGGCAACCACCAGGCACACTCCAGACAGCACCACGGCCGTCAATACCACTGTCAATATCAACATATTTCTCTCTCCTTATAGTTTTTGTTGATGATCCCGTCGACAACCCACTGTCCACGGGCGAGGCTTCAACGCAATCAACCTCGCATTTCTTCCTTCGTTTCTCTCGAATTCGTTCCTGCATACGCAGCGTTGAAATCCAAGGAGCAGGTCACCCCTGTCCATATGTATAGACACGGGTGACACGCCTTCTCGGTGTGATGGGCCTGTGGGGAGCGAGGACGCAGTGCTTCCTGGTGGAAGGCTCAGCCAATGACGAGGCCCAAAGAAAAACCCCCGATGGGTTTTGGCATCGGGGGTTTGCGTTAGTTGGGGACTTCGGCCATCCTCTCGGGCGCATGCTGCACCCAGAATGGATCGGGATTCCAGCCCTGATCTGTTTCGATCTCGATCACAAATCCAAGATCGTGATCTTCACGTGTGGAGTAGTTCTTGAACTCCCCAGCAGCGACGCCCGCTTTGGCCACGGCCATCATGACGATTTTGTCGGCTTCGTCATCAAGCCGCTGTGCTTCACGATCGTGGTGAGCGATGTCGGCGACGTTGGTGTGCGCCACATCCGCAGCCTGCGCACGATGCCACTTCGCCCTCTTTCTGAGCCCGGTGACCCAAGGGTCACTTGAGGCGTGTTCTTCTGCTTCTCGGTACCAGTTCATACACAAAAATCCTTTCTCCCTCACAAGAAGAAATCAAAGGAGAACGCCGGCGGGCTTTCGGCTGGGATCGCCCAGTCGAAAAACAGCAGGTGATAAAGATGAGGGCTCGCGCACGGCCAACCACGAATAAGGCCTCATCCCCCCTTGAGCCGTGGTTGCGGACTCAAGGGGGGACTACTGTGGCGACATACGTCAACCACACAACATGGGGTGGTACACCAGACAGCCCCTCCAGGGACTGTGCATACAGGTGCACGACCCTGACGGACCATTGATCCACTTCACCGACTAAGGCAAAGCTGGACTGGCAGGTTCACCAGTTGGCTGACAAGCCAAATACCCATGTTGGGCGCCGTCGAGCTGGGATGTCACTTCCAGCAAGGCAACAGTGAAGTTGCGTTTCCATCGACCAACACGAAGCAAAGAGCACGCTTGAGTTGTTGGTCAGTCCATCCCGCAGAAGCGGTTCATTGGATGGCTCCATTGTGGGACCTGGATCAGCGCTTGTGCAAGTTGAATGCAGCGCGTTTTAGGCACTCATTCCCAACTTTTGCAGCTCGTTCACACAGAACAATTTGGTGACATTGATGAGCCGCTTGACACATGACCACAGAAGACAGCACCGCACCGGCCACCCTCAACGCCGATGACGAGCTCGACATGGAGCTCGAGAGGACCGTTGACCCAGTCATCGTTCAGATGAAAAACGAAGACCGGATCACAAAGCTGCGGGCAAAGCTCCGTGCCGAGGCCACGATCACGATGCGGACCTCCCCCATCTCGCGCGTGCTGCGCCGTGACTGGAACATCGTCAGCGCCAAGCTCTTTCTCAACAGCATCGAGACAGACTATCAGCAGCAGATCCGGCGGGACCTGGACGAGCTGCACTGGCAGGTGGATGACCTTTTGGAGCAGCTCAAGGTCATGCCGATCGGTAAGCTCGACACCAGCTGGATGGTCCCGCGTCAACTCGATGTCAAGGTGATCCATCCCCTGACGGCGTCCTGGCTACGCGCCTTCCGCAATTTCGACAGGTGCTTCGAGATCCTGATCAATGCCGAGCGCAGTCAGCTGATCACACGCAAGCAGCGCTTTGCTTTTTCCGCACCGGTGCAGCTGGCCTACTTTTCTTTCAAGGCCACTGCGATGAAATTGCCCTTGAAAACGACCGATGAACTGCTGTCTGAAGCGGGCATTGCGGAGTTGCAGCCTGCATGAACATGGCACAACCGCAAAACACAGCGCTGACATGCGCCTCGAACACTCAAGCTGGCGTTGAAGCCTTCTTCTCGCGCGCAATCGTTGGCGGTCCCATGAGCTTGGAGCTGGGGGTGCACACCCGGCCGTCCAATCTCAAGCGCATTGGTGTTGAGATTGCGCCCGTCACCATGGCTCAGCGTTTGAGCGACAACCTGCTCGACTCAGTCGCCATCGACCACGCCCAGATCGGCAAGCCTCACCGCAAGGCGTCAAGGATGCGCCGGGTCCTTGAGCGTTTCTCCCTACCTATCGCCATGACAGGTCTTGTCTTGTGCATCACATCCCTGCTCCTGCTGAAACTGGGTTGATCAACCATGAACGTCGACACGCTCACCATTGACCCGCTGCTGATGAACATCGTCCACCGGATCGCTGCGAATAGCACTATCGAGGGAAAGATGACATTCGATGGTGGAGTGCTCATCCAAGGGCATGTCCGGGGGGACGTTCATGTCGATGGGCCGCTGCTGATCTGGTCTGGCGCCACCGTACAAGGTCACATCAAGGTCTCTGGTGACCTTTACCTCTTTGGCAGCATCGGCCTTCCTGATAGTCTGCCGACAGATACGATCCTTGAGTGCGAATCGACGGCCCATGTCGCAAGCTCGTCCATCATCACCGGAACGCTCAAGGCCCGGCACCTCAACATCTACCAGGGGGCCGATCTGCGCGGCGTGGTGCGCTCTTACGAGCACGCCCCATCGACGAAGGGCCAGGCCGCCCCTGACACCTTGGCAAACAAGGCGCCCTCTTCCAGCGCTACCGCAGTGGGCACCAGTTCCAGCGTGGTCAACGAGATCGAGAGTTTCTTCAAGGCCCCGGGCGTTGATGTGCCCGTCTTTTCCCGCTAAGCGATGACCAGCGAACCGCTGACCTGGGATGTGGCGCTGCAGGAGCACGACCTGACCAGCATTCTGACCACCGTGAGCGAGAAGCATTTTTCGCGCATCGGTGGAGGCATGACGTTTGAGGGTGCGTTCTTCACAGCTACAGGGTGTGATGTCGCGGGATCGGTCAAAGGCCATATCAGCGCACTTCCGGCCAGCACTGCCCCCGTTCGTACCCATCCTGGATCGAGCGTCTGCGGCGAGATCCACTCGCCGCATGTGGCTCTCTACGGTCAGTTCGATGGACTGGTTCACAACCCTGTGGGTGTCACGATCGTTGGCGCTTCTGCAACGGTCAAAGGCGTCATCCGCTACCGCATTCTTCGAAGTGATGGGGCATTGCTCGACACCAACCTGATCAAGGTTGACAACGCTCCAGGCGGGGCAGCGCCATGATGCTGAGTCTGGTTTCACGTGATGCGCTGGCCTCCATCGATACCGTGATCGATGCTTCGGCGCGCGTCAGCGGCAACTTCCACAGTACAGGTGCGGCCGGCATCCGGGTTGACGGTCGCTTCAAAGGCTCAATCTGCCTGGGGCCCGATTCGATCGTCTTCATCAGCAAGGACGCCGTGGTCGAAGACGCTGAGCTGTGCGCCGACGTGGTGGTGGTGGCCGGCTACGTGAAGGGAAAGGTGACGGCACGAAAGGCATTCGAAGCCATCGATGCAGCACACGTCCGTGGTGCAGTCGAGTGTCAGGGCAGGCTTTGCCTCCATCCTGGGTCAAAGATGGACGCCCTTCTCAGCGTCAGCCCAAGTCACTGAACGTCGCCGCCGCGACGGCGAATTTGACTTGCGTGTCTTGTCGGCTAGCTTGGTGTGGCAACACCTCAAAGGACACCCACATGACACCCATTGACCTTTCGAGCCTGGACCAGATCCCGGCAGTAGCTCTCATCAGCGGCAGCACCCGGCAGGCCGCCAAAGAGGCTCACGGCTCATCGCGCGACCACTGGTTTGTCGAGCGCCAGGACATTCACCTGATGCCGGGATTCAACGTCCGCATCAAGAACGCCTCCTACACGCAGCACGTTCGCTGGTTGGCCGACCAGATGAAGGAAGTCGGCTTCAGGGTCGACAAGTCGATCAGCTGCTACGCCTCCCGCGACGAAGACGGCAAGACGAGGCTTTATGTCGCGGATGGACATACCCGCCTGGAAGCCTACGACCTGGCCACCAGCGAAGGATGTGACCTGGGCCCGATCCCGATCGCGATTGGAAAGGAGTTGCAGAATCAGACCATAGAAGATCTCACGGTTGGCCTTGTCACCAGCAACAGCGGACGCGAACTCACGCCACTGGAGAAGGCGGCTGTGCTCAAGCGCCTGATCAACTTCCGCTGGTCAGAGGCTGACATCGCCAAGCGCCTGGGAGTCACCATTCAGCAGGTCCAAAATCTGCTCATTCTTGCCAGCGCGCCACCCGAGATTCGCCAGATGGTGGCCAGCGAGGAAGTCTCTGCGAGTACCGCCATTGACGCCATTCGCCGTTTCGGGGGCACAGCCGTTGCCAAGCTCACGGCCGCTGTCTCGCACGCCCGCAGCGAGGGCAAGGGAAAGGCCACCGGCAAGCATCTCGTTGACCCGGTTCATCGTTCAGCCAAACGCCAGGCACCGGCGCTTTGGAACGTGGCAAAGGTCATTCAGTCCGATCCTGGCTTCTCGGCTTTGTCTCAAGTCGTGCAGGCACAGCTGGTGGAGCTCCTCAAAAGCATCGAGACGGCTGGACAGAAGAAGAGTCAGTCCAGAAAGGCCGACCGCGGTGCCCAAAAGACCAGCACCAACAGTCAGCAAAACCTCGATCTACCCTGATCTGTCGACCCGAAATCAGTGGACCGGACAAATTTGTCCGGTCCTTTAGTTTTACCTCTTTGGTATTCATTCTGTGGATAACTCACGGGGTCTACCGGATCATCACGTACCCGAAGCCCGAAGCTCGTCCCCATCATGGGATCTCTACGGCGCTGCTTGGCAAGTCCCAACCAAACGAGCAACCGAGCCCCACAAAGTCACTTTGGATCAGGATCGGCAGGCTTGTGTACCCACACAGCAGGCCAGCCTGTCGCAGGGTCTGTACCGCTGAAGATCGGATCTTGCTGCCAGTTCTTGCGAGCGGCGGCCTCGACGAAGCCATCGAGCTCCTCCCAGGAGTCCGCCGAGAGTGCTAGCCAGCGGTGTGGCCGCCCCTCCTTGAGCATGACACCAAGGTCCTGGACAGAGCGCGCCATCAGTTGCCAGTCTGCAGGTTGGAGCTGGTCACCCACAGAGACGACGCCACGAGGAGTACCACCCCGTAGAGCATCCAGACGCTCAGCGGCACCGGCAGGAAGGGCAGGAACAGGAACAGGCCTGCGGTCGAGATCGCGGTGTGCGTGGCGCCCCAGAAGAAGACCGGATTGTGCGGTTTGAACTGGTCGAGCTTGGTCGATCGCGTGACCAGCCCATCGATGATCGCCGGAAGGATGACAGCCAGCAGCAAGACGCTGAGCACAGGCCACAAGCCCACCAAGCGCCAGATCGCCCGGTACAGCATGTGCCACATCCCCGTCAGATAGCCCTGGCTGATTTTCTCGGAGTTGCGGACACTTGCTGGATCGCCGTGGTTGGCCTTCGCGCGAAACAGCTTCTCGACCCCGGTCATGAACCCCGTGTTGACGAACAGCTCCGCGAAGGCGGCGTTGGCTTTCCTGGTCACATCCGCCGGGTCTTGCCCCAGCTGACGCAGAGCCTGCACCTCCGACTTGGGCAGCTTGAGCGACTGCGCATTCATCAAAGCAGGCATGAGCATGATGGCCAGGAAGGGCATCAACAGAATCCAGAAGATCGTGTGCCTGGCGAACTGGTTCTTGACCTCAATCATGGTGCGATCCTCTTTGCCTCAATGAACTCGATAACCCCTTTGAACATCCCTCGGCCGGCGGCAAAGGCGAAGTAGTGCAAGGGTGGCAGACGTGTCAGTAGCTCTGGCGGAACCAGCGAAGTGGCCGACGATTCGAGCGAACGGGACGTGTTCGATCGGAATTCGGTGAACGCGGCGCTCGATTCGGAACCGGAGCTGTAGGAAACCGACAGCGAGCGGGCCTGAACCTCACCAAACATCTCACTGACGTACTTGGCCGTTTCGGTGCTGCGCACGCGCAGGGAGATGAGGTTGTTCAGGTTGGCCAGCACCTGCTCGCATTTGTCCTTGCTGCCCAGGCGCACCGTCAGGTCGGCGATCGCCTGCATGGCCAGGAAGCACTTCATGCCAGCACCACCGCCCTTGTTGAGGATCTGCAGGAGCTGGTCGTTGGCGACTTCCGCCGTCTCGTCAACAAACAGGAACGCGTCGGCCGGCGCGCTGAAGTTGTAGATCGCGCCCAGCGTGGAGGACAGATCAGCCAGCAGGATCGAGCCGATGGCCGAGGCAATGATCTTGTTGGACAGGGAGTCCAGACCGATGTAGAGCACAGCCTTCTCGTCGATCACCTTGCGCATGTCATAGATGGGGCGCGTGTCTGAGGTGTCCATCGGATCGGGAGACAGAAGATCACCAATCTCGTCGGAGCCCAGCATTTCCAGAATCGGCTCAAGCACCTGCACCATCTTGCTGTAGTGTTCCTTGGAATGCCGCACCATGGAGATGATGCCGTCGATGGTGTCGTCCGTGTCGCCCTCGTCGATGTACTTCAGGATGCACCAGTCCAGGCGTGACATGGCCTGCTTTCCCGTTGTGGGCAGGCTGCGCAGGTCGCGATCCCAGTCGGGTCCATGCTTTTTGGCAAAGTGGTTTTGCAGGATCTTCTCGGCCAAGCCCTCAACACCCATCTGGACATAGCGCTTGGTATTGCGGATGGTGGGCCTCTCCCCTGCCGCGATGAGCGCCCGGTGCACCCGGTACAGCGTCTTCCAGGCGAAGGCCGCGAAGCTACCATCGGCGTCGACCAACTGGCCAATCCGAGTCGCCGGCTCCGAGATGTTGTTCCAGTTCTGAAGTGGCTGTAGCCGGATCGACTTGTGCGGCTGTGCAGGGTCGAAGTAGAGAAACTTGCGTCCCGTCTTCTGGCACATCGTGTTGAGCATCGAGACCCAGTCGATGTCCTTCTTCGGGTCAATCACGATGAGCGCTGAGCCCATATCGATGATCTGCGCTGTCACCGCTTCAAACAGACGCGTCTTGCCCGCACGGGTTGTTCCCGTGATCAGCGTGTGCCCCGGTAGAGCCGAAAGCGGGATGCCGACGTCCTTTTCTTCAGCCACTCCCAGACCGTGAATCCATGGCTCCCCGATGTCAGAGTCAAGGATGGGACGGGTGTTCTCCGGCAGGATGCCCTTGAGCAGTGCCGCCACCGCCTTGTCAATTGCTGTTCGCTGGTGCTTGGGGATTCGCTCCAGACGGGCTGCTTGACGCTTGATGACCTCAGGCACATCCGGCAGTTCATCAGCGTTTCGGTTGAGGACCTGGCGTGCCGTTTCGACGTGTCGCTGTGACCAGTCGAAGCCGCGACCCAAAGACAGGATCTCCCGCTCTTTGCGCAATCTTCGGCTGCGCATCAGCAGGTCATTGAGCTTGATGGTCCTCAAGCGCGAGAGACTGAGCGATGCGCGAAAGGCGTAAAGGCGCTTGACATCCCGAATCCTCATGCCACAGAGGGCCAGCGCCGCAAGAATCATCAAGGGCCAGTACGGCGGCCGGTAGAGCAGGAGCACCACAGCGGAGAACAGCCAGGCGCCCGATGACCACAGCTCATGAGCAGAACGGAACCTGTCTTCGAACTTCTGCGCACTCATTCCTTTACTCCCGCAGGCTCGCTGGCCAGATTGGACTCAAACACATCCCTTGCGGCCTTGGTGCAGACCACCCCACCTTCGACCTTTTCAAAGACCAGCTTGGCGTCGTGGAGCATCTGATAGTTGTCACGCGCGGCTGCACCGAAGCTCAAGGCCTTTCGGGTGATCGACATGTGGCCGTTGTCGAGCAACTTGATCTCCGGGTGAAGGGCTTTCATTGCAGCAAGGCCACGCAGCCACTCCTGAGCCTTGGCAACCACAGGCTGCTGTTCAATGTCGCCATCGCTTTTCACCGGCTTCGTAGGGGCGCTGGGGACAGTCGGTTCAATGGGTCCCTGTGCTGGGGTTGAAGCCACAACGGCCGAGGGAGCGGCTGGCGTCGACAGCGTCTTGGGCTCGTCGATCGAATCGTCTGTGCGCACTTGCTGCGCTACCCTCGCCTTGTCATCGTCGATGACCTTGGAGACTGCCTGGCGCACGACTTTGCCCAAGGGTGATTCGTTGGACGGCGCCTGAAGTGTGGGATTGATCGCCAGTCCGAACTCAGACAGCATGCGCGGACTCAGCCCCTCAAACTGCCCCGACCAGAAAAGCTCCTGCAACTGCATGTACAGATGCTGGATAGGTAGCAGCGTGCCGTTGGACCAGTACACCGTGAAGGGTGACTTCAGATCTGTCAGGGAGTCCGCACTGGCAAACGAGTAGATCTCACCCTCCTCGAACTGGACCTGCACAGAGTTGGTCGCGATCAGGTAGACCGTCGCCATGGAGGCGCAGTAGGCCAACCACCGGTACTGGACGTCGCCCTCCATTCGCTTGGCGGCCGTGGCACCGGGGTCGAAGATTGTCTGGCTGCACAACTTGACAGCCAGGAGCCCAGCGGCCACCGAGCAGGCCAGCGCTCCACCACGCTGCGAGTACGAATCCTTGCGAAGTGGTATTTCTGACAGTCGTGCGGCTACACCTTCTGTAAAGGGTAGATACATTTCGACAAACGATTTCTGACTCACCAAAGCAGCAAGTTCTTGAAAAGTCTGCCGGCTGATGTGGCTTTTAAGCAGAACAGCGATTGATGAAGGGCTGATGTGCATGTTTCTCTCCTGCCTCCATCCTCTGTGCCCACGGGGACACAGGCTTGTCGAAAGCTTTCACTTATTGCGCCGCATTCGAAAGTTGCACATTGACTTCGGTGATTCATCATCAAAGCTCACCATTTCTGCAAGGAGCACGCACGAATGAACGCATTGATCGACGCCTCAAACCTCGAAGGTGTCAACACGCAGATACAGCTGGTCGGCGTGGAGAACGAGGACATCGATTCACAGCAGCAGATCTACTCACACGCTGTCCAGGTCCTGTTCCACTACACGAACATGAAGACCGCGGCCATGAACGTGTGCATTCACCTGCACCTGTGTCGCGAGAAGTTCAAGTCCAAGGGCGCCGAGGCTGGTTGGGAGCTCTTCTGCCTCAAGAACTTCGCGCCACTGGATATGCAGATGACCCACATAAGGTCAGCCATCCGTACGGGACGCGCCCTGATCAGCGCCCTGAACTCACAGCGTTTGCACAACGACCCGCGAGCAAGGACCACCTTCGAGCAGATGTCTCGTTACGCACTGACCACCTTCTCGGAGTCCCCTGAGGAAATCCGCGAAGAGTTGGCTGTCCGTTTGGTCACCTTGGCCGACGAACAAGCCCGTGCGCCAACTAGCACCGATGTACGTGCTGAAGTGGCAGAGCTCATGGCAGAGCTCAATGACAAGAACGATGCCCTCCAGCGCAAAGACACAGCTTTGACGCGCATGAATCAGGAGCTCCAGGCATCCGACGCACGTGTGAGTGAGCTTCGTGAAACGGTTGAACGCCTCAATGCTGAGGTGACAAGGCTGAGCAATCAACCCAAGGTGACTGTTGAGACGCTCGATCCGGCGTCGGAGGCTACGCTGAAATCCGTCAAGGAGGCCGAGGCTCAGCTCGCGAGCCTCACCAACGATCTCAGGCTCGCACGCAATGAGCTACGAGCAGTTGAAGAGGAACGGAAAAGGAAAGAGGACGAGGTCGAGACCTTCAAGGCGGACAACGCAAGAGCGGAGTACGAAAAGACTGCTCTCTTTCAGTTCACCCAAGAGTTGAACACCCTCAAGGGCAAGTGGACGTCCGTCTTCTTCAAGCACAAGGACACTGAGATCAGTGACGAGACCAAAGAGCGCATCACCAATGCTGCTGCCGAGCTGCGGAAGCTGGCGGATCAGCTCGAAACAGTGTGCTCCCCAACGTTCGAGGTGTTTCCATCATGACGCTTGACCAGCAAAGCTATCCCGACATCGCCAAGATCTGTGGACCGACTCTGCAAAGCCAGATTGAAGAAGCCAACAAGGCGATTCTCAAGCTCTACGTCACGGCCGCGCGTCTTGGCTCAGCTGAGCCGTTGGCAGCCTCACTGCTGGGCGTGGATCAGGCGTTCCTGGATGTCTTCTCCACGGAGGTAGCCGGCCGCGAGTCGATCCTTGCTGCCTCATATGGCTTTCCGATCTTCGAGCCACGCATCAAGGACCCGGCGACTTTGCTCACCATTGCACGCGAGGGCTCTGGCAGCACCACAAGCATCGCTGCCCTAACCCGCTCCTTCAAACTCCCCGTTGTTGAGCGCGCCATGCGCCGTGATCGGAAGGCATAAATCATGGATGGACTGCTGGAAAGAAACTTCATGCTTGAGAAGCCCGGCGTCGGCCGTTTCGCCATCGACAGCAAGTCGGCTGAACGCAATGTCTATGAGTGGGCCGAGATGATGGTGGCCATGGGTGGGCGAAGCTGCGTGGTTGCCCAGTTGACCAAGCTCAGTGATGCAGAGGTCCGTGGCATCTATCAACGTGTCCTCGGTCGCTCCAGTCCGTCAGGCCAGCAACCGACGGATCTGAACTGGTACCTGCGTTCACCCATTCGGCGTCTGCACAGCGCCTTGCTGGTGGTGCTGTACGCACAATGCAAACACATGCCGCCCTACGCCGCGTTTGCAAACGCGTACTACCACTATGCCCGAACGACGGCCGCGAGTGTCGAGCGGCAGAAGTGGACCAGAGATCCAGCTTTCCGCACGTCCGAGAAGGACTACGTCATCCCGTTCTCACGCGGGTACTTCCTGGTGTCGATGTACAGCGACGAGACAGATGCCGATGGCAAGCGTTTGTGCGAACTGCAGATGCGCAGGTGCAAGAAGTGCGGCGGCCTCTACATGTCCCACATCACCGAGGCTTCGACCCTTTGCCCGGTCTGCGAATAATCCCAGCCAGAAACCGCATCAGCCCGCCTTGGCGGGTTTTTTTTTGGGCGGGGTGACCACACCCCTTGGGTAGGTCACAAAAGCGTTTCTGTGGCGAACTGAAGAAGATCGTCCGTCGTTGGCGTGCCCCAGGTTTCCAGTCCAAGCCAAGTGTAGAAAGCTACCAGTGCGCCCTTGCCGCTTTTTGCCTTGATCTTCAAGCCCGCAGTCTGCTGCTGCTGGTTGTAGCGCTCGATGAGGCCCGCCTGGTCGCTCTCGTCCAGTTCCTTGAAGTAACCCTCTGCGTCCTTCATCTGTTTGGCCATGTACCGATCTCGCAGTTCATCGGGCTTGGATCTACGCGGCTTGGGCTCTTGCTTGGGTGCGGTGACAACCTTCGCGTCTTCTGCTTCCCATCTGCCCTTCAGGGCGGCACGAAAGTATGCGGCAGGCTTGTCCAGCTTGGACGCTTTCTTGTCTTCCATGCGCCTTTTGGTCAGGCTCAGGGCGTTTTCCACCGACTCAACACTTTGATCACGCAGGAGCTTTTTTGCTTCGCTCTGCTGCAGACCGAGTTTGACGAGCTCCGCCACTAGCAGCATGGCTTTTTCACTGTCGATGGGCGCGTCAATCACCTCTGGTGCGAGTCTGACGACTTCAAAGGCAATGTTCTCGACTCGCCTGCCAGCTATCGTCTCCTTCAGGGTGACATTGAGGTCACTATTGGCATTGATCTCAGCGATAGCTGGCTTGAGGACCTTTGCCTTGAAGTACTTGTACTCCACATACGTAGTGACTTGCTTTCCTTCACCCAGGAGAAGGTCCCTCATCTTCTCCCATGGAATCATGCTCGTGCGGCCGATGCGCTCAAAGCGAACGCAGTGTTCGTAGAGAGCAAGTGTTGCGGCTCTCTTGAACTTGCGCATGATCTGCATGTCGATCAGCGCATACATTTCCGGGTTCAGCACCTGTTGCTTCAGGTCCTTGTTCACCCTGTAGCGCACTTGATCGTTGCTGATCTCGAAGTCCGTGAAGAGCACAGATGCCTTCAACCATGGTCCCCTGGCCGCTGTCGACAGGACGTCCCACTCGTAGACGATTCCCATGAGATCGTATGTTGACTCCCTCAAGTACTCGCGGTTCTTGGAGTCGAATCCGATGACTCTGGCCAGTTCCGCAGTCCGCATGCTCCACCAACCATCGGCGTCCTCGTTCGTCACATGCGCGTTCCACAACAGGGCATTCTGTGTTTTTCGCTGGACGAATGTCATTGGTCCACGCGATTTGCTGTGGACGACCTGAACAGCCTTCTTGTATGGCTCTGGTAGCGGAGCTTGCTTGAACAGGCTGAACTGGTTGGTGGACGGTTCCTTGCTCATACGACCATTATGGTGGAAAGCAGGCTTGTTTTCGTACACCTTAGGGTTCTTGATCGTTCCCTTCTGGTCACCTCGCAGAGCCGCAGCACGTTGTGTTTAGAACACTCTTTAATCCCTTTAATACCTTTAGACCTCTCAAACCCTAGTGTTTATGCGGGCTCCAAGGGAGTTTGGTGACCATTTATGGGTGTTGAGGTGACTTTTCATGGGTCTTCAGGTGTGTGGATATGGGGTTTCGGTGACCACCTATGGGCGTTGAGGTGTGTGGATATGGGTCAAAGGTGACCATCTATGGGGCAGCCTGTTCCTCACTATCCTTGTCCTCTGTTTTGTAAGGTTCTGTTGGGATCATCCAAGGGCGGATGCCCTGTGGCCTTGACCATTTTCAGGTTCTGGTTCTTCGTCCAGGTGACCAAGTATGGGTCCCTTATACGGTGACCATTTATGGGGAGTTTCTAAGGTGACCGTTTATGGGGGGAGACACAGGCCTTCCTCTGGACTGCTGGTCCAAGGATCGACTCTCATTCTTGATTTGTAGCCGTCAGAGGTGACCGTTTATGGGTGCTTGCGATGGTGACCATTTATGGGGCCTTCTGGCATGTCCTCTGACCCTACGAATCACCGGTCGACCTTGGTCCTCACTCTAAGAGATCTTCTTTGGTGACCATTTATGGGGTGCTTCTTTGGTGACCATCTATGGGTCATTTTCGTTCCCCGCATCAGGATGCTGGAGACGCAAAGTGACTTTTGCTGTCCTTCAGGCGATCCTTTGGTGACCATTTATGGGGAGTTGGCAAGGTGACTGTTTATGGGTCAGAGCACCCTTTGTAGGTCACGATTTTTCGCTTAATGGTGACCGTTTATGGGTCGCTTTTAGCCCCGGTGAGCCACTCAAGCACTTTTGAGGTGACCGGTTATGGGGGGTGAAGCGATGCACCAACCTGCTGCTTTTGCCCAAAGGTGACCGTTTATGGGTGCTTTTTCGCATCCATCCAGCCATAGCTGAGGTGGAAAGTCACTTTGAAAGCTGCGTCACAGGGAGTAGCTTTCAGTCCAAGTCGTTGATTTTGTTGGGTTATAAGACATCGACACGGTAAGGTGACCATTTATGGGGTGTTTTGTTTCCCCATAAACAGTCACCTAAGCCTGCGACGTCACTGCCCGGCGGAGTTTTTCAGGATCGCCTGAATCTGCTCACGCAGGCCTTCTAGGGAAGCTTCATCCAGGCCCTTGATCTTCAGCTCGATCTCCCCTCTCTGTGGCACGACCTTGATGTGTCCCCTGGTGCCTTTGTAGGCGACTGGAGTGGTTTCCCCGCGAATGCGCTGCTTGGGCCCTTCGAGCTTGCTTTTGATCAGATCGATGACCTGGCTTCGACTCAGTTCTTTCTGCTGGATCTGCTGAACGATCTCCTCAGCGATGGCCTCCAGCTTCTCTTGATCTTCGCCCTCCCCTTTGCGGCTGAAGATCATGCTCACTTCGTAGGCGATCGACAGAGCTGATGTCTGCGGGCTCTCTGTCATGATCCGCTGCAAGGTTGCGGGGATTCTGTTCAGTGCGATTGTTTTGGAAAACGTGGCGTTGCTCGTCTTCAGGGCTGCGATCAGGTCGGCGGTCGTGGGAAACATGCCCTTGTCCAAGAGCTCCTGCCACCGCACAGCATCGTCAAATGCCGTCTGTACGGAGCGCCGAATGTTGACTTCTCGCGAGTTCAGGTACTCAGCGCTTGGGGTGAGCGGCGGCTCGACGATCTTGACATCAAGGGTGTCAATGTTTCCTGCAATGCAGGCGTTCAGACGCTTTCCACCGTCAACGATGACAACGTGATCACCCTGGACATAGCCAATGGCAGGGACCTGTTGTCCGCTTTGCCGTATCGATTCGGCGGTTTCGTCAACTTCGCCTTGGTTGTAGTACACGCGGGCGTTGAACTCACTGCGCTTGAGCCTGCTGATCGGCAGACGTACGGTTTGGCCAGGTGAAAGCTGAGCTAGCTCTGGCGAAGCCGTGCCCATCACCATCGGGACTGGAGCAATGGATTCACGCTCAGCAGTACTCTCGCCCGCCGGAATGTTCAGTGCCTTGAGCATCGCGGATGCATCCTGGTTTGCACTAAGTGCCCCAAGGAACGGCTTGATCTTCTTTGCGCTCATGACATTTCTCCTCAACCGGCGTAGGCGCCAAGTGCTTCCTGAATGGCCTCGACAAACTCAGCCTCGGCTTTGTCGCGTGCAGAAGCTGGCATCTCGAAGATGCTCTTGCCAGCCTTGTGTGCATCGCGCCAAACGCGTCGATCTTTGAGCGTCGTTTTGAGGACCACACCTGTGGGTACTGCCTGCGTCAGGGCATCGATGGCGTCCTGGCCTTCACTGCTGTTCCACACATTTGGTACCGCATTGACCAGGATGCACAGAGGAATACGTCCGCTCTTGTGCTTGTCATTGATCGTTGCGAAGGCTTGCGCCATGCGAAGCGTGGAGGCCAGATCCCCCTGCCCTACTTTCGTTGGAGAGATCCACAAGTCGGAAATGCGAGCCAGCTCAGCGAGTCGGTCGTAGTCACGTGCACCCACATCAACGATCACCGCGTCGTATTGAGTGGAGAGCTGAATGATGGTGGGTGCAGGCTGAACAGTTGCCTCCACGACGGTGAAGGTCTCCTGTAGCTGCATGTGGGATCGCATGGCTTGCCACTGGGCAGAGGTATGCGTGGTGTCTGTGTCGACCAGGATCACCTTCGCTGGCCTCTTCTTCTTGGTCACAGGATCTGGGACAGCTTGGTTCGCGAAAAAGGCCGCGAGGTTGAACGCCAGCGTGCTTTTACCTACGCCACCCTTCTCTGCACCAATGGTAATGATCATATCAATCACTAATAAACGGTAGTTAAACAAAGATGTTTTGTTGGACTCAATTATATTTTTCAAATGTCTGTTTGTCTAACGATAACAACTATTTTTTACGATATCCGTCCTCGTTGTGTCTGCATGGCTACGGTCTTTGGTCTGACGCGTTTGGGCAAGGCTTGGCAAAGACTCCTGCACATCGTGGTTGCTTCAGGCAATGATCAGTAGACAGGCCGTTCTGTAGCGCCCATGTCTCTTATGTCTTCGCAGAGTTTTCACCGGTGAAGACGAGGCATTCTGCGGACGATGTTTCCGAAGAGTGAGCGGAGGAAAGGGCTTTCGTTGAGCTGGTGTAGGGTTGCTTGTGAGTCCCGCGCTCGATAGTGCTTCGACTTTTCACCGGTGAAAACGCGGTCCATACATGGCGATGCGGTGGCGCCTTCCCCAAGGTTGCTGGCCGATGAATGCCGGTGACTCGATGTGCAGTTGGGCGAGTGTTGATGCATGGGAGGCTGCCCTTAGCTTTTCACCGGTGAAAAATCTGGTCTAGTGGTGTGTCGGCTCAGCGAGGTGTGGGTCGAAGCCAAGTCAGCAGATGGTGGTGCGACACGCTCCCGGCATGGAGGTGGGGCGGAGACTGTCGTTCTGCGCGCTCTGTTGAGGGGCGCCTGTGGTTCAAGGTTGATCTCCGTGGTGACTTTTCACCGGTGAAAAGGTGATGGCTGCTTTAGGCTGTTGGTTGAGCAGTCATGGTCCAGCGCGTCATGACGGTGGTGGGTCGCCTGGAGTCATCGCCAACTGACTCAAGTCGACGACATGTATTCGTTTTCACCGGTGAAAACGAGGGCGCTCCCGATGGAGGGGTGTGGCTCGACGCCCCTGTTGGTGCATGAGGTGATGAATCGATTCCCTGAAGTGTCTAGGTCGAGATTCCAGGACTCCACTTTTCACCGGTGAAAACGGAGCCTTCAGGTCTGGGGTGCCGTGAGTGTTTCACGTCAAGGCGCGAACGTGGTGGTGCATTCGCGGTGAAGGTGTTGTCGAACGCACTTCAGGGTTTTCACCGGTGAAAGCGGGCGTTTGGGCTAATTGCCGTCTTTGCGTGTTTCTGTGGAGTGTGAGGTAGAGGCCTGGCCAGACAATGTTCGAGCGATCGATGGGATCATGGTGGTGATCGAGCACTGTCGCGTATCCCAAAGAGAAACCCCCATTTTCACCGGTGAAAATGGGGGCAGGGTGCCGAGTACTCAGGGATCTGGGTTTTCTACCAAACGCGCCCCAGTGCTCCTTCCAAGGGCCGCCGCAGGCGGCCTTTGGTGGGAGGTGAAGGGGCGCAACGCTTGGCCTAGTGGGGCGCGCTTTGCTGCTGGACGTATTGCTTGATCACGGCAAGGGGCGCTCCTCCGCAGCTGGCGACGAAGTAGCTTCGGCTCCACAGCGCGGGCTTCCAGTAGAACTTCTTGAGATACGCCGCGTGGTCGCGGCGCATCAGCCGGGCAGTGACAGTCTTGAGGCTGTTGACGGCCATGGACAACGCCACCTTGGGCGGCAGCTCGAGGAGCAGGTGGAGGTGGTCGGCCTCGCCGTTGAACTCGAGTAGCGGGCCTTCCTTGAGCTGGAGGTGACGCTCGCATATCTCCCGCAGCTCGGCGAGCATGGCGCCCGTCAGGCACTTTTTCCGATACTTTGTCACAACAACCAAGTGGTACTGGAGCGAATAAGTATAGTGGTAGAGGGTCTTGAACGCTTGCTGTGGCATAAAGAAGCTCGCTATCGGTTACACACATCCTTTTCGATAACCAAGTGACCTCCGTCCGCCGCAAGGCCACCTTCCGTTTGTACCCAAACGCCGCCCAGGAGGTGGCCCTGGGGCGAACCCTGGTGGCGCACTGCAAGCTGTACAACACGCTGCTGGAGACCGCGCGGCTGCGCTACAAGGCGGGCCTGCCCGCCTTCACCCGCACCAGCGTGAACGAGGCGACCCGGCTCGTGCGCAACACGCAGGACTGGATAGCCCAGCGCACCACGGCCCAGTCGGTCCAGGTCACCGGTGAGCGCCTGGTGCGCGCGTTCGATGCGTTCTTTCGGCGTCTGGCCGCCGGCCAGACGCCGGGCTACCCGCGCTTCAAGAGCATCGAGCGCTACCCCGGCTGGGGCTACAAGGCCCACGGCGACGGCTGGACGCTGTTGCGCAAGGGTGCGGGCTTTGGCGCCGTTCGCCTGAGCGCCGTCGGCACCGTCTCGCTGCGGGGGCGCGCCCGCTTCGAGGGCGTGCCTAAGACCGCGGAGGTCTTTCGCCAGGGCCACAAGTGGTACCTGAGCGTGACCTTTGAGGTGGCCGAGACGGCCGTTGCCCGCCAAGGCGGGCAACAGAGCATGGCATTCGACTTTGGCCTGACCACGCTGCTCACGCAGGTGGTCGGAGACCCGATGGCGGGCGAGGTCCAGACGGTGGAGAACCCGCGCTGGCTCAAGCGCAAGCTCCAGGCCATCCAGGAGACCCAGCGCATCATCAGCGCGCTGGAATCCAAAGTCCCCAAGAACGCCAAACCCAGCTGCGCGCTGCTGATGGCCTACGTCCGGCGCCGGCGGCTTCACAGCCAGGTGGCGCGCCAGCGCAACGACTTCTATCACCAGCTCAGCGCGCGCCTGGTCGCGCGCTTCGGCCTCATCGTGACCGAGGAGCTGGCTCTGACCAATCTGGTGCGCGCGCCCAAGGCGCGCCCCAACGAGGGCGCAGCGGCCGATGAGCCGCAGTACCTGCCCAATGGAGCGGCGGCCAAGGCAGGCCTGAACCGTTCCCTCTTGGACGCCGCCCCCGGTGGCTTTCTCCAAAAACTTCGGTACAAAGCGGAAGAGGCTGGTTCGAAGTTCATCGAAATCCCCACCCGCGCGGTCAAGCCGACCCAGCGCTGTCACTGCTGTGGAGCGGCCAGTCCCAAACGGCTGGATGAGCGCCGCTGGCGCTGCGCCTGCGGCGCAGAGCACGAGCGCGACGAGAACGCCGCTCGGACCATGCTGCGGTACGCCTATGAAGGCGTCTGGTGGGACAAACTCGGGTCAGGAACTGGCCCGGTCGCGCAAGGCGCGACCAGAAACTTTCACCCAAGCGCAAGCTTGGGTGGAGTAGTTCATAGCAAACCGTAGGTGGCAGCCCTGATGAGGGCTGCACCCTTGTTACGCGCATTCAGCTTGGACTGAATACGATCCCAGTAGTAAATAACCGTTCTTTCCGTGGTCTTGAGACGGTCAGCGGTTTCCTTCGCTGTGAGGCCTTCAGCTCCAGCGCGAAGCACAGCACGCTCACGGTCGGTGATCTCAAGCTTGATGTGAGGAAGGGCCATCCGCAAGACGGGGGAGAGGCCCATCACGGCATAGGTCACCTCTGCAGCGGCCTGCCGGTTCGACTGCTCTGTACCCATGAAGACGAAGACCTCATAGCCACAGTCCATGGATGTAGCCAAGTCCACCCGAACGAAAGAAAGTACGCCCGCCTCTGCGCAACGCCGAGTCCAAGGCTTGCCTTCGTCAGCGTGGTTGCTCAGGTTCACGTAGGCGGCTGCAGGGGAGAGCGCATCACGCCATGCGCGTCCGTAGTCGTCGCTCTCGGCGAGCAGTTGACCGACCGTCCGGAATCTCGCTGGATGACTGGCGTAAAGAACTCTTCCAGCTTCCCGATCGCCGTCGTCTGGACCGAGCACCACAATACCCAGGGCATGGATGTGGGACAGAGATCCTAGCAAGTCGTTGAGATGTTCTGCCTCGAAATCGTCTGCACCGGTGCTACCCCGGTTAGCTTCGGCAGACGATGAAAGATCAAGCATGTTCATCGCTGTCCTCACCCTTGCATACTGCGAGTCACAAGGCTCTTGAGATCGTTGGGCAGTCCCGACTTGAGTAGAGCAGTGCTCAATGCGTCGCGGTGGATGGGTGACTGTTTGACGAAGCTGCCGATGCGTTTTAGAACCGTATCGACATCGGTCACCCCGACGCTTTGTTCCTTGAGATAGCGGCGCATCGCTTCGCTGGGCTCTGCACGGTTGTCAATGGTTGTTGCACTGAGGCTGGTATGGCTGGCAGCAAGGTCTCTCAGGAGCGAATGTGCTTCGTCTGCTGGGGCGATGATGTCATCGAACCCGTAGACGTCCGCTGTCACTGGCTTGTGAGGGAGGTCGTAGACACCGCAGTAAAGGGTGGGGTGCTCGTGGATGATCTCCGCCTCGACTAGCGGAGGCTCGCCGTTCAATTCAAGTTCGCGGTGAATCTCGCTGGTCAAGATGAACTGACCAGAGCGGATCCCGTCAACGTCAATGCCTCGTAGACCGTCTTCAGACGCGATTTCTGCAAGCTGCTCCAGTGAGTCAGTGGTTTCCAGTTGAAGCCACTGAAGCGGGCCGTCGTGCGATAGACCCAGCAGCCCAAAGGGGCGACCGATCACCACATATTCGTCCCACATGAGTTCGTCGATCTTTTTGGTGAGAGCGGCTGCGACCGTTGGTGTGTCCAGCAGGTCCTTGTTCTCCTGGGACAGGGTAGGGCGCAGCATTTGGCCAATGTGAGCGCAGACGGTCGAGTGCATCTCATCGCAGGCCTTGCGCAGCACCGTCACGAGATCGCGCTGGTCTTTGGGAATGAAGCGCTGGATGAGGCCGGCATTGAACGCAGCGACTGCCACGTTGTAGTCGGCTTCGCCCGTCAGCAAGATGCGACGGCCTGGCCAGGCGCCCAAAGTACGGATCATCTCCAGGCCGTTCATGACGGGCATGCTGTAGTCGACGACGACCACCGACGTGAGGTTGAACCGCGACCAGGACGAAAAATGGCTCGCAATCACCCGACTGGCCATGCCGAATCGACGCTCGTTGAAATCCGGCGCTGCCGGTTCAGCTAGTAGTGCTTCCAGCTTTCTCCAGTGAACCCCCTCGGCCTCCATCCGGTAAACCGCAGTCTCAGGGGAGGTGGAGAAGTACCTTGAATGCGTAAAGGGGAGGCTCTTTCTCAGTGCCTCGAGGAAAGAGCCCTTGTCGTCGACATAGAGAACGCGCTGGGGGGTCTTGAGCAGGGGGAATGTCATTCGGGAGTCCCTTGTAGTCTGGGTAGCCTGACCGAGAACGTGGCCCCGCGGCCAGGTGCTGAGTCGACATCGATTTCGCCTTTGACGCTACGCACCACCTGGTCGACGAACGATAGGCCAAGCCCATGTCCGTGGTTTTGATTGGAGGTCACGAAAGGCTGGAAGATGCGCTTGTGGTCTGCCTTGTCGATGCCGACACCGTCATCTGAGACGGCGATAACGCCCCACGGGCCATGCACGTCCAGGCGGATCCTTATTGAGCCTGGAGCAGGGGAGGGCGTTGCTTTTAGCAAGGCGACGTGAGCGTTCTCAAGAAGGTTGCTTAGTACCTGCTCCAGCGCTGTCTGGTTGATTCGGGTCGTGAAGGTGTGGACGGCCTGAACCTTGATGAGGCCGCTTCGCCCAGGTTCAGTCTGCTCAAAGTTGTGAACGCTGCGACCCACCACCGAGGCTGCATCAACGTCTTCCGTCGACTGGAAAACCTGCTCACTGTTGGCGTTGGATAGGTGAAAACGAACGAGGTTTTGGATCCGATGCACGCCACGATCAATGTCCGCCACCACGTCGACGAGATCGGTGTAGGACGATCGGTCAATGCGATTGCGGTGATGGAGGGCATCGAGACGGGCGCTGAGTCCTTGCACCAGCAGGGCGATGCTGGCCAGGGGCGTTCGGAACTCGTGCGCCGCCACACCCAAAGCTCTCAGATGGCTACGCTGTCGCACATCCCGCACGTCCACGTCGATGGCGTGGGAGAGCGTACCCACCAGCACAGCAAAGAGGTAGATGGTCAGACCTTCACCGGTGAAGGCACCGCCGACCGCCTCCTCGAATGGGATGCCTTCGACGACCGGTACAAGAATGACGGATGCCAGCCATGAAACGCCGATCCCAGCGACAGCGAGGCGCCAATCTGTGGCGCTGAGATAGAGGAGGGTGAGGACACAGCTAGATGCGATCCACCAGTCGTTCGAGCCGTTGGCCAGGGTGAACCATGCAGCTACAAATGCCGTTTCCAAGGTGAGGATGAGGTAGTAGCCAATTCGCAGAGCCTTGCTTTCGATGTCGAAACGAAAGGACATCCAGACCAGCACGCCCCCCAGCAACGTGTTGAAGCCGCGAAGCCAGAGGTTTTCGTAGGGCTGCGGGTACAGGTAAGTCCAGATGTACCAGATCGGCAGGTGAGCCAGCATGGCCACCAGACCGTACACACGCACCCGTGTCATCGAGTGATCTTTGATGTACTCGATTGGCCCAAACAACGTTTCGCTGATGGCGTGCCGGAGGGACATGAAGGGGAGGGTGGTTCTTTCGGGTGTACTCGGGCAGCTTGTGTGAAACCGGTACACCCTGTAGGTCTGCGTGCCGGAGAGACCCGCTACCTTATGGTCCATATCGACATCAACGACGAAAACTTGCAGCGGTGCGCCCAAGCGCTGAAAGCAACGAATTGTATTTGTACTGCCGGCCAAGGTGGGGTGCATGCAGGGCGCGATCTTGCCCCCGTCCGAAGTGCAGTTCCTAGCCCTTGGGTTTCCCCTGCAGCGCACTTTTGTCAGGGCTGAGCAAGTCGAGGACTGTGGCTAGGAAATCGGCAACACGTCGATCGCCTGGCGTACCTACTGTGCTGAGCGGCAGTGGACTCGAGTAGAGCTTTGCCACCATGAGCCAGCGGTAGCGAGAAGGGCAGGCCGGCATCTTGTGAAGGCAAAAGAACTCGACCTCTTCAAAGGCTTCTCGCATGCGGTCCCACTCAACGTCGGGTGCACTGCCGAAGCTGCGGCCGAACAGCACGTGAGC
>NZ_JBHTBX010000016.1:0-64414 GCF_042665135.1 Hydrogenophaga bisanensis
GAACTTTGAAAGGAGTAACGAAGCCCTGTTTGATGTCGTCGAGGATGCCCGTGTGCATGCCGAGACAACACCCGAAACGGTTTGACTATCAAACCAGTACCCGTCCACGAAAGCGGGTCAACTCCAGTCGTTCGAAAATTCACCCCTAATCATGCACCAAACCGATAGGGTTTCTGTAGCGGACAGACCCGGATATCCCCCGCCCGAATGTCGGGCAGTCAAGCACGCGACAATGTCAATCGTTGAAGGATGACCCCATCAGGAGAAGAGCATGAGCGAGTTTCCCATTCGCAAAACCGAGGCCGAATGGCGCGCCGAACTGGCGGCCAAGGATACCGAGCCGGGCGCGTTTGAGGTGACCCGGCGGGCCTACACCGAACGGCCGTTCACGGGCAAGTACGAGCAGATCTGGGCCGACGGCAGCTATCACTGCATCTGCTGCGGCAACCACCTGTTCAACTCCACCACCAAGTTCGATGCGGGCTGTGGCTGGCCCAGCTTCTGGCAGGCCGTGCCGGGCGCCATCACCGAGATCGTGGACCGCAGCCACGGCATGGTGCGCACCGAAACCGTCTGCAGCCAGTGTGGCGCCCACCTGGGGCATGTGTTCGAAGACGGCCCGGCACCGACCGGTCTGCGCTATTGCATGAACTCGGCAGCCCTGGAGCACCAGCCCCGATGAGCCACCGAGCCCCCGAAGAACGGCTGGAGCAGCTGGAGATCAAGCTCAGCTACGCCGAGGATCTGCTGGACTCCTTGAACACGCTGGTGGCCCGCCAGCAGGACCAGATCGACCGCCTGCTGCGCGAGGTGGCCGAACTGCGCTGCCAGCGGTCAGAAGAGCCCAGTCAGACTTTCCGCAGCCTGCGGGACGAGTTGCCGCCGCACTACTGAGCAGGCTGACCTCAGAAACCCAGACTCTCCCCTGCCCCCAGCAGCGTGGCCACGCCCAAGGCCGCAAAGATGGCCGCCGCGATGCCGTGAACCAGCTTCATCGGGATGCGGCCGGCCAGGCGGTCTCCCAGCAGGACCGCCGGGACGTTGGCGAGCATCATGCCCAGCGTGGTGCCGATCACCACGGTGATGGGATCCGGGAAGCGGGCGGCCATGGCGATGGTCGCAATCTGGGTCTTGTCGCCCATCTCGGCCAGGAAAAAGGTGACCAGCGTCGCACCAAAGACGCCGAAGCGGCGGGCAATCTGCGCCTCATCTTCTTCAATCTTGTCCGGGATCAGCATCCACCCCGCCATCGCGATGAAGGACACACCGAGCACCCAGCGCAGCACCTCGGGGCCCATGGCCGTGGTGATCCAGGCGCCCAACGCGCCCGCCAGGCCGTGGTTGACCAGGGTGGCGATCAGGATACCCAGGATGATGGAGACGGGTTTCTTGAAACGGGCCGCCAGCAGAAAGGCCAGCAGCTGGGTCTTGTCGCCGATTTCGGCCAGGGCCACCACGCCGGTGGAGACGATGAGGGATTCCATGGGATTTCCTGGGCCGCAAACACGCGATTGACCATGCGCCCCGCGGCCACGGCAGGGGCAACATGGTCAAAGGTCTTGCCAGGCGGTGGGCTGATCGCGCCATGGCCTGCGGGCCAAGTGTGTTGACGCGAACCTCTTGCGCAAGGCAAGAGCGGCTACTCCCCAATGACTTCGATAGTCTAGCAGGTCATCACAGCATGGCCTGCGCCGGCTCGTCCGGCGGGGGCACCGGTGTCGCCTGGGCCAGGCTCATCCACAGGTGGAACGGCAGGCGCTCCACCGCCCGGCGAGGCGCTTCGCGGCAAACCTGCAGCTGACCGGCCGCATCCACCTGCATGACGCCGCATTCGGCAGGCACCTCGTCGGGGTCGGCGATGGCCCGGCCCCGGGCATCGCGGCCCAGCACATACCAGCAGGCCCCGCCCATCGCCAGGTAGGCGGCGCGCTTGGCCGGCTGGCGCAGGTCACCCTGCAGGTCGGCGCGGCTGACCTTGATCTCGTGCACCACCGGCTCCAGGTAGGCCTCCACCGAACTGCGTCGGATCGAGAACACATCCGGGCTGGCCATGACCCAGGCATGGCCGGTCGGTGGCGGTGCCGCCTCCAGACCATCGGTCCACAGCAGGCCGGGCGCCACAGGTGCGGAGGGTGCTTCCGCCGCCCACAGGGACAAGGGCAAGGGCACACGCAGCATCAGGCCCCGCCAGGCCAGGCGGCCGGCGCGTTGCATGGCCTGCGCCACCTGCCCCACCAGCAACTCGTGGGCGCTGCGCGCAGCCCGGTTGCCCGCCAGGGCCCCGGCCAGCCGCAGCATGCCGGCATCGGTCAGGCGCAGTGTCTCCCTCCCATCCGTGTCAAAGCAGCGCTGCAGCATCCCGGCGGCCAGCAGTTCCACCTCCAGCACGTCCTGGCAGGGCCAGCCGGCCGAACGGTGGATGTCGCGCAGGCGCTGGTCGTGGCGGCGCGTCAGGGTGATGTCGGACGGTTGCATGGACTGACTATATATCCAGTACGATCCTTTGTCGCCCACCATGAATCCGGTCAACACCCTCAGCCAAGACGCCCAGGCCAGCCTGCCCACCGAGGAGTTGCCACTGGGCAGCGTGCCGGTGCGTGTGCTGTGCGACTTCGGTGCCCGCACCGGTGACCTGGACCTGCGCTTCACACCCTCGCCCAGCGGTGTCGACGGCATCGAAGGGCACGCCGCCGTCACCGCCAGGCGCGGTGCCAGGTACCAGCGCGAGGTCAGCCTGAGCGCGATGCGTCATGGCCTGCGCATCCAGGGCCGGGCCGACGGCTGGGACCCGGATGCCCGCCGGCTGGAAGAGATCAAGACCCACCGGGGCGATCCGGCCCTGATCCGTCCCAACCGCCAGGCACTGCACTGGGCACAGGCCCGCGTGTACGGATGGATGCTGTGCGAACAGCTGCAACTGGACGGCCTGCACATTGCGCTGGTGTACTACGACATCGACAGCGGCCGGGAGACGGTTCATGAGGCCTGGCACACGCGCGATGAACTGACCGAGGCGGTGGATGCCCTGTGCCGGCGCTACGCCGACTGGGCCCGGCGCGAGCGTGCGCACCGCCTGGCCCGCGATCAGGCCCTGCACCAGCTGGCCTTCGCCCACCCGGCGTTCCGGCCGGGGCAGCGCAGCCTGGCGGCGGCGGTGTACCGGGCCCACACCTCGGGCCAGGTGTTGCTGGCCGAAGCCCCCACCGGGATTGGCAAGACGGCGGCCACCCTGTTTGCGGCGCTCAAGGCCATGCCCCGACACGGGACCGACCGCCTGTTCTACCTGACCGCGCGCACCACGGGCCGGGCACTGGCCCTGGGTGCGCTGCAGGGTATGGGTGCGGCAAGGGGCCTGCCGTTGCGCGTGGTGGAGCGGCTGTCACGCGACAAGGCGTGCGAACACCCGGACAAAGCCTGCCATGGGGATTCGTGCCCCCTGGCACGCGGCTTCTACGACCGGCTGCCCGCGGCCCGCCAGGCGGCGGGCGATGCCGCCTGGCTGGATCACCCCAGCCTGCAGAAGATCGGCCTGACCCACGACATCTGCCCGTACTACCTGGCGCAGGAAATGATGCGCTGGTGCGATGTGGCGATTGGCGACTACCACCACGTCTTCGACCCTAGCGCGTCATGGCTGACCGCCGCCGAGCAGGACGAGCGGCGCGTGGCCCTCCTGGTCGACGAAGCCCACCACCTGATCGGCCGGGCACGAGAGATGCACAGCGCCACGCTCGACCCGGCCGATTTTCAGGCGCTGCGCCAGTCGGCCCCGCCAGGATTGCACAAGACGCTGGACCGGATGCACCGGCACTGGAATGCACTGGCCCACCAGCTGAACGGCACGTACACGGTCCTCAACGATCTGCCCGCCGACTTCCTGGCTGGCCTGCGCCAGACCAGCACTGCGATTGCCGATCACCTGGCACAGCAACCGGGTGATGCAGCCGATGCAGCCCTGATGGGCTGGTTCTTCGAGGCCCTGCGCTGGCTGCGCCTGGCCGACAGCTTTGGTGACCATTCGGTGGTGGACCTGCAGCCCTGCGCGCGGCCCCTGCCACGCACCCGCACCGCACAGCCGGTCATTGGCATCCGCAACCTGGTGCCCGCGCCGCTGCTGTCACCGCTGTGGACCCGTCTGGACGGCGCCACGCTGTTTTCGGCCACGCTCTCGCCCATGGACCACATGGCGCAACTGCTGGGTCTGCCGTCGGCCGATCAACCCCGGGGGCACCGGCAACTGCAGGTGCCCTCGCCTTTTGATCCCTCACACCTCGCGGTGCGGGTCTCGATGGACATTTCTACCCGGTGGGCCAACCGGCAAGCCTCGCTGGACCCCATGGCCGACCTGATGGCCCGCCAGTATCGGCAACAGCCCGGCAACTACCTGGCCTTCTTCAGCAGCTTCGACTACCTGTCGCAAACGCTGGACCGACTGCGCCAGCGGCACCCGGACATTCCGGTCTGGACACAGACACGTGGCATGGACGAAGGGGCCCGACAAGCCTTCATCGACCGTTTCGTGGACGATGGCCAGGGCATCGGCTTTGCCGTGCTGGGCGGCGCGTTCGGTGAGGGCATCGACCTGCCCGGCCACCGGTTGATCGGGGCCTTCATTGCCACCCTGGGTCTGCCCCAGGTGGACCCGTTCAATGAGCTGCTGCGCCAGCGCCTGCAGGCGCGCTTTGGCCACGGCTGGGAACACACGTACCTGTACCCGGGCCTGCAGAAGGTCATCCAGGCGGCCGGGCGGGTGATCCGAACCGAGGAAGACCGGGGCACGGTCTGGCTGATGGACGACCGTTACGCCCGATCACCCGTGCGTGAGCTGCTCCCTGCGCACTGGCAAGTGCAGTGGGCGCACGCCCGGGCGGATTGACGCAGCACCATTTCAGTCGATGCGGCGGTAACGGCCTTCGCGGATTTCGGTGAAATAGACCTTGCGCACCGTGTCGCCGTTGGCATCGAACGCCATTTCCTGCTGCAGACCCTGGTAGGGGCCGCTGCGCAGGGCGGCCGCTTTCACGGATTCGCCTTCCTTGCGGTTCTTCAGGGCGGTCAGCACCACGGTCGCCGCGTCGTAGGTCGACACCGAGCTGTAACCCGGGTTGCGCTGGAAGCGCTTGAAGTAGGCGTCGCTGAACTCCTTGAAGCGGGGCGACGCATCGTCCCGGTCGTAGTTCTGCACGATCAGCAGTCCCTCGACCACCTGGCCACCCAGATCGATCAGTTGCTCGGTGGCTGCCCACTCGGAGGCGGCAATGGGCAGTTGGGGCGCCAGTTTGCGGGCCGCCTGCGCCAGGCGGGCCACGTCCAGCGCGCCGGAGATGAACAGCAAGCCGTCCGGCTTGGCCTCCAGCATCTTGGCCACCACGGCCTCGAAATCGGTGTCTTTGGCAGATTCGTAAGAAATCTCGGCGGCCAGCGATGCCCCCAGGGCCTTGACCGCCGTGCGGTACTCGTCCAGCCAGGACTGGGTGAAGGCGCGGTTGCGCAGGTCATAGGCCACCGCCACGTGCTTCTGGCCGCGGCCGTGCATCACCTTGGCGTAGTCGCCGGCGTTGTCGCGCGTGGTCCGGTTGATGCGGAACAGGTTGTCGTCCTTGCCAAAGAACTCCATGGCCGTGATGGTGGGACTGACCTGGAAGATGCCCGCCTGCCCGGTGATGGGCACGATGGCGGCGGCCATGCTGCTGGTGAATGGGCCCACCACCGCCTCGACCTTGGCCGCGACCAGCTCATTGCTGGACGTGGTGGCGGTCTCCTTGCTCTGCGCATCGTCCTTGGCAATGATCTCGACGAGCCGACCATTGGCGCCGCCGGCCCGGTTGAACTGCTCCACCGCCAGCGTCAAGCCATTCAGGCCAGACTGGCCGTTGTCCGAGTTGGGGCCGGACAGCCCCCCGATGAAACCGATCCGGATGGGCTCCACCGGCTTCTCCGAGCAGGCTGCCAACAAGGCCGTCGTGATCACGATCAAAAAAGCACAGAATTTTTTCATGGATGATCCGATATACAACCAATGACTCCCACGATAGCGCCGGTGAGACACCCTTCACCGGTTTGCACATGAAAGACCTGGACGATATTTCGACCCTTCCGCCGGAAAATGAAGACCTTGTCGTCAACGGGCAACGACGGCTGGCCGGCTGGCGAGGATCCTGGAACAGTTCCCTGAGGTTTCGACTGCTGGCGCTGGGCCTGATGCCCCTGCTGCTGGCATTCCCGCTGGTCATGGCGGCGCTGAGTGTGCTGGGCGGCGGCCGGGCTGAGGAGATGTTGCTGGCCAACCTGCGCAGCCAGCTGGGTGCCAGCAGCAGCTACCTGGAACAGACCCGCCGGGAAACCGGACACCAACTGGGCCAACTGGTGCGCAGCGAACGCATGCGGGCGCTCCTGCGCGGCGGCAGCGAGGCCACGAATGTCCAGCGGGTGCTGGCCGAGGTGGCCGAAAGCAATAACCTGGACTACCTGCTCATCATCGAGGACGATGGCCGCATTCTGGCCTCCGATTCCGGCAAATCGGTTGGCATGCTGCTGCCACTGGACCATGTGGTCCGACAAGCCCGTGAGGGCGTGGCCACCGCCGCGTTCGAACGTTTCGGCTCCGATGTGCTCGACATGCTGGGGAATGGCCTGCAGACCGAAGCCCAGGTGTCCCTGCTGGAAGGCAGCAACCTGGCAACGGAGGACCGGGGTCTGGCCATTCATGCTGCCGCCCACTTTCCGCTGTCGGTGGACAGCCCGAACGCGATGCTGGTGGGAGGCATCCTGCTCAACCGCAATGCGGCGCTGATCGAGCACATGCGGGAACTGGTTTACCCGGTGGGCACCCTGCCCGACAACACCGAGGGCCTGACCCTGCTGACAATCGGCGACACCATCGTCACCCTCAGCCGGCAACGTCAGGACGGAGGGCGTCTGACCGGTGGCAAGCTGCCCGTCGATCCGACCGCAGCCCTGGCCAATGGCGCAGAGCAGTGGACCGGATTGACCACCTTCGGTGATGCGTCCTACATGACGGGCGTGGCCGCCTTGCGGGACATTCATGGTGGGGAGTTGCTGGGCTCGGTCGGGGTGGCCTTTCCCTATGCGCCCTACGAGCGGGCCATCCGCCTGCTGCTGTGGGCGGTCGGCGGTGTGATGGCTGTAACCATGCTGGTGGTATCGGTGTCCTATCTGGTGGCGGGTCGGGAGATCACCGGGCGCCTGAGCGCCATCGGACGAACCATGTCCCGCGTGCGCAGGGGGGATCGTGCAGCGCGGGTATCCACCAGCCCGCGAAACGACGAACTTGAGTTGCTGGCTCGCCACTTCAACGTGCTGCTGGACACCATTTCCATGCAGGACGAGGCTCAGAAGCAGTCCCAGAAAAAGATCGCTGACGAAGCGTCCCGCCGCAGAGCACTGTTCGAGCACGAGCGTGACGGCGTGGTGATCCTCAACGAGGATGGCACCGTGTTCGAGGCCAACCCGAGCGCGGCCCGGATGCTGGGCTATGCGCCCGACGAGCTCAAGGGCATGCATGTAACGGCCTGGGAGGCCAACTTCAGCGCCACCGAGATCGCGGCCAACATCCGCACCGCCCGCAAAGAGGGCGACATGATCGAGTCCGTGCACCGCCGCAAGGACGGCTCAACCTATGTGGCAGAGGTCACCCTGAGCCGGGTGCAATGGGGTGATCGCACCTTCATCCTGACCACCCAGCGCGACATCTCCGAACGCAAGGCGGTCGAGGCCGAACTCGACCGCTATCACTTGAACCTGGAGCTGCTGGTGGAGCAGCGCACCCGTGAGCTGAACGACCGCACCGCGCAGCTGGACACCATTTTTGCGCTCACCCCGGATGGCGTGGTCTCGTTTGACCGGCAAGGAAAGGTCGCTTCGGTCAACCGCGCCTTCCTGCAGATGACGGGACTGGAAGAGCGCATGCTCAAGGGTCTGGACGAGCATGCGTTTGCTTCGGTGCTGCGCGCGCGCTGCCGCAACCCGCAGGCCTTCGAAGGCTTTGACGCCATGCGGGCGGATGACGGCGCCGACGCCGATCAGCGCCAGGGCAGTGCCCAGCGCCCGGTGCTGGAGATGTCAGGGCCTGGCGACCGCATTCTGGAGCTGACCCTCAAATCGTCCGGGTCTGCCTTCATTTCCCAGGTGCTGTACGTCCGCGACATCACCCGCGAGACAGAAGTGGACCGCATGAAAAGCGAGTTCCTCTCCACCGCCGCCCATGAATTGCGCACGCCCATGGCCAGCATCTATGGCTTCTCGGAGCTGCTGCTGCACCGCAAGTTCTCGGACGAAAAGCGGCGCGACCTGCTGGAGACCATCTCGCGTCAGGCCACGCGCATGTCGACCATCATCGACGAGCTGCTGGACCTGGCGCGGATCGAGGCCCGCCGCGGGCAGGACTTTGTGCTGGAGACGCTGGCCGTTCAGGACATCGTGCGGCTGGTGGTGGCCGACTACAACCCGCCGGACGGTCGTGCCCAGCCTGTGCTGTCCATCAGTGACCACCCCTTGCATGTGCGTGCCGACCGCGGCAAGCTTCAGCAGGCCATCCTCAACGTCCTATCGAACGCCTACAAATATTCGCCCGAGGGTGGTGATGTGATGGTCGACTGCCAACCTGATGGGAACGGGCAGCAAGTCGCCATCAGCATCCGCGACCATGGGATGGGCATGTCGGCGGACCAGGTGGCGCGCGTGTTCGAGCGCTTCTACCGGGCCGACACCTCCGGCCACATTCCGGGCACGGGTCTGGGCATGAGCATCGTCAAGGAGATCATTGAGCTCATGGGAGGCCAGGTCAGCGTGAGCAGCGAGCCCGGTGCAGGCACCACGGTCACGCTGCGGCTGCCGGTCGTTGGCGTCAGCAACGAATAGGGTGGACCGCATACGTCAGCGGTAGGTGGCCAGGTGGAGGCTGGTTTCGGTGGCCCGGATGCCCGGGATCAGCCGGACACGCTCCAGCACCTGTGACAGCTCGTTCATCGATCCCACCTCCAGCTCGGCCAGAAGGTCCCAGCGACCGTTGGTGTCGTGCAATGAGGACACCCCCGGCTCGCCCAGCAGACTGGCGATCACACGCCGCGTCTGGTTGCCTTCCACCTGCACCCCCATCCAGGCCCGGATACGTTCGGGCTCGGCTTCGGGCTTGAGGCGCACGGTGTATCCCACAATCACCTGGCTGTCTTCCAGCTTGCGCAGCCGGTTGGTCACCGTCCCGCGCGATACCTTGAGCTTGTGGGCCAGGTCGGCCACCGACAGCCGGGCGTTCTGGCGCAACAGGGCAATCAGTTGGTGGTCAAGCTCATCCATGATCAAAACGTCAATAAAGCTTGCCATTTTGATCTCAAAATTGCCGTAAGCATACTTTTTTGCCGATTTTCATTGACGCTAACGCTCGGCAAACTTCATGGGTCATCGAACAACACCCCAGAGACGACCATGAGCCACCACGATCTGACCCAGTTCCGCCACACCGGCACGCTGTACCTGAGCGCCCCCGAAGCCGCCGAACTCGTGCGGCGACACGGCCTGGAGCGCTGCATCGCCACGGTGGCCAGCCACATCCGGGAAGACTTCCTGCGCTGGATCGACTTTGACAAGACCGCACGCGTCGCCGCCCATTCACGCGACGGCGTGATCGAACTGATGCCGGTGGCCGATCAGCACCGCTACAGCTTCAAGTACGTCAACGGCCACCCCGGCAACACCCGTTTCGGCCTGTCCACGGTCATGGCCTTCGGCGTGCTGGCCGACGTGGACACGGGCGCGCCCCTGCTGCTGAGCGAGCTGACACTGACCACCGCCATCCGGACCGCGGCCATGTCGGCCCTGGCCGCCCAGGTGCTGGCCCGACCGGACAGCCGCGTCATGGCCCTGATCGGCAATGGGGCCCAGAGCGAGTTCCAGGCCATCGCCTTCCAGCACCTGCTGGGCATCACCGAATTGCGCCTGTACGACGTGGACCCCGCTGCCACCGCCAAGCTGGTGGCCAACCTGCAGGACCGGGGCCTGACGCTGACCATCTGCCGCAGCACCGCCGAGGCCGTGCGCGGTGCCGACATTGTGACCACCGTGACCGCCGACAAGGCCTGCGCCACCATCGTCACGCCCGACATGATCGAACCGGGCATGCACCTCAACGCGGTCGGGGGCGACTGCCCGGGCAAGACCGAACTGCACGGTGACATCCTCGACCAAGCCAAGGTGTTCGTGGAATACGAGCCCCAGTCGCGCATCGAGGGCGAGATCCAGCACAAGGCGGCCGACTTCGCGGTCACCGAGTTCTGGCAGGTGCTGCACGGCGAACGGGCCGGACGCGACGATGCCGCGCAGGTCACGGTCTTCGACTCGGTGGGTTTCGCGCTGGAGGACTTTTCGGCCCTCCGATTCATGTACGACACCGCCAACGCCCTGGGCCTGGGCGAACGCATCACCCTGATTCCGCAGCTGGCCGACCCCAAGAACCTGTTTGGCAGCCTGCGCTCGCAGACTGTCGCCCACACTCGCCTTGAGCTTGAGACAGTGCTGACTTGAAGAGGATCAGCCGACCATGTCCTCGGCCAGGGCCTCGGGCAGGGGCACAGCGCTGACCTGGTCAATGCGGCGCCCTTCCAGCTTGAGCACCTCGAAGCGCCAGCCTGCGCAGTCCACGTGCTCGCCCTGGGACAGCAGTTCACCGGCCACCGTCTGCATCAGGCCCGCCACGGTGTTGTAGCGGCCCTTGTCCTCGTCCGGCAGTTCTTCGATGGCCAGGCGTGCCTTGAGCTCCGCCACCGGCATGGCGCCGTCGATCTGCCAACTGCCATCCTCGCGCGGGGTGGCCCAGGCATCCACCGGACGTTCGGGCGAGAGTTCACCGGTGATGGCTTCCAGCAGATCCAGCGGCGTGAGCAGACCCTGCACCACCCCATACTCGTCCACCACAAAGGCCATGCGGATGGCCTGCACGCGGAACTGCTCCAGCAACTCCATGCCGGTGAGCGTCTCCGGCACAAAGACGGCCGGCTGCACATGCTGGCCGATGGTGCCGCTGACACCCTGCTCGCGCAGCGCCAACAGGTGCGGCAGGTGGATGATGCCGATCACATGGTCCAGGCCGCCACGGCACACCGGATACCAGGAATGCGCACCCGACCAGGCCTTGGGCAGCGCATGCTCGAGTGAATCCTCCGCATCCAGCCACTCGATGTCCGAACGCGGCACCATGATGGAGATCAGCTGCCGATCGTCCAGCTGGAACACGTTGCGCACCATGCGGTGCTCCTGCGCCTCGATGATGCCGGCGTCCACGCCCTCTTCCAGGCTGGCGTTGATCTCTTCCTCGGTCACCACCTGCTGGGCGTTGACGTTGATGCGCAGCAACTTGAGCACCCACTGCGTGGTATGGGTCAGCAGCCAGACAAAGGGCTTGGCGCCCTTGGCCACCAGCGTCATCGGGCGTGACACCCAGCGCGACACCGCCTCCGGGTAAAGCTGGCCGATGCGTTTGGGCACCAGTTCACCAAACACGATGGTCACAAAGGTGATGACCACCACGACGATGCCGGTCGCCAGTGCCTGCGCGCTGGCGTCGTTCATGCCCAGGCCCTGCAGCTGAACCGCCAGCGAGCCGCTGAAGGCCGCCTCGCCCACGATGCCGTTGAGCATGCCGATGGAAGTGATGCCCACCTGCACCGACGACAGGAACTGCGTCGGGTTCTCCAGCAGCCGCAGGGCGGCGCTGGCGCCCTTGTCGCCGGTCTCGGCCAGCGCCGTCAGGCGGGCGCGGCGGCTGGAGGCCAGTGCCAGCTCCGACATGGCGAAGGCACCGTTGAGCAGGGTCAGAAACGCAATGAGCAGGAAATCCATAATTGAGGCATGGCACTTTACATGATCGGCGATGTCCAGGGTTGCGACGCAGCACTGGGCCGCCTGCTGGACACCATCGGTTTCTCACCCAGCCGAGACACCCTGCACCTGCTGGGCGACCTGGTGAACCGGGGTCCCGAGTCGCTGGCGGTGTTGCACCGACTGATGGCGCTGGAGGGCGCGGCCCACTGCCTGCTGGGCAACCACGACCTGCACCTGCTCGCGGTCGCGCACGGTGTGCGCAAGCCCCACCGCAGCGACACGCTGGACGACATCCTGCAGGCCCCAGATCGTGAGCGCTTGCTGACCTGGCTGCGCCACCGTCCCATGGCCCTGCAGGCCGATGGCTGGCTCATGGTGCACGCTGGCGTGCTGCCGCAATGGGACGCCACGCAGGTACTGCGACTGGCCCATGAGCTGGAGAGCGAGCTGCGCGGCCCCGAATGGGGGGTGTTCCTGCACAACATGTACGGCAACCGGCCCGATCACTGGCACGACGACCTGCGCGGGCTGGACCGTCTGCGCGTGATCGTCAATGCGCTGACGCGCTTGCGCTTCTGCAATGCCGATGGCGTGATGGAGTTCGACACCAAGGACAGCGCCGCCGCAGCGCCTGAAGGCTTCATGCCCTGGTTCGAGGTACCGGGCAGAAAGACCGCCGGCACGCCGGTGGCGTTCGGTCATTGGTCCACGCTGGGCGATGCGGGCCGCGACGACGTGCTGGCGCTGGACACCGGCTGTGTGTGGGGGGGCTGCCTGACCGCGGCACGTCTGGGTGCGCAAGCAGGCCAAGTCGAACGCATCAGCGTGAACTGCCCCCAGGCCCAGCGCCCGGGCGGCACCACTTAACCGGCCTGCGTCTCTGACTGCGGCTGCTCGGCCGGCGGGGCGGCCTTGAACAGGGCCGCCACCTTCTTGCGAGTCTTGATGTTGGGCGACAGGCGGCTGGTGGCTGGCTTGGGCTGGCTCTCCCAGGACGGCTTGGCGTCTTCGGGCAGCGAAGGCTCGTAGGGTTTGTCGAACAGCGGATCGGCCGGCGGACGCGGGGCCCGGAAAGGACGGCGGTCTTCACGGCCTTCCCTGCCCTCGCGGCTGGCGCGGGCTTCACGGATGTCGCGGTGGTCCCGCTGGTCACGGCGCTCACCCTCTTCGGCCGGCTGGCGCCAGGCACGCTGACCATCGTTGAAGTGGCCGGCCGGCCGCTTGTCGGCCTCCAGCTCCAGTGCTTCGAGCTCGAACTTCTTGCCGATCAGCTTCTCGATGTCGGCCATCAGGCGCGTGTCCTTGCCGCTGACGAACGACACGGCCAGGCCCGAGGCACCGGCGCGGCCCGTGCGGCCGATGCGGTGCACGTAGTCTTCGGCGTTGAACGGGATGTCGAAGTTGAACACCGCCGGCACGTCCTTGATGTCCAGGCCACGCGCGGCCACATCGGTACACACCAGCAGGTCGACTTCACCCTTCTTGAAGGCGTCCAGCGCCTTCAGGCGCTCGTCCTGACTCTTGTCGCCGTGCAAGGCCGTGGTCTTCAGACCCTCGCGTTCCAGCGAACGGGCCAGGCGTGCGCAGCCCAGTTTGCTGTTGACGAACACAAACGCCTGCGTCACGCCACGCTCTTTCACGATCTGCTTGAGCGTCTGGCGCTTGTTGTCGTCGTCGACGCGATAGAAATGCTGCTCCACGGTGGAAGCGGTGGCATTCGACCGCGCCACCTCGATCGTCACCGGGTCCTGCAGGTAGCTGTTGGCCAGGCGCTTGATCTCGGGCGAGAAGGTGGCCGAGAACAGCAGCGTGGTACGGGTCTTGGGCAGGTAAGACAGTATGCGCTGCAGGTCCGGCAGGAAGCCGATGTCCAGCATGCGGTCGGCTTCGTCCAGCACCACGTACTCGACCTGGTTGAGCACGCAGTTCTTGGCCTCGATGTGGTCCAGCAGGCGGCCGGGCGTGGCCACCAGCACCTCGACACCCTTTTTCAGCTCGGCCGTCTGCGGCTTCATGTCCATGCCGCCGAACACCACCGCGCTGCGCAGCTGGGTGTACTTGGCGTACTGCTTGACCTGGTCGGCCACCTGGTCGGCCAGTTCACGCGTGGGCAGCAGCACCAGGGCACGCACCGGGTGGCGGGCAGGCGAGGTGGACGCGTTCTCGTGCTTGAGCATGCGCTGCAGCAGCGGCAGCGAAAAGGCAGCGGTCTTGCCGGTGCCGGTCTGGGCGGCGCCCATGACGTCACGCCCCTGCAGCACGACCGGAATGGCCTGTGCCTGGATGGGCGTCATGCTCTCGTAGCCCATCTCGGCAATGGCGCGGGAAATGGTGGGCGAGAGCTGGAGTTCGGAAAAGGACTGGGTCATCAAATCTGGCTGGGCCAAGCAGCAAAGGCAAGCAAAGGTGGTGCGCTCGAAAAGGCAGCTTCACGGTGTGTGGCCAGGCCGGGCGCTTTGGCCGCTGAGGGCCATAGCCTCATATTGTCGCACTTCATGGGGTTTTCACGTAGCCCGGCGGTCGGTGGCCCTCAGGCCGGTGGCGCATGGCAGGCCACACACAGCTTGTTGCCATCCGGATCCCGGAAATACGCGCCGTAGTAGTGCGCGTGGTACTCGGGCCTCAGGCCGGGCGCACCCTCGCACCGGCCGCCGTGCGCCAGCGCCGTGCGGTGCGCCTCTTCCACCACCGCCCGGCTGACCGCCAGAAAGGCGGTCATCGGACCGTTGCCAGGGTGCGGTGCCTGTCCGTCGTACGGGCGACCAATGAGGAACAGGGGGCGCGGCCCGGGTTCGGACTGCCAGCCCGCCCAGGGGCGATCACGCTCGCAGAAGCGCTCTTGCACCCCCAGCACCGCCATCAGCGGGCGATAGAAGGCCAGCGCCCGGTCAAAGTCAATCACGCCAACGAATACGTGCGAGAACAATCGGATTTCCTTGTGTGGCGCCGCGGTGGTGCCTTGCCCTATTCCACCACCGATCGCACCAGCATGGCAAACAGGTCTTGCGACCACTGGTGCTTCTTTTCCTTGGGCGGAAAGCGTGCGTCATAGGCCTGCGCCGCGGCCGGGTCAAACTCGAACACCGGGCTGATGTGAAACGTCCAGTGCGGGTGGCTGGCAAAGAAGCCTGGCCGCAGCTCCAGCACCAGCAGACCCAGCGGGTAGCGCCCGTCGGCCGTGCAGACATTGAGGTCACGCCCCGTCTTGAAGCCGTGCCTGCAGTAGTTGTGCGGGTCACCCAGGATGAGAATGGCCGGGTAGCCCTGCTGCGCCGCCAGCGCCCGGGTGTGCCCGATCAGCGCCGTGCCCACGCCCCGGCGCTGCCAGGCCGGGTGCACGCACAAGGGCCCGAAGGTGACCGTCTGCACCCGTTCACCCTGTTCATTGACCACCCATGAACGCGTGTAGACGATGCTGCCCACAATCTGACCATCCACCTCGGCCACAAAGGTCAGCTCGGGCAGATGGTCCTCATGACCCCGGATCAGGTGCGTGGTGTAGTGCTCATCGCAGCCGGGGTGGTACAGGTTCCAGAAGGCCTCACGGGTCAGGACGTCGACCGCATGGTGGTCGGCGGCGGTTTCAGGGCGGATGTTGAGATTCAAGGCTTATCCAGGTGGGCTATCGTTCAGCTGCAGATGCTGCCGCCTCCCTCGCTTTGGCTGCGGCCTCAAGCTCTTGCTGAAGCTTCTCACTTTGCGCATTGGCCCGTACCGCACTCTCGACTTCAAGCTTGGCGGCAGTTGCCGCAGTACCGGCTACCTCGGCGCCGCAACCCGCAAAACACAAAGAGACGAATAGCCCGAGGGCAGGGATGCAGAAAGTACGATGTGATGAGGGCATTGATGAAGTTCCTCGTCAAGCCGAGACAGGTGCGAATTGCTCCGCAAAATGATCTACAAGCGGAAAGTGAGTTGCCCTTGAGAAGGAGAGTACATACGGCATCTTAGGCCTCAGCTCGTACACGCTCAATTGCTCGGTGGGTTCGAAGAAGTTGCAGCGCGAACCAGTTATGGTCCATGACTTCATTGACTACAAGTTTGACCCTGCCTGATGCGGGTTTGCTGAACTTTATGAGTCGCAGCGGAAAGCCGGTTTTCGTGCCAATGATCCGGCCATGAGCTAATGCGTCGCGGATGTCAACTATTGCCACATTTAGCTCAGGGGCCTTCTTCACCGACATGTGGCGATTGAACCGTTTGCACAGCGTTCTTAGGTCGGCGAAATCAGTGACTTCGTTCTGCGAGAGAACTGTTCCCAACGCCATTCCTTCGAAGTCGAGTTGAACAACAGGATGCTGGCTCGGTTCAAGCTTCAGTAGAACGAAGCGAAGCCAAGTCTCAAGAGCCTGGAAGTTGTGGACAAGCTGCCCAAGGTTCGTGCAGTGCTCGGCGGCGTTCATCTGAGGCCTAAACAAAAAAAGATCCGACGTATTGACCCCATATCTATCAGCGCGCTAGCAACATCCAGATACGGCAAGACACGCAGCCTATGGGTTACCTTGGTTACGTTGGGTCACCATGATGCACAACCCAAAATGAGGGGAGCGCCACACCTGTCAATCGCTGCACCCGACTTGCCATTTACAGAGCCCGTGCATTGAAGGTGTCGCAGGCCTGCACGCTGCCGGTCTTCAGGCCGGTGTGAAACCAGCGCTGGCGCTGTTCGCTGGTGCCGTGGGTGAAGCTGTCGGGCACGACCATGCCCTGGCTCTTGCGCTGCAGGGCGTCGTCGCCGATGGCTGAGGCGGCATTCAGCGCCTCTTCAATGTCGCCCGGCTCCAGGATGGCCTTGCTCTGGTGGTTGTGGTGGGCCCAGATGCCGGCAAAGCAGTCGGCCTGCAGTTCCAGACGCACGCTCAGGCCGTTGTATTCGCGCTGGCTCACGCGGCCGCGCATGCGGTCCATCTGGCTGGTGATGCCCATGAGGTTCTGCACGTGGTGGCCCACCTCGTGCGCAATGACGTAGGCCTGGGCAAAGTCGCCCGGGGCGCCGAGCTGGCGGCGCAGGGTGTCGTAGAAGGACAGGTCGATGTAGACCTTTTCGTCGCCCGGGCAGTAGAACGGCCCCATGGCCGACTGGCCGGTGCCGCAGGCGGTGCCCACGGCGCCCTGGAACAGCACCAGGCGCGGCGCGCGGTACTGGCTGCCCGATGCCTTGAAAATGTCGCCCCAGGCGTCTTCTGTACCGCCCAGCACGGCGGCCACGAAGCGGCCCATGTCGTCCTGCGGGGCGGGGGCTGGTGCGCTGCGGGTCTGCGCTGGGGGCTCAGCCGGCAGCATCTCGCCGCCACCACCCAACACACCCAGGATGGTCAGCGGGTTGATGCCGAAGATCCAGCCGGCGATCAGCGCGATGACGATGGTGCCCAGGCCCAGCCCGCGGCCACCGGGACGGCGCCCGCCCATTCGCCCGCCAAAGCCGCCACCGCTGCGGGTCTGGCCGCGCAGGTCTTCCACGTTGTCCGACTGGCGGTTGTTTTCCCATTTCATGGCGCGTCCCCTCTGCTGGTGTGACCGGCTCCCTTGCCGCCTGATGCTGCCCAGATGGCGAGCACCAAAGCATTATGCAAAGGCCAGCGCAAACGCCCAACGAAAAACGGGCACCTTCTGGCGAAGGTGCCCGTTTGAGGGGATCGGGTGTGATGCAGTACCGCCGCTGTGGCAGCCGGCCCTCACCCCGGCCGGCAGACCATCAGGCGATGGCCGGCTTGAAGTCGCTGGTGGGGCGGCCCTGGAAGTCGGTCCAGCAGCGGCGGGTGAAGTCGTACAGCTTGCACTTGCGCGCCGTCTCAAAGTACCAGCGCCACGAGAAGTGCTGGATGATGATGCGGCCGGGCAGCGTGTCTTCCAGCAGTTTCTGGGCGTTCTTGAGCTTGTACAGCGGCACGCTCATGTCCACGTGGTGGGCGGTGTGCTCCATGATGTGGTGCATCATCGCGCCGATCTTGAACGGGAAGGTCATGTGCACGGTGGTGGACACGAAGGGCGCGGCCTTGGCCCAGGCGTGCTTGTCGTCGTGCCACTGCACGGCGGTGTGGGTGTGGTGCACGTACACCACGAAGCCGATCATGGCGTTCCAGAACAGGAAGGGAATGACGAAGCCATAGCCCACCAGCGCCCAGGCCGATTGCTCGGTGGCGTAGGCGGCGCCGATCAGGGCGGCGATCCACACGGCGGCGGTGGCGGTGACGAAGACGCCGTCCCAGGTGAATTCGGCACGGCGGGTGCCCATGTAGCTCTTGCGGGGGAAATACATGCGGTTCCACCACATTTCCACCAGGTAGTACAGGGCCGGACCCCAGCCACTGCGGTAGATGCGTTCCATGGCGCGGCGGCCAGGCGACAGGGCCTCAAACTCTTCTTTGGTCAGGGGCGCCCAGACGAAGTCCACGCCCTTGAGGTTGGTGTAGCCGTGGTGCACGACGTTGTGGCCGACTTCCCACAGACTATAGGGCGTGAGCGAGGGCATCATGGCGATGCGCCCCAGAATGCGGTTGAGGCCGCGGTGCGGGGTGTAGCTCTGGTGGCAGGCGTCGTGGCCGATGATGAACAGGCGGCCGATGACGAAGCCGGCGGCCAGACCGCACAGCAGCTTGGCCCACCAGGCCTGCAGCAACACGGTGCCGACGATGAGCGCAGCGAAGATCACCCAGTCCAGCGCCAGCAAGACGATGCCGCGGGCAGTTTCTCGTTCGGCGATGGGCGTGAGCCAGCCGCGGATCACCTTGCGGTGGGGCAGCGGCGCGTCGGCAGGAATAGGCTGGGGGGGATGGATCTCGGGAGGATTCTGGGACATGGATGGCCGGAATTCACGCCAACCGCCCGGCGCAGGGGCACCCGCCAGACATCACCGCGGGCGCCCGCATACTAACTGCACTTGCTTACACCCTGCTTGACATCGGTCAAACCAGGACAGGCGGCGTGATGACGTTCACGCCAAGGGATTGGATGCTCAGGTCTTGGGCAGCGTCACACCCACCTGGCCCTGGTATTTGCCACCGCGGTCTTTATAGCTAGTCTCGCAGACTTCGTCGCTTTCAAAGAACAGCACCTGGGCGCAGCCTTCACCGGCGTAGATCTTGGCCGGCAGCGGGGTGGTGTTGGAGAACTCCAGCGTGACGTAGCCTTCCCATTCGGGCTCGAACGGGGTCACGTTGACAATGATGCCGCAACGGGCGTAGGTGCTCTTGCCGAGGCACACGGTCAACACATTGCGGGGAATACGGAAGTATTCCATGGTCCGCGCCAGCGCAAAACTGTTGGGCGGAATGATGCAGACATCGGCGTTGATGTCGACAAAACTTTTCTCATCGAAATTTTTCGGGTCCACCACCGTGCTGTGGATGTTGGTGAAGACCTTGAATTCGGGCGCACAGCGGATGTCGTAGCCATAGCTGCTGGTGCCGTAGCTGACGATCTTCTGCCCGGCGGCGTTCTGCCGGATCTGGCCGGGCTCGAAGGGCTCGATCATGCCGTGCTGCTCGGCCATGCGGCGGATCCATTTGTCGCTCTTGATGCTCATGCGGTGTGCTCCAGCCTGTGGTGTGGGGTGAGATTGTAGGCAGGCCGGCCGGAGAAATCCCTGGCGGTGTTCATGGTTTTCAGAACTTTCTGAAAATTCAGCAACTTCGAAAGGATTGACGTGTCACCTGCCGCCCCGCTTTCGTCGCTCAGCCGCGAGTTCATCAACCACTTTGGCGAGATGGGCAGCCGCTGGGGCATCAACCGCACCGTCGGCCAGATCTACGCGTTGCTGTTCGTGTCGCAGGTGCCCCTGAACGCCGATGACATGGCCGATACCCTGGGCTTTTCGCGGTCCAACGTGTCGATGGGTCTCAAGGAGTTGCAGGCCTGGCGGCTGGTGCGCCTGCGCCACCTGCCGGGCGACCGGCGCGAGTACTTCGAGGCGCCCGAGGACGTCTGGGAAATCTTCCGCGTGCTGGCCACCGAGCGCCGCCGCCGCGAGATCGAGCCGACGCTCTCGATGCTGCGCAGTGCCCTGCTGGTGACGCCAGACAACGACGCCGAGCGCCACGCCCAGGCCCGCATGCGCGAGATGCACGACCTGATCGAGCGCCTGATGTCTTGGTTTGACGAGATACAGAAGCTGCAACCCGAGACGGCCATGCAGCTCATGGACCTGGGATCGAAAGTGACCAAGGTACTGGAGATGAGGGACGCACTGACCGGCAGGGGTCGCGCCCGCAAGGCGGCCGAACGCGCTGCCGATGGCACCACCGACTGATCCGGCTGATTGATCCTGCTGAAAGGCCAAGCCCATGGACCTGGACACCCTGCTGCTCTCGCGCATCCAGTTTGCGGCGAATGTGAGCTTCCACATCCTGTTTCCGACCATCACCATCGCGCTGTGCTGGTTCCTGCTGTTCTTCCGCATCCGCTTCGTGCAGACGCGCGATGCGGCCTGGGAAGAAGCCTACTATTTCTGGACCAAGGTGTTCGCGCTGACCTTCGCGCTGGGCGTGGTCTCGGGCATCGTGATGAGCTTCCAGTTCGGCACCAACTGGCCCGGCTTCATGGAAAAGGCCGGCAACATCGCCGGACCGCTTCTGGGCTACGAAGTGCTGACCGCCTTCTTTCTGGAGGCCAGCTTTCTGGGCATCATGCTGTTTGGCCGCGGCCGGGTGAGCGAGCGCGTCCACCTGATCGCCACGTCCCTGGTGGCCCTGGGCACCACGATGTCGGCGTTCTGGATCCTGAGCCTGAACTCGTGGATGCAGACCCCGGCCGGCTTCGAGATCGTCAACGGCGAGTTCATGCCGACCGACTGGATGGCGATCGTCTTCAACCCGTCGTTCCCGTACCGTCTGGCGCACAAGCTGCTGGCATCGGGCCTGACCGCCTCTTTCCTGATCGCCGGCCTGTGCGCCTGGCAGCTCATCAAGGGCAGCGCCACGCGGGGCACGCACAAGGCGCTGCGCAGCGCGGTGTTTGCGGCGGCGCTGATCGCGCCGGTGCAGGTGTTCGTGGGTGATCTGCATGGCCTGAACACGCTGGAACACCAGCCGGCCAAGATCGCTGCCATGGAAGGCATCTGGGAGACCGAGCGCGGTGCGCCGCTGACGCTGCTGGGCATCCCGGACGAAGCAGCGGGGACCACCCACTTTGCGGTCAAGATACCCAAGCTCGCCAGCCTGATCCTGACCCACGAATGGGATGGCGAGATCAAGGGCATCAACGAATTCAAGGGTGAGCACCCGCCGGTGGCACCCGTGTTCTACGCCTTCCGTGTGATGGTGGGCATGGGCACGGTGATGCTGCTGGTGGCCGTCTTCACGGCCTGGAAGCTGTGGCCGCAGCGGCGTGCCACCGGCACCACCCTGCCCCGACCGCTGCTGTGGGTGCTGTCGGGCATGGCGTTTTCGGGCTGGGTGGCCACACTGGCGGGCTGGTACGTGACCGAGATCGGCCGCCAGCCCTTTGTCGTCTACGGCGTTCTGCGCACCGCCGACACCGCCACGCAGATCGCCTCGCCCTGGGTGGCGCTGACGCTGACTGCGTACCTGGTGGTGTACGGCCTGCTGCTGGTGACCTACATCAGCGTGCTCAAGTACATGGCCGAGAACCCGGTCAAGCACGCGGGTGTGCCCGCCGCAGGCGCCCAACTGGGCAAGGCAGGAGCGTGAACATGATCACCTGGGCCGAACTCCTTCCCCTGATTTTCATGGCCGTGATGGGCCTGTCGCTGCTGGCCTACGTGATCCTGGACGGCTATGACCTGGGTGTCGGCCTGTTGCTGCCGTTGGGCAGCGACAGCCAGAAGGACACCATGATCAGCAGCATCGGCCCCTTCTGGGACGCCAACGAGACCTGGCTGGTGCTGGGGGTGGGCGTGCTGCTCGTGGCGTTTCCCAAGGCCCACGGTCTGGTGCTGCAGGCGCTGTACCTGCCCGTGGCGGTGATGCTGATCGGCCTGATCCTGCGCGGTGTCGCCTTCGACTTCCGGGTCAAGGCGCCGGTGGCGTGGAAGCCGTTCTGGAACCGGGCCTTCTTTGCCGGCTCGCTGATGGCGACCACGGCCCAGGGCTGGATGCTGGGCAGCTACATCACCGGCTTTGACCTGGGTGGCCTGGGCTGGGCTTTCAGCCTCGGCATCGCCCTGACCCTGCCCGCGGTCTATGTGCTGCTGGGGGCTGGCTGGCTGATCATGAAGACCGAGGGAGAACTGCAGGAGCACGCTTTGCGCTGGGCCCGGCGCGCCCTGTGGCCGATGGCCGTGGCACTGGTGGGCATCTCGGCGGCCACACCCCTGGTCAACCCGGCGGTGATCGACAAGTGGTTCGCCTTGCCGCAGGTGGTCGCCCTGCTGCCGGTACCCCTGGTGTGCGCGACTGCCTTCTTCGCCATGCGCTGGGTATTGACCCGGCCTCAGCTGGTGGCAGCCGGCTACGGCTGGCTGGTGTTCGCCAACATGGTGCTCATCTGCGTGATGGCGTTCTTCGGGCTGGCCTACAGCATCCTGCCCGACATCGTGATCGGTCGCCTGAGCGTGTGGGAGGCCGCAGCGGCCACCGAATCGCTCACGGTGATCTTCATCGGCACGGCGATCACACTGCCGGTGATCGTCGCCTACACGATCTTCATGTACCGGGTGTTCTGGGGCAAGGCCCGGGCGCTGAGCTATGCCTGAGCGCCCGCCACCACGGTGCGGCGCACCACGCGGTCGTCACCGAGCACGATGAGCGCGAACAGCAGCTCATCGAGGTTGCCGGCCTGCGCGGTCTTGCGAGCCAGCAGCGGGGTGGCCTGGGGGTCGAGGACCACAAAGTCGGCCTCGCAGCCGGGCTGGAGATTGCCGACGATACCGGCCAGACCCAGTGCGGCCGCGGCTCCCGCGGTGTGCTGCCACCACAGTTGGCCGGGCGTCAGGCTCAGGCCGGCTTTGGTCTGGCCTTCGCGGCCCACGTAGTAGGCTGCCAGCATGGTGTGGAAGGGCGAGAAACTGGTGCCCCCGCCCACGTCGCTGGCCAGGCCATAGCGCATGCCGGCCGCATCGGCGGCGGCGTGGTCGAAGAAGCCGCTGCCCAGGAACAGGTTGCTGGTGGGGCTGATGGCGGCTGCCGTGCCGGTGCGCGCCATCAGGGCGCGGTCTTCCTCGTCCAGCCAGATGCAGTGGGCGTAGATGGCCCGCTGGCGCAGCAGACCGAAGTCGTCGTACACGCCCAGGTAGCTGCGCGAGCGCGGGAACAGCTCGGCCGCCCAACGGACCTCGTCCTGGTTTTCAGCGACGTGCGACTGGATCCACACATCGGGATACCTGGCTGCCAGTTCGCCCGCACCGCGCAATTGCGCATCAGTGCTGGTGGGTGCAAAGCGCGGCGTGATGGCGTAGCCCAGGCGGTCCACGCCGTGCCAGCGCCGGATAAGCGCCTCGGTATCGATCAGGCTTTGCTCGGTCTGGTCACGCACGCCATCGGGGCAGTGTCGGTCCTGCAGGCATTTGCCGGTGATGAAACGCAGCCCCCGGACCTGTGCGGCGCCAAAGGCCGCATCCACCGATGCCGGGTGCGAGGTGGCGAAGGTCAGCGCCGTGGTCACGCCGTGGCGCTGCAGTTCGTCAAAGAAGAACTCGGCCACCGACCGGGCGTATGCCGGATCGGAAAAACGGGACTCGTGCGGAAAGGTGTAGTGCTCCAGCCAGGGCAGCAGACCGTCGGCCGGGGCGCCGATCACATCGGTCTGCGGGTAGTGCACATGCAGGTCGACAAAGCCCGGAGCGATCAGGTGCCCGCGCAAATCTTCAACGGCCAGGCCCGGGTAGCGGCCAACCAGGCCGCCGTGATCGCCAGCGGCCAGCACCACCTGCCGGCCACGGGCATCGGGCCCGGTGACCAGCAGGCCATCCGCGTCGTACAGCGGCTGGCCGTTGTCATCGAATCGCAGGAGGGCGGCGCGGTAGGCTTTCATGAGCTCACTAGCTTAACCGGCCGCTGGCAGGCCCGGTATACGGCCGCCCACATGGCGGGCATGCATTTGTGCGTTGTGGTCACTCAGCGTGGCAGTTTGCCCACGACGCCCTCGACAAACCAGTTCATGCCCAGGATGTCGGGGTCCGACAGGCGCTGACCGGCCGGGATGACTTCTTTGCCCTCGTTATCGCGCACGGGCTGACGACCCGCTGCGAACACGGTCAGGCGGCCCAGCCCGATGTCGGACTGGCGCTGCAGGACCTCTTCCCGCACGGCCACGGGCACCTTGCTGCCAAAACCCTCGACCCGGATCATGCCTTCGCGCACGCCGCCCCAGACCTGGCCGCTCTTCCAGGTACCGTCGATAACCGCCTTGACCCGCCGGGTGTAGTAGTCGCCCCACTGGTGGGTGACGGCCACCACCTGGGCATCGGGTGCCACCTTGCGCATGTCGGAGTGATAGGCCACGGCCAGCTTGCCTTTTTCCTGCGCGGCCACCATCACGGCGTTGGAGCCGGTGTGGAAGGCCAACACCTCGGCACCCTGGTTCATGAGGGTCATGGCCGCCTCACGCTCGCGCGCGGGGTTGAACCACTCACCCAGGAAGACCACGCGCAGGCTGGCTTGCGGGTTGACCGAGCGCATGCCCAGCGTGAAGGCGTTGATGCCCTGCACGACCTCGGGAATCGGAAAGCCGGCCACATAGCCGGCCTGCGTGGCCATGCGGCCGGCAGCCACACCGGCCAGGTAGCGGCCCTCGTAGTAGCGGGCATTGGCGGCGGCCACGTTGTCGGCCGTCTTGTAGCCAGTGACGGATTCGAACTTGACGTTCGGAAACTCGCGCGCCACCTTGAGCGTGGGCTCCATGTAGCCGAAGCTGGGGGTGAAGATGATTTGATGACCCTGGCGCGCCAGATCCCGGATGACACGCTCGGCATCGGGGCCCTCCGCCACATTCTCGACGTAGGTGGTCTGCACCTGACCCGGCAAGGCCTTTTCCACGGCCTGACGGCCCTGGTCGTGCTGACGCACCCAGCCGGCATCGGTCAGCGGTGCCACGTAGACGAAGGCAGCCTTGACCGGGGCGGTGGTCTGTGAAAAAACGGGGGAGAAAAAACAGGCGGCCGCGAGCGCGGCAGCGAGGTTTTTGTACATGGTGTTCCTCTACATGGCTTCCGACGGACAAAAAAAGCGAGCCGGGGAAGCACCGGCTCGCAGGATCGTATTTTAGCGCGTCGCCAGCTCAGGCGCTGGCCACCCGTCGCAGTTCGGCCAGGCACTCGGCCCGGCGCTGGTCGCTGATGAAGCTGGCCTCGAAACTGTTGCGGGCGATGGCTACCACGTCGTCCCGGTCCATCTGCAGGGCCTGGACCGTCTGTGCCCAGTTTTCGTTCATGTAGCCACCGAAGTAGGCCGGATCGTCCGAGTTGATGGTCACGCACAGGCCGGCATCGAGCATCTTTTTCAGCGGGTGGTCGCGCAGGTCATCCACCACGCAGAGCTTGAGGTTCGACAGCGGACACACCGTCAGCGGCAGGCGGGTGTGGGCCAGTTCGGCCATCAGCAGCGGGTCCTGCAGGGCGGCCACGCCGTGATCGATGCGCTGGACCTTGAGCAGGTCGATGGCCTGCCACATGTACTCGGGCGGCCCTTCCTCGCCGGCGTGAGCCACCACATGCAGGCCCAACTCTCGGCAGCGGGCAAACACGCGCGCGAACTTCTCGGGCGGGTGCCCCACTTCGCTGGAGTCCAGCCCCACGCCGATGAAATGCTCACGGTACGGCAGCGCCGCCTCCAAAGTGGCAAAGGCGTCCTCCTCGCTCAGGTGGCGCAGGAAGCACAGGATGAGTGCCGAGCTGATGCCCAGTTCGCTCTGTGCCCGTTCGCGCGCCGAGGCAAGGCCGCGGATGACCACCCCTGTGTCCACGCCGCGCGCGGTGTGGGTTTGCGGATCGAAGAACAGCTCGGCGTGAATGACGTTGTCGGCCTTGGCGCGCTGAAAGTAGGCCCAGGCCATGTCGTGGAAATCCTGCTCGGTCAGCAGCACGCTGGCGCCGGCGTAATAGATGTCCAGAAAGCTCTGCAGGTCAGTGAAGGCATAGGCGGCGCGCAGCGCCTCCACACCCGGGTACGCCAGCTGAACGCCATTGCGCTGGGCCAGCGCAAAGATGAGCTCGGGCTCCAGCGAACCTTCGATGTGGATGTGCAACTCGGCCTTGGGGATGGCGCGGGCCAGTTCGACAGCGTTCATGTTTTCCTTTTAGCAGACACCGAGCGAGATGCCGGTGCGCACGAGATAACGGCGATAGGCACTGGACATGCGATCGGCCGGTCCATGCACCTCGGCAATCGGTCCATCCTTGCCCAGGGGCAGGCGTTTGGGTTGCTGCGATTCGACCACAGGCCGGTCCTGGGCAAAGACCGTGTCCTGGAAGGCGCGCAGTTCTTCGTCATCCGAGAGGTCGCCCAACGTGGCCATGGCAAACCAGGCCGTGCAGCGGTCATCGCCATCGGGACGGATGAACAGGGCGATCGCATTGCTGACCGGGTCGCCTTCGGTCGCGTCCTTGCGCAGAATGGCGGCGAAGGGGTGCGGTACGTCGTAACGGTAGACCACCCAGCCACCCTCTTCCGCCCCAGCGTAGCCCTTGGGTTGCCAGGCTTTGCATTCGTGGGCACGCACACCTTCTGCGCCTTCGTCCACCTTGCCGGTGTCCACCTGCGCATGGGTGCGGGCACCGAGCCAGCCTTCGTGCACAAAGCCGAAATGGCTGAGATCCAGGAAGTTCTCCACCAACCGGGGCGCGCTGGTCTGCACTTCATAGGGGCCGCAGATGAGCTGGCGCCACAACGGATCCTGCCAGGGTTCGAACCCGGGAGGCTGCGCCAGCGACGCCGGTACCTGGGTCAGGTCGGGACGCTCCAGCCGCACCCAGACCAGACCGTGGTGCTCCTGGGCATCGAACACCTGCGCGCAATGGGCGGGCGGTGGCTCGAAAGTGGGCGCGGCAGGCACATGCACGCAACGCCCCACCGGCACCGGGGCGCCATGGTGCCCCTGGGTGGCCGCCGTGTCGCCGGCAAACTGCCAGCCGTGATAGGGACACTCCAGGCGCGCGCCGTGCAGGTGGTGCAGCACCCGTCCCAGCGACAGGCGGGCGCCCCGGTGAGGGCACCGGTCTGCCCAGGCGTGGACCACACCGGCATGCCCATCATGGCCATGTTCGCGCCACAGGACCACATCCTGCCCCAGCAGCGTGACCGCCACGGGCTCATCCCGCAGGTGCATGGCGGCGACGACCGGGTGCCAGAGTTGTCGTTCGATCATGTGAGCTCCAAGAAAAAAGCCGCTGCAGGAGCAGCGGCGCTGAGGTGTTTCCGGTGCGCGTGCCCCGTCTACAGGCACCCGTGGAACCGGCTTTGCCGGGCCACAGGGTGCGTCCCCCCGCGCAGCAGGGGGGAAGACGCGAAGCGGCGCAGGGGGGACACCGTCAGTTCGGCACCTTGCCTTCCACGCCCTTCACGTAGAACTTGATGCCGCCCAGGAAGGCGTCATCCGCCTTGACGTCCTTAGGCAAAACTTCCTTGCCGTCCTGACCCACGATGGGGCCGGTCCAGGGGTGGAAGCTGCCGTCCTTCAGACCGGCCTTGATGGTGTCGAGCTTGGCCTTGATCTCGGCGGGCACGTCCTCGGCGATGGACACCATGTCGATGGCGCCTTCCTTGTGACCCCACCAGGCGCCACTGTTGCCCTGCCAGGTGCCATCCATCACGTCCTTGACGGCCTTGATGTAGTACGGGCCCCAGTTGATCACGGCCGATCCCAGGTGGGCCTTGGGACCGTAGGCGGTCATGTCGGAATCCCAACCGAAGGCACGCTTGCCGGCCTTCTCGGCGGTCTGCAGCACGGCCGACGAATCGGTGTTCTGGAACAGGATGTCGGCACCGCCGTTGAGCAGCGAGGTGGCGGCTTCGGTTTCCTTTGGCGGGTCGAACCAGCCGTTGACCCAGACCACCTTGGTCTTGATCTTCGGGTTGACCGACTGGGCGCCCAGCGTGAAGCTGTTGATGTTACGGATCACCTCAGGAATTGGGATCGAGGCCACCACACCCAGGGTGTTGGTCTTGGTCATGGCACCGGCGATCACGCCAGCCATGTAAGCACCTTCGTAGGTACGGCTATCGTAGGTGCGCATGTTCTCGGCCTGCTTGTAGCCGGTGGCGTGCTCGAATTTCACGTCCTTGAAGTCAGCAGCGACCTTGAGCATCGGCTCCATGTAGCCGAAGGTGGTACCGAACACGACCTTGTTGCCCTGGCTGGCAAGGTCGCGGATCACGCGCTCGGCGTCGGCGCTTTCGGGCACGTTCTCGACGAAGCTCGTCACCACCTTGTCGCCGAACTCGGCTTCGAGGGCCTTGCGGCCGTTGTCGTGCGCGAATGTCCAGCCACCGTCACCGACCGGGCCGACATAGGCGAAGGCGATCTTCAGCGGCTCGGCCTTGGGCGCCTCGGCGGGTGCGGCGGCTGGTGCGGGAGCCGGTGCTGGCTCTTCCTTCTTGCCGCAGCCGATCAATGCCGCGCTGGCCACGGCCGTCAGGGCCGCCAGCTTGATCAGGGAACGCTTGTTCAGGTCGGTCATGGAAACCTCTTGGTGGGTTGAGAGAGTGGAAAGGACAAAAGTTGATTATGAACGCTCAGGAGCCGGGATAGAACGGCTTGCCGATCGATGCGGGCATGTTGATGCGGATCCAGGTCGGGTTGCGGGAGATCAGCACCAGCACCACCACAGTGGCCAGGTACGGCATCATGGTCAGGAACTGGCTGGGGACCTGCACACCGATACCCTGCAAGTGGAACTGCAGCATGGTCACGCCACCGAACAGGTAGGCACCGAGCAAGACGCGTGCCGGGCGCCAGGTGGCAAAGGTGGTAAGTGCCAGGGCGATCCAGCCCTTGCCGGCGATCATGCCCTCCACCCACAACGGGGTGTAAACGGTGGACACATAGGCGCCGGCCAGGCCACACAGCGCGCCCCCTGCCACCACCGCCAGCAACCGGATGCGACGCACCGGGTAGCCCAGGGCGTGCGCAGATTCCGGGCTCTCGCCCACGCTGCGCAGCACCAGTCCGGCCCGGGTGCGCCAGAGGAACCAGATCAGGGCCAGCGTCAGGCCGATGCAGACATAGACCATCGGATGGTGCTTGAACAGCGCATTGCCCAGGAACGGGATGTCGGCCAGCACCGGAATGGCGAACTGTGACTGCTCAGGCAGCTTCTCCTGCACATAACTGGTGCCTGCGAACGCCGAGAAGCCACCGCCGAAGAGCGAGAGTGCCAGCCCGGTCGCGTACTGGTTGGTATTGAGCCAGATGACCAGCACACCAAAGATGGCGGCCAGCAGCGCACCGGCGGCCATGCCGGCGGCAAAGCCGGCCACGGTGCTGCCGGTGTGCACCACGGTGGCAAAACCGGCCAGGGCGGCGCACAGCATCATGCCCTCGGCCCCGAGGTTGACGATGCCGGCTTTCTCGTTGATGAGCAGGCCCAGCGAGGCGATGGCCAGTACAGTGCCCGCGTTGAGCGAGGCGGCGATGAGAAGTGCAGTGGATTCCATGTCAGTCGGCTCCGGTCACTTCTTCCACTTCAGGCGGTAGGCAATCAGCGTGTCGCAGGCCAGCAGCGAGAACAGCAGCAGACCCTGGAACACCCCGGTGATCGACTTGGGCAGGCCCAGGCGCGACTGCGCCAGCTCGCCACCGATGTAGAACATGCTCATCAGGATGGCCGAGAAGACGATGCCCACCGGATGCAGGCGGCCGACGAAGGCCACGATGATGGCGGCAAAGCCGTAGCCGGCCGGCAGGTACGGCGTGAGCTGGCCGATCGGTCCGGCCACCTCCAGCGCCCCGGCCATGCCGGCCATGCCACCGGAGGTCAGCAGAGCGATCCACAGGGCCTTGCGCGAGGAAAACCCGGCATAGCGGGCCGCTGCCGGGGCCAACCCGCCCACCTGCTGGGCATAGCCGGCGTAGGTGCGGAACAGGAACACCCACATGGCCACCACCCCGGCCAGTGCCAGCATCAGGCCGATGTTGACGCGTGAGCCCTGCATCAGCCGGGGCATCTGGGTGACCGACTCGAAGGTCTTGGTCTGGGGGAAGTTGTAGCCCATGGGGTCCTTCCAGGGCCCATAGACCAGGTAGTTGAGCACCTGCACCGCCACATAGACCAGCATCAGGCTGACCAGGATCTCATTGGCGTTGAAACGGTCGCGCAGCAGCGCCGTGATCCCCGCCCACAGCATTCCGCCCAGTGCCCCGGCCAGAACGATGACCGGCACGATCCACGGGCCCGTGTCCTTGGTGGCGGTGAGTGCGACGCCCGCGGCAAAGATGGCGCCGATCAGGTACTGCCCCTCAGCCCCGATGTTCCAGACGTTGGAGCGAAAACACACCGCCAAACCGAGCGCAATGATCAGCAGCGGTGTGGCCTTGACCATCAGTTCGGACAGCGCGTAGGCGTTCTTGACCGGTTCCCAGAAGAACACCTGCAGGCCGCGCACCGGGTCCTTGCCCAGGGCGGCAAAGAGGATGACGCCAATCACCACGGTGATCAGCAGCGCCAGCAGGGGAGACGCGTAGCTCCAGGCCCGCGAGGGCTGGGGACGGACTTCAAGCCGCAGCATGGGCGGACTCCTTCTTGTTGTTCTGTTGTTCGGTGTCCCACAGGCCCGACATCCATTCACCGATGCGCTCGACAGTGGCATCGGCGCGGTCCAAGCTGGGCGACAGCCGCCCTTTGGCGATCACATGCAGGCGGTCACTGATCTCGAACAGCTCGTCCAGTTCCTCGCTGACCACCAGCACGGCACAGCCGGCGTCGCGCAACGCCAGGATCTCGCCCCGGATCTGGGCAGAGGCACCGACGTCCACCCCCCAGGTGGGTTGGCTGACGATGAGCAGCCGGGGTTTGGCCTCGATCTCGCGGCCGACGATGAATTTCTGCAGGTTGCCGCCCGACAGTGATTTGGCGGCGGCGTCCGGTCCATTGGCCTTGACCTTGTAGCGCGCGATGATGTCCTGGGCTTGCGCGCGCAGAGCCCCCACACGGATCCAGCCGCCGGCGCCGATGGCATCCCGTCGGGTCAGCAGCAGGTTCTGGGACAGCGACAGCGTGGGCACGGCACCCCGCCCCAGGCGCTCCTCGGGCACGAAATGCAGGCCCAGCGTCCTGCGCCGCCCCGGACTCATGCGCGAGGCATCCTGACCGGCCACACTGATGCTGCCCGCCGGCGCCCGCCGATCTTCCCCCGAGAGGCATTGCAGCAATTCGCCCTGCCCGTTGCCCGAGACGCCGGCGATGCCCACGACCTCTCCGGCGCGGACGGTCAAGGCGATGTCCTGCAGGTCGGTGCCGAAGGGGTCGTTGCTGCGCATGCTCAAGCCCTTGACCTGCAGCACCGCGGCACCCGCCTTGAGTTCGCGCACATCCAGCGCAGGGGGTTCGGCCCCGATCATCATCCGCGAGAGCGAGGCGTTGCTCTCCTGGCGCGGATCACATTCGCCCGTGACCTGGCCACCGCGCAGGACAGTGCAACCGGTGCACAGTTCACGGATCTCGTGCAGCTTGTGGCTGATGTAGAGGATGCTGCAACCCTCGGACGCCAGCTTGCGCAGCACGACAAAGAGCTTTTCCACCGCCTGCGGGGTCAGCACCGAGGTGGGTTCGTCCAGGATCAGCAGTTGCGGGTTGGTCAGCAGGGCACGGATGATCTCGACCCGCTGCATCTCGCCCACGCTCAGGGTATGAACCGGACGGGCAGGATCGATGTCCAGGCCGTATTCGGCCGCCTTGGCGGTGATGCTGGCCGTCACCTCGGTCAGGGTGAGCGACTTGTCCAGCCCAAGCCAGACGTTTTCGGCCACCGTCAGGGTGTCGAACAGGCTGAAATGCTGGAACACCATGCTGATGCCCAGGGCCCGCGCTTCCTGCGGATTGCGGATGTGGACCGGCCGGCCATTGAACATGACCGAGCCCTCATCGGGCTTGACCGATCCGTAGATGATCTTCATCAGGGTGGACTTGCCGGCGCCGTTTTCGCCCAGCACGGCATGGATCTCGCCCGGCTTGACGGACAGCGAGACGCCGTTGTTGGCCACCACGCCCGGGTAGCGCTTGGTGATGCCCGTCAGTTGCAGTCGGGGTGTGGTCAAAGGTTTCTCCTAGGGCTTTGGCACGGACATCAGGCCGCCATGGCGTCGGGATCGGCGCGACGCAGCGAGGCCGCCACGTCCTTGATCTGTTCCCTCAGCCAGCGCGCCGCCGTGGCGGCGTGGGTGCGCTCGTGCCAGAGCTGGTAATACATCAGGCGCGGGAATGGTACCGGGCAAGTCACGATCTGGACCGGCAGGTCACTCAAAAAACGCTCGCAGTGCTGCCGACCGGTGGTCATGACCAGCAGACTGCCCGCCACCATGGCCGGAATCAGCCCGAAATGCGGGCAGCGAGCCACGATGTTGCGCACCAGCCCCAGGCTGGCCAGATGATCGTCAATGACCCCCCGGGCACCCGGATGGGTGGGCATGGGGGCGATGTGCTCGGCCGCCAGCCAGGCCTCGACGTCCCAACCGCGGCGCACGGCGGGGTGCTCCCGCGAGACCAGACAGACCACCTCGTCGCCGAACAGTCGCCCGAGGTGCAGGTCATCGGGCGGCTTGGGCCAGTTGCCGATCACCACGTCATAGTGCCCCTGGGCCAGGTGGTGCCGGTAGTCGCCGTCGGCCGACAGCGCATGGATTTCGATCCTGCAATGCGGTGCCAGAGACTTCAGGCGTGCCACAAGCTGGGGCAGAAAAAGGGGGTCGAGATAGTCGCTGGCGGCCAGACTGAATGTGTGCTGGGCCGTGGGCGGATCGAAGGCACGCGCCTCGGAGAACAGCATCTCGGCGCTGCGCAGGATCTCGGCCGCCGGCTCGATCATCCGCAGGCCGGCCACGGTGGGCACCATGCCCGAGCCCGAGCGCACCAGCAGCGGGTCGCCGGCAATATCCCTCAGCCGCTTGAGCGCCGCACTGACCGCCGGCTGGTACATGCCCAGGCGCAACGCCGCCCGCGATACGCTGCGCTCGGTCAGGACCGTGTGCAGCACGCGGATGAGGTGCAGGTCGATGCGTTCAAACATGGAGTTGTATTTCATACCCGGGCGCAGTATGCGTGAATCGCCATGACGGCATTTGCGTCATACGACAGAGCATATGTCGTGCCAGGGGGCTGGCGCTATGCTGGCGCGCATGAAGCCCCAAAATACCGGACAAACCCTGAGATTTCTGCGCCGGGGAGCACCCGTGAGCCTGGACAACGTGCCAGCGGACCGGACCCTGCTGGACATCCTGCGCGAGGACCTGCACCTGAGCGCCACCAAGGAAGGCTGCGGTGAAGGCGATTGTGGCGCCTGCACCGTGGTGCTGGGCGAGGTGGTCAACGGCCGCCTGCGCTACAAGGCCATCAACAGCTGCATCCGCCTGGCGCACTCGGTGGACGGCATGGCGGTGTACACGGCCGAGGACATTGCGGCACCCTCCGGTGAACTTCATCCCGCACAGGAGGCGATGGTGCAGTGTCACGGCAGCCAATGCGGCTTCTGCACGCCGGGCTTCGTGATGAGCCTGTTCGGCATGTACCAGAACACACAGGGTGGAAAGGGCATTGGGCGTGAGCAGGCCCAGGCCGACCTGTCGGGCAACCTGTGCCGCTGCACGGGCTACCGGCCGATTCTGGATGCGGCGCAGCAGATGGGCCGGCTGCCCCTGCCCGCCGGCTGCGCGGTTGACGAGGCGGCCACGGTGGCCGCTCTGAGTGAACTGAAGAAAAAGAAGCCCATGGCGGAGGCGTCCTACCTGCGCCCCACCACGCTGGCCAACCTGCTGCAGGCCAGAGCCGCACACCCACAGGCCCAGGTCGTGGCCGGCACCACCGACGTGGGGCTGTGGGTCACCAAGATGCACAAGCGATTCCCGCAGGTGCTGGACGTGACCGCCGCGCGCGAGCTGCAGCGCGTGGAAACCTACCCGCACCACATCGCCATCGGCGCAGCCGTCACCCTGACCGACGCCTTTGCCGCGCTGGTGAAGGAGCGGCCCCAGCTGCTGAGCTTCAGCCAGCGCTTCGCGGGTCTGCCGGTGCGCAACTCGGGCACCTTGGGCGGCAACGTGGCCAACGGCTCACCCATCGGCGACTCCATGCCGCTGCTGATCGCGCTGGGTGCCAGCGTGGTGCTGATGCGCTGGAAGAAGACGAAGACCGGCGGCGAGATCGCGCACCGCGAGCTGCGGCTGGAAGACCTCTACACCGGCTACCGGACGAATGTGATGCGCCCGGATGAGCTGCTGTGCTGGATCAAGGTGCCCCGGCCCACCGGACATGCGCTGGAAAAGGTCTACAAGATCAGCAAGCGCTTCGACGACGACATTTCGGCGGTGTGCCTGGCGATCCAGATGACGGTGAAAGCCGGTGTGGTGCAGCAGGTGTCCATCGGCGCCGGCGGCGTGGCCGCCACCCCCGCCCGCGCGCGCCAGACCGAAGCCGCCCTGCTCGGCCAGGCCTGGAACGAGGACACGGTGATGGCCGCCACCGCGGCGCTGCGCGCCGAGTTCCAGCCCATCAGCGACATGCGCGCCAGCGCCGCTTACCGGCACACGGTGCTGGGCAACCTGCTGCGCCGCTTCTGGCTGGAAAGCCAGGGGCAACAGGCCATCAACCTCGAAAGCCTCAAGACCCTGGAGGCCCTGTCATGAACGCACCCGACCTGAAACTCGTCGTGAGCAAGAGAGATCCCGCCGCCGGGCCGCCCCAAGGTGGGATCAGCCCCCTTGGGGGGCAACGACCCGCGTCAGCGGCGGAGTGTGGGGGCGCGACTGCCGCCGGCGTCTCGCGCTTCCATGAGAGTGCGAAGGCCCAGGTGGCCGGCGCCGCCACCTACATCGACGACATCCCCGAGGTACGCGGCACCCTGCACGCCGCGCCGGTGTGTTCCCCGGTGGCGCACGGGGTGCTCAAAGGCATCGATCCTTCGGCGGCCCTGGCCGTGCCGGGCGTGCACGCCTTCATCGGCGCAGACGACATTCCGGGCGACAAACTGCTCGCGGCCTTCGCGCACGACGAGCCCGTCTTCGCCCAGGGCACGGTGCAGTTCCTGGGACAGGTGGGCGGCCTGATCGTGGCCGACGACGTGATGACCGCGCGCCGCGCGGCCCGGCTGGTGAAGTGGGACATCGAGGTGCTCGAACCGGTGATCACGCCGCAGCAGGCGCACGCGAAGCAAAGTTATGTGCTGCCGCCGGTGCACGTCACCCGAGGCGACGCGGCGGCGGCTCTGCAGCGTGCGCCACACAGGCTGGAAGGCGCGTTCGAGGTCGGCGGGCAGGAGCACTTTTACCTCGAAGGCCAGATCGCCTACGTGCTGCCGCTGGAGCAGCAACAGTGGTGGGTGTACAGCAGCACCCAGCACCCCGGCGAGGTGCAGCACTGGGTCTCGCACGCACTGGGCCTGGCCAACCACGCCGTCACGGTGGAGTGCCGGCGCATGGGCGGGGGCTTTGGTGGCAAGGAGACGCAGGCCGGGCACCTGGCGGTCTGGGCCGCCATCGCGGCCAACAAGCTGCGCCGGCCGGTCAAGCTGAGGCTGGACCGCGACGACGACTTCATGATCACCGGCAAGCGCCACCCCTTCGCCTACCGCTACCGTGTCGGCTTCGACGACCGCGGGCACCTGTGCGGGCTGGAGTTGGACATGCTGGCCAACTGCGGCTTCAGCGCCGACCTCTCGGGCCCGGTGGCCGACCGCGCCATCTTCCACGCCGACAACGCCTACTTCCTCGAAGACGTTGCCATCCACTCCTACCGCTGCAAGACCAACACCCAGAGCCATACCGCCTACCGCGGCTTCGGCGGCCCGCAGGGCGTGATCGTCATCGAACGCATCATGGGCGACATCGCGCGCCACCTCGGCGTGGACGCGCTCGACGTGCGGCTGGCCAATCTGTATGGCATTGAGGACCGCAATGTCACCCATTACCAGATGGCGGTGGAGGACAACATCCTCGAACCGCTCATGACGCAGCTGGCGCTCACCAGCGGCTACCGCGAGCGCGCCGAGCAGATCGCGCAGTGGAACGCGAGCAGCCCGGTCATCAAGCGCGGCATCTCGCTGACACCGGTCAAGTTTGGGATCAGCTTCACCGCCACCCTGTTCAACCAGGCTGGCGCGCTGGTGCACGTCTACACCGACGGCAGCGTGCAGGTGAACCACGGCGGCACCGAGATGGGCCAGGGCCTGAACACCAAGGTCGCAGCCATCGTGGCGGACGAGCTGGGCGTGCCCTTCGATAAGGTGCTGAGCACCGCAAGCGACACCAGCAAGGTACCCAACGCCAGCGCCACCGCGGCCAGCAGCGGCACCGACCTGAACGGCCGCGCGGCCCAGTTCGCGGCACGACAGGTGCGTCAGAACCTCGCGGCCTTCGTGGCCGGGCTCGATGGCGTGGGCGCGGGCGCGGTGCGCTTCGAGGGTGGCCAGGTCATCACCGAAAAGCAGACCCGGACTTGGGAGTCGGTGGTCGGCGCGGCCTATGCCAACCGCATCCAGCTCTGGAGCGACGGCTTCTACCGCACGCCCAAGATCCACTACGACAAGACCACCATGCTGGGCCGGCCGTTCTACTACTTCGCCTACGGTGCGGCGGTGACGGAGGTCGCCATCGATACCCTCACGGGCGAGAGCCGCGTGCTCAAGGTGGACATCCTGCATGACGTGGGCCGCAGCATCAACCCGGCCATCGACATCGGCCAGATCGAGGGCGGCTTCGTGCAGGGCATGGGCTGGCTCACCACCGAACAGCTGGTGTGGAACGCCAAGGGCTACCTGCAAACCCACGCCCCGAGCACCTACAAGATCCCGGCCACCGGCGACATCCCCGCGCACTTCAAGGTGGACCTCTGGCCCGAACCCAACCGCGAGGACAACGTGCACGGCAGCAAGGCCGTGGGCGAGCCGCCGTTCATGCTGGCGATCAGCGTGTTCGAGGCGCTGCGCGATGCGGTGGCGCAGGCGGGCGGCAGGCCCGAGGCCATGAACGCCCCGGCCACGGCCGAAGAGGTGCTGCGCGCGGTGCAGGGCCTGTGAGGGGCGCGGGGCGGGCGGGTACAGTTCTGCACCTCGGTCGCCGCTGCGACCCCAACCTGCGCCTCCCATCATGACCCTGCCCCGCTGCCCGAAATGCCAGTCCGAATTCACCTACGAGGACGGCGACCTGTACATCTGCCCCGAATGCGCCCATGAATGGGGCAAGACCAGCGGCGACGAGCCGACCGAAGAAGCCAAGGTCTGGAAAGACGCGTTCGGCAACCTGCTGGCCGACGGCGACACGGTGACCCTGGTCAAGGACCTCAAGCTCAAGGGTTCGTCGGCGGTCATCAAGGTTGGCACCAAGGTCAAGAGCATCCGCCTGGTCGAGGGCGACCACGACATTGACTGCAAGATCGAGGGCTTTGGCGCGATGCAGCTCAAATCCGAATTTGTGCGCAAGGTCTGAATAGCCTTCCAACGACAACGATCCCCGCATGAACACCACCCCTGCTCTGAAGGTTGCCGTCATGGGTGCTGGCGCCGTGGGCTGCTACTACGGCGGCATGCTCGCCCGCGCCGGTCATCCGGTCACCCTGATCGGTCGTCCCGCCCATGTGCAGGCGGTTCGCGCCCAAGGTCTGCGCATGCAGACGCAAAGCTTTGATGAACGTGTTCCCCTGACCGCCAGCACCGAGGCCTCTGCAGTTGCGGGCGCCGATCTGGTGCTCTTCTCGGTCAAGTCGCCCGACACGCAAGCGGGTGGCGAACAGATGCGCCCGCACCTGGCACCCGGCGCGCTGGTGCTGTGCCTGCAAAACGGCGTGGATAACGCCGAGCGTCTGCGCACCGTCCTGCCCGGCCATGAGGTGGCCGCCGCCGTGGTCTACGTGGCCACCGAGATGGCCGGCCCCGGCCATCTGCGCCATCACGGGCGGGGCGAACTGGTGATTGAGCCATCGGCCAGGAGCGCTCAGGTGATGCAGGCGCTGACGGCAGCCGGGGTGCCCACCGAGATCAGCGACAACGTGCGCGGCGCGCTATGGGCCAAGCTCATCCTCAACTGCGCCTACAACGGGCTGTCGGCCGTGGGGCGCATCGTCTACGGTGAACTGGTGCAACGACCCGGCGTGACCGACCTGATGCGCGATGTGGTCGCCGAATGCCAGGCGGTGGCCGCCGCCGACGGCGTGAGCATTCCCGGCGATGTGGCCGCTGCCGTGCGCCGCATTGCCGAGACCATGCCCACACAGTACTCGTCCACCGCCCAGGACCTGATGCGCGGCAAACCCAGCGAGATCGATCACCTCAACGGCTACGTCGTGCAAAAAGGTCAGGCCCTCGGTGTACCCACTCCGGCCAACCGGGCCTTGTGGGTGATGGTGAAGCTGGCCGAGAACGCACCTCGCGCCTGACCCGGTCTGTTCCGGTGCCATCGGTACAATCGCGCCCCTTCATTTCCACCATCTCTTTCAGGCAGGTCCGCCCATGCAGTACTCGGTCTCGCACCACAAGCTCAAGCTCATCCTCTCCGCCCAGGGCATCAAGGGCGGTGACGCTGGTGCCATTGACAAGCTGTTTGGCGGCAAAGATGGCTACTACTGGTACGGCACGCTGCGCGACATGTGCCCCGAAGGCAAGACCCTGTCCTGGGACAACCAGTACGCGATGGTGAACGCCATCCAGGCACACGAAAACGCCACCGCGGCCGAAGACGAAATGCCCGCGGAAAAGCCCACGGCGGCGCACATCGCGGCGATCTCCAAACTGCTCGCTGACCCCATCTGAAGCCAGACAGCGTTCAAGGTGACAAAATCCCCAAACGGGGGTAAACTTTGTGGATGCTTACCGCTGCGCAGTCACACAAGCACGCGAGGGTCCACTTCCGTGGATCCGGTCTGCCGCGCGGGTACTTTTCGTCAGTGACACCGCCATGAGTTGACACGGCTCGTCCGTGTCTTCCTCCCTTTGTCTGTGGCCTCCTGCGTCGGCGGCCACGACATCTACCTCCCATCAGGATTTTCCTTCGTCAGCGAACGTCTTTCGTTTGCAGACGGTTTGGTGCGTGGCCAAAAACCCGCCATCAAACGATGCGAGATGCACCTGTCACCGGAATACCATGCGCATCACTGTCGTTGTCTCCCTGTTTCTGCTCTATCACATGGTCCTGTTCGGGCTGATGTTCCAACCTGGCGAGCCAGAGCCACAAACCCTGGTGAAGGCCATCAACATGCTCTTGGTCCACGCTTGCGTGCAAGGCATCGTGATCGCTGTGCTGGCCGTGAAGCTGTTTGACAAACAGATCCTGGCAGGTGACTGAGCCCACGCCGCAGCGATGATCCTTCGCCCCATGCGCGCACTGCGATGACGGCCGGCCCTCCCTCTGGACCATGCCGGAATTCCTCCGCACGCCGTGCCAGGCGTCTGTCCGCCCCACCCCTCCGCTGATCGACAAGAATTAGCTCAAAGGTACACACCATCATCTGATCCCGCTACAGTGCTCCCGTTGCTGTCGCCGAATCAGGGATGAAGAAAGACGACCACCGTGATCGTTGGAAGCCGGGGTGCGCGCCTTGCCAATGGCTCGGGCGGCGCCTGCTGGCTTGCTTTGTCTCTCTGCTGGTCGCATGGCCTGCGATGGCATCGCCTGTGGACCCGACGATCAGTCAGAGCTATCTGAAAAGCTGGACGGGTGGGCTTCACTACTGCAGCGCCGGTCTGTGCAGCGAGCTGGGGCGGCGCGACATGCCGCAGGCCGATCGCGCCAGCTTTCGCCCCGTGTCCGAGCGCTATGCAGCGGACCGGCAGCGGGTCTACTACGAAGGCCGCGAGATTGCGGGCGCAGATCCGGCCACGCTGCGAGTGCTCGGGCCGGACCACGTGGCCGACCAGAATGCGCTTTACATCAAGGGGTTTCGTGTCCGCGAAGTCGACGCGGCCACCGCGCGCCATCTGCCCCGGCACTACGTGCTGGACCGCCAGAAGGTCTGGTACGGTGAGTTCGAGTCCGGACGATCGGACTACTTCCTGAGCGAATTGCAGGGCGCCGACCCGGCGCGCTTTCATCTGCCCGACCCGGACCAGGACACACTGGGCACCGACGGTCAACGGCTGTTCCTGGGCAAGCAGACCCTGCCACTGGCCCTGGGCAAGGACTTTCGCCTGCTGGAAAGCAAAAGCCTGCTGGCCTTCGTGTCGGACGCACGCCTGCATGTGCTTGCGTACGGTCTGCAGTGGCCTGACGCCAGCGCTGTTCGTGAGGCGGGCACCGCGCAGCGCAGCACCTGGTTGAGCCTGCCCGGGTTACCGTCGGTGCAAGGCAACGGACCCTGGCGCCTGATCAACGGCCGCTGGCTGATCGTGCAGCAGGATCGCCGATGGCGCCTGCTCGCCGACCGCGTCCAGCGACTGACGACCTTTGACGAAAGCATCTGGTACGCGGTGGCAGACGGGACGCTCTGGTATGTGCCACCGCGCCATGAGAAACCGCCGTTCGAGGTGGGCCCCGCCTCCGCCGATCTGCGCCTGCTGAGCCCGTACTACCTGATCAACAACGGCCAGGTGATCCACCACGGCAAACCCGTGGCTGGAGCGGACCCCAGCAGTTTCCGGATACCACCCAAAGGCGAATTCAAACTGAACATCGACGCCATGGACAAGCAGTGGCTGTACGACCGAGGTGAGCGTGTGGACACCAACCCACCATGAACATCCTGCCATCCAAGGCGCCCGACGCCATGCCACGCCAGTTGCACATCTGCCTGCCCACCCGCCAGGCGTGGCGATGCCTGCTGATCGACGCGCAGGGCCGCCACCTGGGATCGCCGGACGGTTTTCTCAAAGTGCGCGGCTTCGACTCCGAACCTGTGGACGGGGTGTTCTACAGTGCGGCCCAGGCGCTGGACAGCCGATGGGGTTTCATCGACACCGAGGGCCAGTGGCGCGTGCCGCCGCAGTACGACGACACACGCAATGCCGCGCCCAACGGGATGGCGCGCTTCCGTCAGAACGGCCTGTGGGGTTACATCCGCATGGATGGACATGTCCTGATCGAAGCCCGCTATGAGGAGGCCCGTCCGTTCCGGCACGGTGTGGCGGCGGTCAAGCTGCCCGGCAAGGGCTGGCGCTTCATTGACGAGAGCGGCGCCTTCACCGGCAGCAAGGAACACGACGAGCTGGCCGAGATGGGGCGCGAGGGCCTGGCCTGGGCGGGAAAACGCGACTGGGCGGTCAAAGGGGGCCGGCGGCGCATCGGTTTCGTCGACCGTGAAGGACGGTGGGTCATCGAGCCCACCTTCGGCTACGCCAACCCCTTTGGCGATCATGCGGTCACGGCGGCCACGCTCGACCACAACCACTACGGCCTGATCGACACGCGGGGCCAGTGGGTACTGGAGCCGCAACGGGACTGGCGCATCGAGACCTTCGATGACGATGGGCTGGCCAGCTTTCTGGTCGCCAAGGGCAACCACGAGCGGGGCTTCATCAACACGCAGGGACAGATCTGCATCCCGTCCGGTCGCAACGTCGGCGAACACCGCTCGTGCGGTCTGGCCCGGGCGTGGACCCAGTATTACCGCGCCGATGGCGAGCGCATGGAGCCCGCCGCGCAGCTGCGCATGGCCAGCGATTTCCGGCCCGATGCCCGGGTGGCCATTGTGCGGCTGGACGATGTCAAGGCTCACAACGACCAACCCGCACAGACCCGCAACTGGGCGCTGCTGCACACGGATGGACGCATCGTGCCGATGCCGCCGCACCTGCGGGAGCCGCTGACGGACGCCGATGACCGGCTGCACCCCGAGTACCTGAACACCCCCTGGGTCACGTTCATCGACCATGCGGGCAACCTGGTCTGGGTGGACGGCGAATTTCAGGAACAGGCCCGCGTGCACCTGCCCCCCGGACAGGCCAGCCTTCACACGTCAGCCGGCGAGGTCTGGTCCACCACGACGCACGACCTTGGACCGGTGCAGCCTTACTACATGCCGCACACGGCGCAGGTGCTGGAACACATCACCGAGGTGGCCGGCGTCGCGCCGCTGGCCGCCCAGCTGTGCGCATTGATCGAGGACCGCCTGCACCAGGCCGCCAGCGGCCAGACGCTCGAACCCTTGCCCAACCCGGATGACGATGACGACGATGGGGATGACGACGGCTACGACGAGGATGAGGGGGACGACACTGAGGACGACGACGCCCACGCCACGGACCCCGACTGGCGCAGCACCCGGCGGGAGACACGCCGCATGGCGCGCCTGCTGCGCGCCGAACGGCGCCTTTCGCGTCACTACCTGGGCGAAACACACAGCGCCGACGACCATTTCCTGACCGGGGAATGGTCCGATCACAGCGCCCTGCTGCACGACGAACTGCGCCAGATCCTGACCGATCGCTATGGCCCGCCCGATGTGCTGCCCGAATGGGCGGGTTGGCAGGAGAGCTACTTCGAGCCCGTGGGCTGGGCGGTGCCCCTGGCACAGCCGCTACCCGGTGACGATGGCCTCCTGGCCGAGCACCGTCAGCTCTGGGTCTGCCTGCACCATGCCAGCGACTCCGGGGATGGTGACGTCTGGTGGGAGAACTGGCTGCTGGTGGCACCCAGCGTGGACGCGCTGGCCCTCGCGCTGCGCGCGCGGGCCGGTCAGCCCGGCGTCCCGCCGGCACCGGATGAGGCGGAGGCCATCGACCTCGTCACCCGTCACCCCGAAGCCCTGCAGGCCCTGCCCCGCGAGCACCTGAGCAGCGCTGTGATCGACGCGGCCCTGAACGCCAGCGCCTGGGAAGTCCGATCGGTACCCAAACGACTGATGACCACCGCGCGCTACGCGCGAGCAATCGCGCACAACCGCTTGGCCTTCACCCAGGTGCCGCACGACATGCTGGATGAGGAGGTCTGCCTGGCCCATGTGGACAACAGTGGATGGCGACTGCGCGAGGTGCCCGAGCATCTGCGCACTGCTGCCGTGTGCCTGCGGGCCTTGCGTCGCTCACCGTCGGCACGCGAGCATGTCTCCCCGGCCATCCTGCAGGAGCTGCTCGACTCAGGAGAGGAAATTCCTGACCCTGCCCAACGGGCGGCCGAGCTCAAGGCCAGTATGGAGAATGTCCTGGCCCGCACCGCAGAGCTCAGGGCCCATCCCCTCATCCAGCTGTATTCAGAGCGACCGGACAAACCGTTCAAACGCGTCGGCCACGCCCTGCGTCTGTGCGGCTGGGTGATGAAGAACCTGGTGTTTGCCAAGTCCAAGGAACCGACCGAGCACCGGGGCCTGACCGGCTGGCTGGAGAGCCGGCCGTTGGTGGCGGTCATGAGCAACGCGGTAGCGAGCATCCTGGCCATCCTGTGCCACGTCCTGGTCGTCATCGACGCCTGGCAGCTGGAAGGCTGGATGGTGGCCACTGCCACCGGTGTGCTGTTCGGCCTGGCCGAGCCCTACTGGTTCTGGCGAGCCTTCTTCGGCGGCACACCCGACATCGGCCTGGGGCTCACGGCGCTGGTGCCGGTGCTGTACGTGCTGCTCTGGGTACCCCTTTACCGACGCATCGCCACCACTTATGCCCGACGCCTGCAACTCAAGCAGGACGCATCAGCGGATGACCGAGACGCCTGAGCATGTTCTCCACGGCCGGGTGACCATGATGGCAAACGATGCGCTGCACTTGCGGCAGGTGGTTGAGCGCCGTCGACAGCAGCAGCCTTCCCAATCCACGACGACGCAGTGGCTCTGCCACGCTCAAGCCCAGCTCCCAATCACCCGGGCTGGCCGAGGCCGACAGCTGCAAACTGCCCAGCAGGCCCAGGTCGGCGTCGTGGGTCATCCACGCACCCCACCAATGGTGATCGTCCCAGCGCAGCCGCTCCACCCAACCCAGCACGGCTTCGTCACTGAGCGTCAAGCCGAAACGGGCATAGCGGTCCTCGGGTGTAAGCGAAAGCAGGTGCACACCCAGAGCCCCCCGATGCGTCACCGACAGCGGCCGCAGCTCAAGGTTCGACAGCCACATACACCAGCTTGGCTTCGCTGCAGTGCCGCCGAACGCCGGTGGCCGGACACTCGGCCCACATATGCACCCGCACCTGCAGGGATCGCTTGCCCTGTGCAATCACGCGGGCGCTCACCTCAACCACGTCACCCACATGGGCTGGCTGTTTGAAGTTCAGCTCATCGCTGGCGGCCATGACCACCGTCCGGCGAACCCGCCGGGTGGCAGCGACAAAACCGGCCTTGGCCATCCATGCCATGGCTGGCCCACCATGCAGCACACCGCGGTGATTGGCATGCCCGGGAAACACGATCTCCGCGACGGTGCTCTCATCTTCCCGGGCCAACTGCGGCAAAGGCACCTGCTCTCCCGCCAGCGACGACGTTTGGGCAGGGCCCTGAGCGTCCCGATCCATCTGGCGCACCATCACGAACTCACCCGAGAGGCAGACGGTCCGTTCGCCGGTGAGCAGGGACTCGGCGACCAGTGTGGCATCCACGGTGACCGATCGGCGGCCACGCCGAATGACCTGCGCCCGGCACTCGACAAGCTGCCCCGCCAGCGCCGGCGCGGCAAAATCCAGCTGACTGACGGCAGCCGTGACCACGGCGCCCCGCAAGGTGCGACTGCCCAGAATGAAGGCCACCCGGTCGAGCATGGACAGGGCTGCGCCGCCAAACAGCGTGCCGTGGTGGTTGGACTGGTCTGGCCAGACCATGTCGACCACCGCCATGGGCGGCGGCACATCCGGCCATGGTGCATCCGGACCACCCGGCACACCCGAAACAGAAACAATGGACAAGAGACACCTCCGTCAAAGGAGGCGGGGAACGATGGAAAAGGCAAGGCAGCGGGTTGCCACGAGCAGACCGTGCACGCCATGGGGCGCAGCCGGAGGCCCGCGACAGAACCGACGGACTTGCTCCGGGACACCCCGCCCAGGCACAGACACACAACACCCCACGGCAGGTCTCCTGGCTCTCGGGTCAACGCTGTCTGTCTGCCTTCCCGGCACAAGGCCAGTGGCATGGAGGGGCAAACAGCTCACCGATCACAGTTGCGGGGGCAGCCACAGCCTGGGCAGCGATCGGATCACCGCCCTCCTGTCGTTCCCTTTTCATTCCTGCTGTCATGCAGAAAACCGCGAGGCTGGTAAAAGTGTAGCAGCCCACGTGGTTGAACTATCGTCTGCATGGTCGCCTCGAACCGCCCAACGCACATCGACCGCATCAACGTCCTGACCATGACCGACCTCAAAGATCTGCTGCCCGACTGGGCGCTTCCCTGGATCGCATCCATCACCATCGGCCTGCAGATTGCCCTGATCCTGCTGCTGGCCTTGCTGGCCCGGTCCCTTCTGCACCGCTTCATCAACCGGCTGGGCGATGACAAGCACCTGCCGGTCGACCTGGTGGTGGGGGGCCGCCGGCTGATCAGCCTGCTGGTGTTCGGCGCGGCCCTGTTGTGGGTGCTGGACCGGCTGGGGGTGTCCGGCATGGTGCTGTGGACCGCCTTCACCGGTTTTGCCACGGTGGCGGCGGTGGCGTTCTTTGCCGCCTGGAGTGTGCTGTCCAACATCTTCTGCTCCATTCTCATCTACACCACGCGCCCCTTCGGTCTGAACGACGAGGTGGAATTGCTGGAAAGCGGTGACAAACCGGGACTGGGTGGCCGCGTGCTGGACATCAACCTGATCTACACCACCCTGGAAGAGAAAGCACCCGGACCCGAGGACCAAGGCAGCTACCTGCGCGTGCCCAACAACCTGTTTTTCCAGCGCATGACACGCCTGCGCACCCGGGATCCTGTCGTGGAATCCCTGCTCGACTGACCAGAAAGACCCGACCCTATGAAACCAATGCCCGCTCGCCTTCGCACACTGGCCCTGGTGCTCGGCCTGACAACCATGGCCCTGCCAAGCGGTATCGCACAAGCGCAGACCACGGTCACGACAACCACCACGAGCACAACTGCCCGTGCAAGCCAGGCCGATGTCGAGGCGCTGATGGCGCTGGAGGACTGGCCAGGCAAACTGGCCGGTCTGCGCGAGACTTTTGCCGGCCAGATGCGCCTGGCGGTCAACAGCCCCCGGTGGCGCGACCTGTCACCCCAAGCCCGGGACGAGCTGGGCCGGCAACTGGCCGAGGTGATGGCCCGCCACTTCGCGTGGCCTGGCCCCTTGCAGTCATTGGTGCAGGAGACCTACCTGACGCAGGTCGCGGCAGAGGATGTGGCCACCCTGCTGGACTTCTACCGCTCCGCCGACGGGCAGTGGCTGGTCAAGCGCCTGCAACCCGCACTCGATCAAGTTGAGTACGCCCTGCAGCAACAGGGACGGCAGGACCTGGACCGTCTGACCCACACCTGGCTGGCCAGCGAAGCGCCTGCGGTGGCATCGGCGACCACACCACCGGCACCGTGGCAGGCCACCACCAGCCATGAGGCGGCGGCCCAGCGCCTGCTGGCCGCCACGAGCGTGCGCCAGTTGAACGGGCAGCTGTTCGAAATGCGGCTTCGCGCCATCGAGCGCTTCCAGGATGCTGCGCAGCCACTGCCCGACCGGCCGGCGCGCTTTCAGGGCTTCACCACCCAGATGCGGGAGACGGTCTCGCTGGACGCCTATATGCCTTCAATGGTGGCGCAACTGACGCAGCAACTGAACGAGGACGAACTGACCCGTGCCCTGTCCTTCGAAACCTCGGACCAGCGCCAGCAGGTCAAGGCGGTTGACCAGCGCATCGGCAAGGTGTACGGACAGCGCATGCAGGCCTGGCAACGTGATGTGCTGTTCCCTGCCCTCAGGCAGGTGATGGAGGCAGCACGCCGGGACATGCCGCGCTGAGCGGGCGAGGCCGGCGAATGAAGGGTGCTGTACTGGCACCCAACTTCTCTCCGTGGATCATATCAGTGGTATTGGTATATATTTCGCATGCGAAATATATATCCGATCATGACCTCATCCACTCCGCGCCTGGTCTTTCTGCTCAATGCCGCCCAGCGCCGCCTTCAACAGCTGGTGACTGCCGAGCAGCTGCGACTGACCACCCAGGCCCTGGACGCGCCAACGCCAGCCCAGGGCGGCCTTCTGTTCGCTCTGCACACCCTGGACGGCCAGACCATGGGTGAACTATCCCTGGCTCTGGATCTGGCGCCATCCGCTGTAACAGGTCTGGTCCAGCGGACCGAGTCTCAGGGATGGGTGATCAGGGCCACTGGCGATCAGGATGGCCGCACCCAGCGTGTTTGGCTGCAACCGGCGGGGCGGGCGCTGATCCCGCACCTGCGTGGCGCCCTCAAACGGATCAACAGCCGCATCACCCACGGCTTCACCCCAGAGGAACTGGCCGTGGTCGGCCGATGGCTGGGACATGTACAGCAATGCGGCAACCCGCCGGAGACCCCATGATGAATGACAAGCAGACACCCACCCATGCGGATGACGCGCATGAGACGGCTGAAATCATCTGCGGCGACGGTTACCGGCTGCACGGACACTTCCTGCCTCGTGCAGCCGGCACATCCGCCGGTCTGCCCGTGCTCATTTCCCCCGCCACGGGCGTGCGGCAGCATTTCTATTTGCGCTTTGCGCGCTGGCTGGCTGCTCAGGGACATGACGTGCTGGTGTTTGACTACCGGGGTATCGGCCTGTCCCTGCACGGCTCGCTAAGAGACTGCAACGCCACACTGGCCGACTGGGGGCAACAGGATCAGGTCGCCGCCATCGACTGGCTGCTGAACCGTACCGGCGCCGAGCAAATCGTGATCATCGGCCACAGTGCGGGCGGGCAGATGATCGGTCTCCTGCCCAATCACCACCGGGTGGCGCGGCTGGTGGGCGTTGCTGCCTCTACAGGCTGGTTCAAGGCCATGAAGCCGGCCTTTCGGCTCAAGGCCCACTTCGGCATGCGTCTGGTGCTGCCCTTGGGGATACGCCTCAAAGGCTACGGAACCACGGCCATCATCGGTCTGGGTGAGAACCTGCCCGCCGGGGTGGCGCGCCAGTGGGGGCAATGGTGTGCTGCTGGCGGCTACGCGAGAAACGCGGTAAAGCACCAGGCACACCGCGACTTTCATTCCCAGGTGCGCACGCCCGTCACGGTGCTGCATGCCGAAGACGACGATATCGCCACAGCCGGTACGGTGGCTGACCTGCTCAGCACCCTGCCCTCAGCGCCGCGACAGGTGCGCTGCCTGCGACCGCATGAACACGGGCTGCGTCGCATCGGGCATCTGGACTGGTTCCGTCAGTCCCATCAGGTGCTGTGGCCTCTTATGGCCCAGGCGGTACGCGGCGAGCACATCACGCCGGATGGGCGCACTCAAGGTTGAGCCGTTATGGCAAAGCGCTCGCCAACCTCCTGCATGCGCGATCGGTTCTTGCCGAAGTCGTAGTACCCCACCAGTGAACGCGAACGGAAGTGGATGCGCTGCGTGGACGGGTCGATGATAAACACCACTTCATCGCGAAAACCGAGCCGGGTGGTGAAGATGGCGGTCAGCGACACCTCGTCTGCGCGTTCCACCTTGGCGTCACTGAACGTCGACAGGGTCGCGCGCAGCCTGGCCATACCGTCGGCCGCACTCCCCGTGTAGGCCAGCGGTGACAGATCGCCCACACCCAGAGAGTTGACGCAGTTGGGCGAGTTGGGGCATCCCAGCGCCTGCGGGAGGCTCGGCGTAGGCGAAGGTACGGGCGGTGTATCGGCATGCACGGCTGCAGCCAGCCCGACAGTCGCCATCGCCACACCACGAAACAGCAAACGTATCTTCATCGTGACACCACCATGCGCAGGCCCAGGCCCACAAACACCACACCGGCCAGGCGGTCCAGCCACAGCCCGGCGCGCGGGCGGCGCTGCAGCCACTGACCGATGCTGCCGGCAAACCAGCCCAGCGCGCCGAACAGCAAGGCGGCCTGCAGCGTGAACACCACGCCCAGCACCGCCATCTGCAACGGCACATTGCCCTGCGCCGGCACCACAAACTGCGGCAAAAACGACAGGAAAAACAGCACCACCTTGGGGTTGATGGCATTGGCCAGCACGCCCTTGGCGAACTGGCGCGCCGCCGAATCGCCGGCCACATCAGCCCCGGCCACTGGCAGGCCCACACCTCCACGGCTGCGCAGCGCGCCGATGCCGAGCCAGATCAGATAGGCCCCGCCCACCCAGCGCAGCGCAGTGAAAGCCACCGGCGACGCCGCCAGCACCGCCGACACACCCAGCACCGCCAGCAGCGTGTGGCTCAGACACCCGGCCGCGCAGCCCAGGCCAAAGGCCATGCCCAGGCGCCGGCCTTTGGAGGCGCCGACGCTGAGCACCATCAGGTTGTCCGGCCCCGGCGTGGCAGTGAGCAGCACGGCGGTGAGCAGGAAGGGCAGGAGTTGTTCGGGGGTGATCATGGCGGTGGCGGGCAGGTGGACACGAAGGCCTGGGCGGCGAGCAGCGCGTCAATTTGCACGCGGGCAAAGGCCTCTTTCGTCATGTTTCCTTCATGCGAATCTTGTCGAGCAGCTCAGGTCGGCCACAGGCGCGCGAAGTCAAAACTCAGCTGCCGGTGATGGCGGATGGAGAGCAGATAGACGGTGGTGTCTGCGACAGTGTAGAGAATGAGGTAATCACTGTGCAGATAGATGCGCAGGGCATCGGCTGCACCAGCCGGCAGTTGCGCGAGCTGGGCCAGAGCCTCGGCCGATTGTGGGGGCTGGTCAAGGTAGCGTTTTCCCATACGGGGAAAACGCGACAGGTTGGGCACCACCGTGTGGCGCAGGCCGGCGATCAGATCGTCGTAGGCGAACAGGGCGTCAGCCTCGGACAGGAAGGCCTCGATGTAAGCCAGCCGCTCAAGAAAACTGGCAGTGAGTTCGACACGCAGGCGTTGCTCAGCCACGTTTTCGCTTGCTGGTTGCGGGTTTGGCACGCGCCTTCTGCAGGCCAGCCAGCGCGGTGTCGGCGTCCTGCGTGCGCCCGGCCAGCACATCGGCCAGGCCGCGGCGGGCATCGTCAATCAGCAGCAGGTGGATGCGTTCGCGCTCCAGGCGGTGGTAGTAGTCCAGCCGGTCGGCATCAATCAGCGCGACATAGCTTTCACCGTTTTTGGTGATGATTTTTTCGGCACCGCTCTTGGCCTGCTCGGCCAGCTCGGACAGCTGGGCACGGGCATGGGTCAATGGCACCACATCGCTGATGGAAATGCTCATGGCTGGCTTTCGTTCGGGTTTACAGAATTCTGTACAGTTTAAACCGAATGACCGGACGAGACAGCAGTGTTTCTTGACCAGGCGTCGAGAGCCGCTACACTCAAAGCCGCTCCGGGGTGCACGTATGGCGTGCTGAGATGGCGGACCTGACCGCCGGAACCGCGAACTTGATCTGGTTAGTACCAGCGTAAGAAGAGCTGCAGCGCCGTTGGCGCGTGCGTCCGTCCACCCGTGGCGGGCGTCCGTGCCTGCAACACCGGCGTCGAGGCGGGGCATTCATCCAACCCACATGGAGACTGCCTCGATGAACGCGCCCGACAAGCTGCAGCAGCTGCTCACCCTCACCCGCGAACCTTTCCCCCAGTCGTCAAAGGTCTATGTGCCCGGCGCCCAACCCGGCGTGCAGGTGCCCATGCGCGAGATCGCGCTGACCAATGGCGAGACGGTCACGGTCTACGACACCTCCGGCCCCTACACCGACCCGGCCGCCGACATCAACATCCGCCAGGGCCTCGGACCGGTGCGCAGCCAGTGGGTCGCTGCGCGCGGTGACACCGAACACTACGAAGGTCGCGCGCGCATGGCGCTGGACGATGGAGGCAAACACGGCGACGTCGCTGACGCGCGCATCGAGGCGCTGCGCGCCGAGGCCGCCGGCCTGCAGCGCCAGCCGCTGCGCGCAAAGGCAGGCGCCAACGTGACCCAGATGCACTACGCGCGCCGCGGCATCGTCACGCCGGAGATGGAATACATCGCCATCCGCGAGAACGGCAAGCGCGAGTGGATGCGCGAATACCTGGGCGACGCCGAACGCGAGGCGCGCCTGCGCGGTAACGCGATGGGGGCACGCATCCCCGACGTGATCACGCCCGAGTTCGTGCGCGACGAGGTGGCTCGCGGCCGCGCGGTGATCCCGGCCAACATCAACCACCCCGAGGTGGAGCCGATGATCATCGGCCGCAACTTCCTGGTGAAGATCAACGCCAACATCGGCAACTCGGCCGTGACCTCATCCATCGAGGAAGAGGTGGAAAAACTCGTGTGGTCCATCCGCTGGGGTGGCGACACGGTCATGGACCTGTCGACCGGAAAGAACATCCACACCACACGCGACTGGATCATCCGCAACAGCCCGGTGCCCATCGGCACGGTGCCGATCTACCAGGCGCTGGAGAAGGTCGGCGGCGTGGCCGAGGACCTCACATGGGAAATCTTCCGCGACACGCTGATCGAGCAGGCCGAGCAAGGGGTGGACTACTTCACCATCCACGCCGGCGTGCGCCTGCCCTTCATCCACCTCACGACCCAGCGCCGCACCGGCATCGTCTCGCGCGGCGGCTCCATCCTGGCCAAGTGGTGCATCACCCACCACAAAGAGAACTTCCTGTACACGCACTTCGACGAGATCTGCGAGATCATGAAGGCGTACGACGTGACCTTCTCGCTGGGCGATGGCCTGCGCCCGGGCAGCGCGGCCGATGCCAACGACGAGGCGCAGTTTGCCGAGCTCAAGACCCTGGGCGAACTCACGCAGATCGCCTGGAAGCACGATGTACAGACCATGATCGAAGGCCCCGGTCATGTGCCCATGCACATGATCCAGGCCAACATGGACGAGCAGCTCAGGCACTGCCACGAAGCGCCGTTCTACACGCTCGGCCCGTTGACCATCGATATCGCGCCGGGCTACGACCACATCGCCAGCGCCATCGGTGCCGCCATGATCGGCTGGATGGGCACCGCCATGCTGTGCTACGTCACGCCCAAGGAACACTTGGGTCTGCCGGACCGCGACGACGTGAAACAGGGCATCATTGCCTACAAGATCGCCGCGCATGCGGCCGACGTGGCCAAGGGGCACCCGGGTCAGCGCGCGCGCGACGACGCGATGAGCAAGGCGCGCTTCGAGTTCCGCTGGCGCGACCAGTTCGCGCTCGGCCTGGACCCGCAGACCGCGGAGGCCTACCACGACGAAACCCTGCCCAAGGACTCGTCCAAGGAGGCGCACTTCTGCAGCATGTGCGGGCCGAAGTTCTGCAGCATGAAGATCACGCAGGACGTGCGCGACTATGCGGCGGCCAAGGGTCTGAGCGAAGAACAGGCTCTGACCGAAGGGATGGCCCAGAAGAGCGCCGAGTTCAAGTCGGTCGGCGGCGAGTTCTACGTGCCCCTCGACTCTTTGAAGAACAAAGGCTGAGCCATGGCGCGCATCGGTATAGCGGGCGCCGGCCTGTTGGGCCGGCTGCTGGCCTGGCGGCTGTCTCCCCATCACGACGTGACCGTGTTCGATCCAGCCGATGGTCCGCAAGCCCGCAGCGACGGCCAGGGACCGGCGGCCTTCACGGCTGCCGGCATGCTCAGCCCGCTGGCCGAACTGGACAACAGCGGCCCGGCCATCGCGGCGCTGGGCTGGCGCTCCCTGGCGCTGTGGCGCGAGATCACCGATGCACTGGCCCGCGCAGGATCGCCGGATGCGGGCGCCCTGCCCGCCGCCTGCGGCAGCTGCACCGGGTGTTCGACGAGCCTTGGCACCGGTGAGGAACCGGCGCTGCAACTGCGCACCCTGGGCAGCCTGCTGGTGGCCCACGGCTGCGACCTGGGCGCGGCCCAGCGCGTGCTGGCGCGGCTGGCCCAGGCGCCCAATCTGGCCGGCACGGGGCAGACACCGCAGCGGCTGGACCGCGACACCCTGACGGCACTGGAGCCGGCCATCGACCCGCTACTGCACGCCTGGTTGCTGCCCGGCGAGGGACAGATCCTGCCGCTGCAGGTGCTGCCCGCCCTGTGCGCGGCCGCACCGCGCGTGCGCTGGCGCTGGCGGCACACGGTGGCGTCGGTACAGCCCGGTCGTATCGTGCTGGACGATGGCAGCGAACAGCGCTTCGACCTGGCCATCGATGTGCGTGGCACGGGCGCCCGGCCTGAGCTGCCGGTGCGCGGCGTGCGCGGCGAGGTGGTCTGGCTGCACGCGCCCGGCGTGCCGCTGCAGCGACCGGTGCGCCTGCTGCACCCGCGTCACCGCGTCTACATCGTGCCGCGCCCGGGCGATCACATCGTCATCGGCGCCAGCGAGATCGAGAGCGAAGACCGCTCGCCTGTCAGCCTGCGCAGCGCCGTGGAACTGATGGCGGCCGCACAGAGCGTGATATCCGAACTGGCCGAGGCGCGCATCGTGCATCTGGAAACCAACCTGCGACCCGCCCTGCCCGACAACGAGCCGCGCATCGAGCATGCAGACGGCCTGCTGCGCATCAACGGTCTGTACCGACACGGCTGGCTGCTGGCACCAGCGCTGGTGGAGGACGCGATTGCCGCACTCCCCCTGCGCCGCTGCGCGGCTGATATGGATCAAGCCCCTTCTCCCGTCAACCCATGCTGACCTTCAACGACCTCTCCCTGCCCTGCCCCGAGGGCCTGACGCTGGCGGCGCTGCTGGCCGCACAGGGCGTCAACGCCGAACAAGTGGCCACCGCCGTCAATGGCGAATTCGTTCCCCGCACCCGGCGTGGCGTCACCGTGCTGCAACCGGGCGACACCGTGCTCACATTTCAGGCCATCGTCGGAGGCTGAGCCATGACCGCATCACAATGGACGCCCTACGGCATCGAACTCGGCAGCCGCTTCCTGCTCGGCAGCGCGGGCTACCCCTCGCCGCAGGTGCTGGCCGACAGCATCACCGCCAGCGGTGCCCAGGTGGTGACCGTCGGCCTCAAGCGCACGCTGGCCGCGGCGGGCGACAACGGCTTCATCGCCGGCATTGTCAACAGTGGCGTGCGCCTGCTGCCCAACACCGCTGGCTGCCGCACCGCGCGCGAGGCCATCACCCTGGCCCACATGGCGCGCGAGCTCTACGACACGCCCTGGATCAAGCTGGAAGTCGTGGGTGACGAACACACCTTGCAGCCCGACCCCTGGGGCACGGTGGAAGCGGCGACGCAGCTCATCAAGGACGGCTTTGCCGTTTTCCCCTACTGCACCGACGATCTGGTGACCTGCCAGCGCCTGCTGGACGCGGGCTGCCAGGTGCTGATGCCCTGGGGAGCACCCATCGGCTCGGGCCAGGGTCTGATCAACCCGTTTGCGCTGCGCACCCTGCGTGCGCGCCTGCCCGGCGTGCCGCTGGTGGTGGACGCCGGCATCGGCGCGCCCAGCCATGCGGCCCAGGCCATGGAACTGGGCTTTGACGCCGTCCTGCTGAACTCGGCCGTGTCACAGGCCGTGGACCCGGTGCGTATGGCGCGCGCCTTCGGCCTGGCCATTGAAGCGGGCCGATCGGCCTTTGAAGCCGGCGTGATGGCGCCGCAGGACATGGCGGTGGCCTCCACCCCAGTCAGCGGACACCCTTTCCTGATCGGATGACACCATGACCACACCCATCATCTGGAGCATTGCCGGCACCGACAGCGGTGGCGGCGCCGGGCTGGCGGCTGACCAGCGAGCAGCCGACGCCCTGGGCGTTCACTGCTGCACCGTCGTGGCCGGTATCACGGCGCAAAGCACCACCGAAGTCACCCACACCGAAGCCACACCGCCCGCAGTGCTGCAGGCGCAGCTGGACACGCTGGCCAGGGACATGCCGCCGAAGGTCATCAAGACCGGCCTGCTGGGCAGCGCCGACAACGTGCGGGTGCTGGTCGCCTTCATCGACCGGCTGCGCATGCAGCAACCGCTGGCGCTGGTGGTGGACCCGGTGCTTCGAGCCAGCACCGGCGCTGCGCTGGCCGACGCTGAACTGCGCGCGGCCTACCGCGACCTGCTGCTGCCGCGCGCCACTGTGATCACGCCCAACCAGGCCGAGGCGGTGGCCCTGCTCGGTGACGGTGCACCAGGAGACATTCCAGCGCAAGCCCGCGCACTGCGGGCACTGGGCTGCGAGGCGGTCGTGATCACCGGTGGCGATGCGGCGCTGCTGCAGCGTCACGAGCAGCTGTCACTGGACTGGCTGGAGACACCGCATGCCTGCGGCTGGCTGGCCTTGCCGCGCGAAGCCACGCCGCACAACCATGGCACCGGCTGCACCTTCGCGTCGGCCATGGCTTCAGCCCTGGCACTGGGCTGGGTGACGGCCGACGCGGCGGTACTGGCCAAGATGGCCGCCACGCACGCGCTGCGCCACGCGCGCGCGGTTGGCCGAGGCGTGGGACCGGTGATCGCACGGGAGGGCTTTGTCACCGATCCGACCCTGCTGCCCCGCCTGTCGCTGGACGAGGAACTCCCGCACGCCTTGGCCCAGCGGCCGCGTGGGCGAGCACCGGGTGTCTACGCCATCGTCGACAGCGCGGAGCGCGTGGAAGCGGTCCTGTCGGTGCGACCGACCGTGGACACCATCCAGTTGCGCTTCAAACGTCCCACCGACATGGACGACACGACCTGGGAAACCACCCTGCGCCAAGCCGTCACCCGCAGCCAGCGCGCGGCCGACGCGGCTGGGGTGCTGCTGGTGGTCAACGACCACTGGCGCATCGCCATCGACGCGGGAGCAAGATCCTTGCACCTGGGGCAGGAAGACCTGCTGGCCCTGTCAGCCCAGGACCGTACCAAGCTGCAGGCCGCACGCGAAGGCGGAGTCCAACTGGGCGTGAGTTCACACAGCCTGTGGGAACTGTGCCGCGCGTCGGCACTGGCACCCGACTACATCGCCTGCGGCCCCATCTGGCCGACCACCACCAAGGACATGCCCTGGCACCCGCAGGGCCTGGACAACCTGGCCTGGTGGGCCCACATGGCGCCGGCGCCGGTGGTGGGCATCGGCGGCATCCTCGAACCCGCTCAGTTGCAGGCCGTGGCCGAGACCGGTGCCGCTGGCGGGTGCGTGGTGCGTGGGCTGGGCGACGACCCTGGCCTCACCCTGCCCGCCTGGCGGGCAGCCTGGGAGCAGGGAAAGCGCAGGCACCCCGACGACAGGGCGGTGACACATGGGCCCCACCCCAGTCTGCACCTTGCCTCAGGGTGGACCTAGAGCGCGGGCACGGTCCCATGGCCCCTGGCCTGCACTGCGGGGCTGACCGCCATGCCAAGCGCCCGGGTGTGCAGGTGTTCGGCTGCCGTTTGCAGGTGTTCCGGCCCGCTGCGGGTCAGCGCCCCGGAGACGTCCACCTCACGCAAGACTCCGTTGCCGTACAGCATGGCCACGCGCTGTCCGTCCTTGCCGACGAGGAAACGGGAGTCACGTGCAGCAAGTTCGCCGTCGCGAACCATCGCGGCAGTGGCGGCGGCGCTGATGGCATCCACCTGTCCGATGCTGAAGCCTTGTGACGACAGCCGATCCCCCATGGCATGGCGGATCTGTGCCTGCCGATCCAGCAGTTGGCGGGGCAATGGCTCCTTCGCCTCGGCCGGGACCACCGGTTGTTCCGCAGGCTGCAGCGCCACCTGGGTGAAGCGCCCTATGGGGTCCACCGGTGTGCCTGTCAGTCGCGCTCCCGGCGTGGCGCCTTCGCGGATCTCAAAATGCAGGTGGGTATCGCCGGTCTCGGGCGTGTTGCCCGATCTCCCCATGGTGGCGATGCGATCGCCAGCCCCCACCGTCTCGCCTTCTCGTACCTCCAATCGCTCCAGATGGGCATACAAGGACTGCGACCCGTCCGCGTGTTCCAGCACGATGTAGTTGCCGTACCCTTTGCCACCGGCCTGCTGGCCGGCAAACAGCACGGTGCCATCGCGGTAAGCCACGATCGGGTCACCCACCTGCCCCTGGATGTCCAGCCCGTTGTGGACGCGGCTGCCACCGGCGCGGGAGGTGCCGAATTCGCCTCGCCCCTCGCCGGGCTTGTCCGCGGCATTGATGGTCATGTTGCCCGGTGCTGGCCAGGCACCTTCTCCAACATCCTGCATCTCGACGGTTGGGCCTGACTCCACCGCCTGCGTGGCCTGGCGCGACAAGGCCGCCCAGGTGGCCTTGCCGACCACGCCGTCGGCGGCCAGCCCTTGCTGGCGTTGGAACGCCTCGACCGCTGCACGGGTACGCGGGCCGAAGTCCCCGTCGACCGCCAGCGCGCGGCCGCCCGGTCCGGTGATGCCCGCATCGGCCAGCTGCTGCTGCAACTGACGAACACCATCCCCCTGGCTGCCCTGGCGCAGCAGGGGCGTGGGCAGCACACCCGCCGGCGCATCGCCCTGGCGAGCCAGGACCCCATGGGCAGGCATGGCAATGCGGTCGTACTTGTGCTGCCAGTAGCTGAGATAGGTACCCGCCAGTTGCTGGTCACTCATGGTGGCCAGATCACCTCGGCTGTGCCCGGTGATGGCCTGCAGGTCATCACCGATGTTGGCCTGGATGTTGCGGGCCGTGTGATCGCGGGTGAAGCCATGGCCGGCCAGGGCCGACTGGATCGAGCCGTAGCCGGCAGCACCCTGCTGGTGGGCAAAGTACATGTCCAGGCCCGTGGGCTCGGGTGCCCCCGACAGGAAAGGCAGGCCCGATCGGGCTTGCGCGTTGTACAGTGCCTGGCGGTTGTCGAGGTACAGACGGGCCGCCGCGTCGGTGTTGGCCGCCGTATCAAACTCACGACCGGCGATGCCGTAGTGCTCGGCCGTCGCAGGCATGAACTGAAACAATCCCTTGGCACCAGAGGACCGGTTGTGTGCCAGTTCGTCAAAACGACCACCCGTCTCGATGTGTGAGGCGCGCAGGAAATCGTCCACGGGTATGCCGTGCCTGGCCGCTGCATCCGCGACCACCTGCACCACTTCGTCTTTCTTCAGATTCTTCGGGGCCATCTGGCCATCCCCCTGATGTGTGTTGTGGCTGAGAATGCTCAGTCACAGGGTCACGGTTGCCCGGTGCGATAAGCCACAGTGCGAGGGTCAAAGCGGATCACCGCGCGGTCATCGACTTTGATCAGCTTGCGCTGGCGGGCGTCATAGCGGGTGCCTGTCTTCACCAGCACCAGGTCTGGCCAGGCGCCCTTGCCCTGCCCCGTCACCACGGACAACCGGCCCCGCCAATCGAAACACAAGGCCTGTTTGCCCTGGGTCCCAGCGTCGCGGCAGTCGCCGTCGTTGTTCTCCCCCGAGGCCATGCGTCCGAGGTATTGCATTGACCCTTTGCCCAGGTCCACGCCGATCAGTTCCAGCCCTTCGATGCCGTGGCCACCGGGCAGGGTGTCGTAGGTGCCGACGGCCCAGATCAGCCGGTCATCGGCCACCTTCAGCCAGGCGTCTCGGCTGGCATCCACCCGCCGGGGGGCAGTCTCGCTGGCACCGAACTCGCCAAAGGCGGTCTGCTTGAACTTCAGCAGCCAGTCACCCTGCTCGCCCGGCACGTAAACGGCGCCGGACAACTGCACCTTGTCCTGGGGCTTGGGATACTCCTGCTGCGGCCCCGGCGTGGCTTGCGCCAGCACCAGCACGGCTGGAATGCCCAACGCCGCAGGCACACGCCCGCTCGCCCAGTGACCGGCCACCACGTCGCCGGGCAGGCGCTGACTGTCGACGGTCCGGAAGTCGGCACCGAACAGGTCCTTGAGGGCACGGGCGGGCGACGGCTCTGCCGCAGGCGGCGCCACCGGTGCACCGGGCGAGGCGGCTGCCGGTGCTGTCGCCAGTGTCAGAGGATCGAGCACAGGACCCTGCTGCCTGGGGGCGGCCGATGGCGTTTGGCCGCAAGCGGCCATCAACGTGGTGCACGACAGCACCACGATCCATTTCGTTGACATTGATTGACTCCCTGATTTGATGGCCGAATCGATCGACGACCGGCCTTCAAATCATACTATCGTACTAATATGAAGGCCGGTCTTGGGCCACCCTGTGTGCAAGCAAATGTTCAAAAAGCTGACTCGGCCGGCATCAGGGACAATCTCGGCGCCATGACTGCCGAAGCTGCTCCCACCGACGATGACCTGCCGCCACTGGAACCCACGCCCCCTGGCCTGTACCGCCACTACAAGGGCGGCTGGTATGAGGTGATCGACACGGTGAGATGCAGCGAAACCTTGCAGGGCATGACGCTCTATCGCGCGCTGTATGGGGGCTTCGGACTGTGGGTGCGACCTGCGGCCATGTTCCGGGAAACGGGGGTGTTCGAGGGCAAGGAGCAACCCAGATTCACCCTGCACGATCCGGGCCTGATTCGACTGTCTGACCTGCCCACCGCACATGCGCTGATCACCCACCTGAGAGGACGTGCGCTGCGTGAACGCCATCTGGACCTGGACCAGACCCTGCGACGGCCGCCGCCCGAGCCGACCACCTGCTGCGGCCGTGGCTGCAACGGCTGTGTCTGGGAGGGCTACTACGAGGCCTTGCATCACTGGCGCACCGATGCTCTGCAATTGCTGGAGTGTCACGGGGCCTGATTCGGCCCGGATAGACCCGACACCGGATCGCTAGAACAGCGATTGCTGTGCGTCGAGGGCGGCGGGACGAAACCGGCTGCTGTCCAGCGGCACACGTTCCCGGTTGAGTCCCAGCCGGTGGCAGGTCTTGTCAAAGCGCTGGCGCAGCAGTTCGGACCAGACACCCTGCCCCTTCATGCGGGTGGCAAAGTCGGCGCGGTAATCGCGCCCCCCATGCAGGTCCTGCACGCGGGCCATCACACGTTCGGCGCGCTGCGGGTAATGCTGTGCCAGCCACTGCCGGAAGATCGGGGCCAGTTCCCAGGGCAGGCGCAGCACCTGGTAGAAGGCACGGGTGGCACCTGCCTGCGCTGCTGCGTCCAGCACCCGCTCCATGTCTTCGTTGATGAAGGGAATCTGCGGTGACACGCTCACCCCCACGGGCACACCGGCTTCGGCCAGTGCGCGGATGGTGCGCAGCCGCCGGTGCGGTGCAGCCGCCCTCGGCTCCAGGATGCGGGCCAGACGGGCATCCAGCGTGGTGATGGTCACATACACCGCGGCCAGGCCTTGCTGCCCCATGGGCGCGAGCAAATCAAGATCGCGCTCGATCCCGCTGCCTTTGGTGACCATCGCCAGCGGATGCTGCGCCGTCTGCAAGACTTCCAGCACGGCACGGGTCAGGCGCAGGTCGCGCTCGACCGGCTGATAGGCATCGGTGACGGTACCGATGGCCAGGAGGTCCGGCACATGGGATGGCCGCTGCAACTCGCGGCGCAGCACCTCGGCGATGTTGCGCTTGGCAATGATCTTGGTCTCGAAATCCAGCCCCGGCGACAGGTTGAGGTAGCTGTGGCTCGGACGGGCATAGCAATACGCGCAACCATGCTCGCAGCCACGGTAGGGATTCAGACCCAGCGCGAAGCCAATGTCGGGCGAATCGTTGCGGGTGATGGCACTGCGCGCGTCCTCCCAGATGACCTGGGTGGTGGGTTGGCCAGCGTCTGCCTGACCAGCGGCCGTCAGTGTCAGACCGTCCCAGCCGTCGTCAAAGGCCTCGCGGTCCTCAGCCCGAAAGCGGTGAGGGGCCTGCCAGGCCATTCCGCGACCTTTGACACGGGGAAGCGGGATATGCTGCTCGATCATTCAAAAACTGTACATAAAAACAGTCTTTTTGACCAGTGCCTGACATCGATTACTGCGAAAATAAGGGTAAACCCTAATTTTCTGAAATTGCATAGCAAGGACTTCTGATGTTGAGCCCTGTTTCGCGCATCCTGCACCCTGGTCTGCGCTCCAGGCTGATGTCCGCCGACGACGCAGCCCGCCTCATCCACCACGGCGATCACGTCGGCATGAGCGGTTTCACGGGGGCCGGCTACCCGAAGCTGGTGCCTCAGGCCCTGGCCCGCCACATCCAGCAGCAGCACGATGCAGGAAAAGAGTTCCGCATCGGCCTGTGGACCGGCGCCTCGACCGCGCCCGAACTGGACGGGGCGCTGGCCAAGGTGGGCGGCATGGACATGCGCCTGCCCTACCAGTCCGACCCGACCTGCCGCGCGCGCATCAACGCCGGCGAGATGGCCTACACCGACATTCATCTCTCGCACGTGGCGCAGTACGTGTGGTTCGGATTTCTGGGCAAGCTGAACGTCGCGGTCATCGAAGTGGCCGGCATCCTGGAGGACGGGCGGCTGATCCCGGCCACATCGGTGGGCAACAACAAGACCTGGCTGGACCAGGCCGACAAGGTGATCCTGGAAGTCAACCACGGCCACCCGCTGGCGCTGGAAGGCATGCACGACATCTACTACGGCACCGAGCGCCCGCCCTACCGCAAGCCGATCCCGATGACGCACGCGGGCGAGCGCATCGGTACACCCTACCTGCACTGCGATCCGACCAAGGTGATCGCGGTGGTCGAGACGAACCTACCGGACCGCGACACCAAGTTCAGCGCGCCCGACGATGCTTCGCGCCGCATTGCCAGCCACCTGATGGACTTCTTCCAGCAGGAAGTGAAGCTGGGCCGCCTGCCAGCCGAGTTGCTGCCACTGCAGTCGGGCGTGGGCAACATCGCCAACGCCGTGCTAGAAAGCCTCAACGACGGCCCATTCACCGGTCTGCAGGGTTACACCGAGGTGCTGCAGGACGGCATGCTGGCGCTGCTGAAGTCCGGCAAGATGCGCATGGCCTCGTCCACCGCCATTTCGCTGTCCAGCGAGGTGATGAAGGAGTTCAACGATCACCTGGACTTCTACCGTGAGCGCATCGTGCTGCGTCCCCAGGAGATCAGCAACCACCCCGAGGTGATCCGCCGACTGGGTCTGATCGCCATGAACGGCATGATCGAGGCCGACCTGTATGGCAACGTGAACTCCACCCATGTGATGGGCACGCGCATCATGAACGGCATCGGCGGCTCGGGCGACTTCGCGCGCAACGCCTACATCTCGATCTTCATGACACCGTCCACCGCCAAGGGCGGCAGCATCAGCTGCATCGTGCCCATGGTCAGCCACGTGGACCACACCGAACACGATGTGCAGATCATCGTCACCGAGCAGGGACTGGCCGATCTGCGTGGCCTGGCGCCACGCCAGCGCTCACGCCTGATCATCGAACGCTGCGCACACCCCGACTTCAAGCCCGCTCTGCTGGACTACGTGGAACGGGCCGAGGCCGCCGGCCGCAGCGGTCAGGGCGGCCTGCACACACCGCACCTGCTGCAGGAGGCCCTGAGCTGGCACGCCCGCTACGAGACCACCGAGGACATGCGGCCTCGTTGAGCGGTCAGCCCCGTGCCGGCAGCACGGTGCCCCGGCACTCGCCAAAGCCGATGCGCGCCGCACCGGGCTTCTCGCACCAGCCGCGCAGCACCACCGCATCACCGTCTTCCAGGAAGGTGCGGGTTTCACCGTTGGGCAGGGGCAGCGGGTTCTTGCCACCAGCGGTCAGCTCGATCAGCGCACCCGCCTGGTCCAGCGTGGGCCCGGACAGCGTGCCGCTGCCGAACAGGTCGCCTGGCTGCAGGTTGCAGCCGTTGACCGTGTGGTGCGTGACCATCTGGGCCACCGTCCAGTAGGCATGCCGGTAGCTGGTGCGGCAGATGGTGGCATCGCCCTGACCCGCTTCGCGCATCTTCGGGGTCTCCAGACCCACCTGCAGCTGGATGTCGAACGCGCCGCGCTGACGGTTGGCTTCGCTGTCCAGATACGGCAAAGGCTGCGGATCGTCCGCCGGGCGCTCGAAGGCCACGCGGTAAGGCGCCAGTGCTTCCACTGTCACGATCCAGGGCGAGATGGTGGTGGCGAAGTTCTTCGAAAGGAAGGGACCCAGTGGCTGGTATTCCCAGGCCTGGATGTCCCGTGCCGACCAGTCGTTGAGCAGGCAAAGACCGAACACATGATCCTCGGCCTGCGCCATGGCCACCGGGTCGCCCAGTTCATTCCCGGTACCGACAAAGATGCCCAGCTCCAGCTCGATGTCCAGCCGCTTGCAGGGCCCGAACGAAGGCTGCGTGGCCCCTGGCGGCAGGGTCTGGCCGACCGGCCGGCGGAACTGCTGGCCCGAGACACCGATGCTGGACGCGCGACCGTGGTAGCCGATAGGAATCCACTTGTAGTTGGGCAGCAGCGGGTTGTCCGGACGGAACAGCTTGCCGATGTTGGTGGCGTGGTGCACCGAGGTGTAGAAATCGGTGTAGTCGCCGATGCGGGCAGGCACACCGTACTCGGCCTGCGCCTGCGGCACCAGGCAGGCCTGCAGGGCCGCCTGCTCGGCTGCGCCTTCACGCAGGGCGCGCGATAGCGCCAGGCGCAGCGCGCTCCACACAGGGGTGCCCAGCGCCATCAGGTCGTTGAGCTGCGGCTGGGCGCCGGCCCGAACGGCCTGGCCGATATTGCCCGTGAACACGCCCGCCTGGTGAACGGCCGCCAGATCCAGAATCTGGTCGCCGATGGCCACGCCGCCGCGGAAGGCCTCGGTGCTGCCCTGGCGGCGGAAACTGGCGAACGGCAGGTTCTGGATCGGGAAATCGTTGCCGGCCAGGTTGGCCGACGCCACCCAGCTGCGCAGGGCCGGGTCGTGGGTTTCATTGAGCATCGTCATGTCGGGTGAATCTCAGTCCAGGGCCTTGAATTCCTTGTCGTGCATCCAGGCGGCATGCTTGGGCGCGCGCTTGGTCTGGGCCCATTCGTTGAGCATGTCCCATTTCACCTCGTCCAGGTCCTTGTGCATCTTGGGCGTGCCCACATCGGCGCACAGCTCCAGGCGGTGTCCGTTCGGATCGAAGAAATAGATGCTCTTGAAGATGGTGTGATCGGTCGGGCCGATGACCTCGATGCCGGACGCCTGCAGGCGGTCCTTGGTGGCGATCAGGTCATCCATGCTGCCGATCTTGAAGGCAATGTGTTGCACCCAGGCCGGGGTGTTCTCGTCACGCCCCATCTCGGGCGAGTTGGGCAGCTCGAAGAAGGCCAGCACGTTGCCCTGCCCGGCGTCCAGGAAGACATGCATGTACGGGTCGGGTGCCTTGGTGGACGGCACCTGGTCTTCGGCAATGGCCAGCACGAAGTCCATGTTCAGGTGTTTGACATACCACTCGACAGTTTCCTTGGCGTCCTTGCAGCGGTAGGCGACGTGGTGAATGCGCTCGATTTTCATGATGGCTCCTTGGGTGGGTCGATGGTCAGAGGTCTTGCAGGGCAGCCTGCAGATGTTGCTGGAAAAGCCCGGCGTCCGCCAGTGCGTGGGCATTGAGCAGGGCGAGCTTGACGAGAAAGAGCTCGGCCTGGTCGGGGCCGGCCTGGTCGATGGCCTGGGCCAGCGCGTCATAGACGGCTTCCAGCCCTTCGATCGGCAGCGTCGCGGGTGTGTTCATGGTGGTCATCCTGGTCGGCGGGTGGTTCACTGGGGCAGCGCGGCGGTCAGTGCGGCCTGCAGGCGGTGGGCATCGAGCGTGAGCCAGCGCGCGCACACGTGCTGGTCCGGACGCAGCAGGTAGGCCGCGCCGCTGGCGCGCACCCCGTAGCGGGCCCGGAAGTGCCCGTCGGCATCGGCAA